>JAZQHH010000001.1:0-4751 GCA_045540495.1 Faecousia sp.
ACGGCCCTTCGGGCCTCGCAATGACAGCATGATCTTAGTGCGCTAAACAATCATTTATCGCACATTCAATAAATAACAGCCAAAAAAATCAGGGTCGGTGAAACCGACCCTGAGATTGTTTGCGTTATTAGCCGTTGGCGCGCATCTGAGCGAAGCACTCGCTGCAGAACACGGGGCGATCGGACTTGGGCTCGAAGGGAACCTTGGCCTCGCCGCCGCAACGGGCGCAGGTAGCGGTGAAGAACTCACGGGGGCCACGGGTAGCATTCTTGCGAGCGTCACGGCAGGCCTTGCAGCGCTGGGGCTCGTTCTGGAAGCCACGCTCAGCGTAGAACTCCTGCTCACCGGCGGTGAACACGAACTCGTTGCCGCACTCTTTGCAAACTAAAGTCTTGTCTTCGTACATTGGATTTTACCTCTCTTCGGTTAATGTGCCCCGTGACAGCCTTTCTTGTGGATCGGATAATACGCGGAGTCAAAATAGAATAGTGGCATTGCCACGGGATGCATTATACACAATGCTTTTGGATTTGTCAATACTTTATGAAAATAAATCTGAAATTTTTTGCGGATTTATGCAACATTCCAATTGTCAGCCCATGTCGAAAGCGGTCTGGCCCTCGTAGGGGATGTGCAGATGGTCGTAGGCCAGGGCGGTGACGCACCGGCCCCGGGGAGTCCGGGTCAAAAATCCCAGCTGCACCAGGTAGGGTTCGTACACATCCTCCAATGTGACGGCCCCCTCGCCGATGGTGGCGGCCAGGGTTTCCAGACCCACCGGGCCGCCGGAATAGTTGCGGATGATGGCGGTGAGCATCCGCCGGTCAATGGCATCCAGGCCCAGGTGATCCACCTCCAACCGCTGTAATGCCAGATCGGCGGCCTCTTTGGTAATCACGCCGTCCCCCAGGACCATGGCGAAGTCCCGGACCCGCCGCAGAAAGCGGTTGGCAAGCCGGGGGGTGCCGCGGCTCCGGGAGGCAATCTCCAGAGCGCCCTGGGGGTCGATGTCCATGCCCAGGATGGTGGCGGAGCGGGTGACGATTTTCGACAGCTCCTCCGGTGTGTACAGCTCCAGCCGCAGGGAAACGCCGAACCGGTCCCGCAGGGGAGCGGAGAGCTGCCCGGCCCGGGTGGTGGCGCCCACCAGGGTGAATTTCGGCAGATCCAGCCGGATGGAGTTGGCGCTGGGGCCCTTGCCCACAATGATATCGATGGCGAAATCCTCCATGGCGGGGTACAGAATTTCCTCAACGACCCGGTTCAGACGGTGAATTTCGTCGATAAACAGGATGTCGCCGGGGTTCAGGTTGGTCAGCAGCGCCGCCAGGTCGCCGGGCTTTTCGATGGCGGGGCCGGAGGTGACCCGGATGTTCACCCCCATCTCGTTGGCGATGACCCCTGCCAGAGTGGTCTTGCCCAGACCGGGAGGGCCGTAGAGCAGGGTGTGGTCCAGGGGCTCGCCCCGGCGGCGGGCGGCTTCAATATAAATAGAAAGATTCCCCTTGGCCTTCTCCTGGCCGGTGTAGTCGGAGAGCAGCTTGGGCCGCAGGCCGATTTCCCCCGCATCCTGGGGGGCATAGACCGGAGAAATCAGGGGTGTATCCAGTTCCTGAGAGAATTCTAAGCTCATAAAAACCTCCAAAAGGAGATATGAGATATGAGATATGAGATACGAGATATTCATTAGCATATCTCGTATCTCGTATCTTGTATCTCGTATCTCGGATATTTAGCCTTTCATCACCATAGCTCTTAGGGCGTAGCGGACCATTTCTTCGGTGGTGGCCTTGGGGTCCACGCCCTTGAGGGCGGCGGCGATTTCGGCGGGGGAGTAGCCCAGCTCCTGCAGGGCGGCGGTAGCCAGGGCTGCGCTGTTGCCGGCCTGGACCGGGGTGGAGACGGTGGGGCCGGAGAAATCCAGCTCCACATTGGCGCCGCCAACCTTGTCCTTCAGCTCCAGGATGATTCGCTGGGCGATTTTTTTGCCCACGCCCTGGGCGGCGGTGAGCATTTTTTCGTCCCCGGTCATGACGGCCAGGGTGAAATTCTGGGGGCCGCCGGCAGAGAGGATGGCCATAGCGGCCTTGGGTCCCACGCCGGTGACGGAGGTCAGCAGCTCAAAGCACCGCTGTTCCTCTTTGCTGATGAAACCGTAGAGATCAAAGGCGTCCTCCCGGATGGATTCGGTGATGTAGAGCCGTGCGGGCTGATTGAGCTTCAATTGCCCGGCGGTGTAAGCGGTGACCCGGCAGCCATAGCCGACGCCGCCGCAGTCAATCACGGCCAGCCCCGGCTCCAAAACAGCCACAGGGCCGGAAACGTAGTAGAGCATGGTTTTCCTCCTAGAATACTGTCATTGCGAGAAGGGCGAAGCCCGACGTGGCAATCTCCCCACGGGCTCGTAATGGCAGTTATTGATTGCGGCATTGTGCCAGCAGCGATGTGCAGCAGCGGGCGTGGCAGAGGGCGATGGCGATGGCGTCGGCTGCGTCGTCGGGCTTGGGCATGGCGGTCAGGTGGAGCAGTCGCTTGGTCATATCCTGAACCTGGTGCTTGGTGGCGTTGCCGTAGCCCACCACCGCCTGCTTGACCTGCATGGGCTTGTACTGAAACATCTCCAGCCCGGCCTGTCGGATGGCAAGCAGAATCACCCCCCGGCTCTGGGCCACGCCAATGCCGGTGGTGACATTTTGCCCGAAAAACAGCTCCTCGATGGCCACCACATCGGGCTTGGCCATGTCCAGCAGCTGGCGCATATCCTCGTAAATAATCTCCAGCCGGGCGGAAAAATCCATCCCCGGGGGCGTGGTGATGGCGCCGCATCGCAGGAGCCGGAACTGATTCCGCTCCGCCTCGATCAGCCCGAAGCCGGTGATCCCGTAGCCGGGGTCGATGCCGAGTATTTTCATCGGATCTGCCCGCCGCTGGCGATGTGCCACAGCCAGAGGATGACGCAGATGATCATAATGACAAGCCCAACCCGGGCCAGCCAAACCTGCCACCGGGGCCGGGGCTCGTAAATTTCTTTCTGTTCGTTTTCCATGTTCATGCACCTCTTAATATATGATAGCACAATTGTTCCGGTTTTCCTACAACTTTTTTTGAAAACATCCCCGCAATGCGAAAAGCAGGCGACACTCCCGACGAATGGGGAGGGGTCACCTGCTTTCGCTGTTCGCCTGGTTCATCTGGAATTCAATGGCGTCGCAGATAAACCGATTCAGGCTCTTTCCCTGGCTTGCGGCGAAGTCCTTGATGATCTGCCGCTGACCTTTTTTGACAATTACGTTGATCCGGTCGTAGGCCTTTTTGTTGTACCGGGCCGTGGCCTCCTTTTGGGAGTCGTAATACTTCGGATTTTTCACAGAATCACCTCAAATCTATACTAACGCAATTATATGTAAAATCGTATAATTACTCATGTAGAGATTTGTGGAATTTAACGGATTGACATAATCTAGAAAATGCAATACAAAAATTATAAAAAGGAGGTGTTTTTGTGGAAAAGAAGAAAAGTGTGCTGATTTGCTTGTTGGTGGCGGTAGCGGTGATTATTCTATTGGTACTGATAGTTTCGTTGCGGCAACCCAAAGGCTTCCCGGTGATGGAATATAAGAATCAAAAATCCAAAATTGGTACGGAATATAAGCAAAGTGATTTAGAAGAAAAATATGGTCATGCAATTGCCACGGCCTGCGGCCTCGCAATGACACGGTTGTTGTGGTTGGCGCGTCGTATTAGGCCGCTGAACAATCATTTACAGCTATATCGACGCGTTGAATGGGGGCGAGAAGGTCCTCTGCGGGGATACATTTATGCAATAAAAATACTCCGTCGGAATGACTGAATTATTGCAAAAATTTTTGTGAAAAATTCTGAAATTGTTCTTGACATTTGGGGAAAAGGGTGGTATCATATCCTAGCGTGTGTAGGGATACTATGCGCGTATGCGATGATGCAGGAGATTGCGTCGAAAGGCGGTAACTTCTGCGGAGTATGTCCGGTCATCGGGCGGCTGAACTGCTTCTGTTTGCGCTTGCGTATATCGCTGGCGACAGGGGAAAGGTCGGCCTTGCGTCGGCCATTTTTCATGGCCCAGAATGATACGCACGGCGGCGTGAACAAAACAGTTCGACCGTACCCAGATACCCACGCAAAACTGAGTACGAAATTTTAGGAGGAAAACAACCATGGCAAACCAGGAAATGATCCGCATCCGGCTGAAGGCTTACGATCATCAGCTGATCGACTCCAGCGCGGCCAAGATCGTGGAGACCGCGAAGCGCAACGGCGCCGCTGTTTCCGGCCCCATCCCGCTGCCCACCAAGAAGGAAGTCGTTACCATCCTTCGGGCTGTCCACAAGTACAAGGACTCCCGTGAGCAGTTCGAGCGCAGAACCCACAAGAGACTGATCGATATCCTCAACCCCAACCAGAAGACCGTCGAGGCCCTCATGAGCCTGGATCTTCCCGCTGGCGTTGAGATTGAGATAAAGCTGTAATTCCCTATACATTATAATATAAGGAATTTCCGCTGCCCGCACTGTCTGGCATCGGGCGGACGGGACATGTTGGCGGCTTCCCAATGAGTCGTCAACCAATAACCTAAAAAAGGAGTAAACAAAATGCAGAAAGCAATCATCGGCAAGAAAGTGGGCATGACCCAGATCTTCGATGAGAGCGGCAAGGTGATCCCGGTTACCGTTGTGGAAGCCGGCCCCTGCGTCGTCACTCAGAAGAAGACCATC
>JAZQHH010000002.1:0-17480 GCA_045540495.1 Faecousia sp.
GAGAATCGGTCCATGCGCTCATGGTGCTGCCGGGGGAGGACTCGGTCTGACCGTAGACGCTGACGATACCCCGCATATTCATCTCATCGGGCTGTGCGGCCCGGCGCATCAGCTCCGGGGGGCAGCCCGCGCCGGCCATGATGCCGCTGCGCATATGGGAAAAATCTGTCTTGCGGTAGTCCGGGTGGTTGAACATGGCGATGAACATGGTGGGCACACCGTTAAAGCAAGTGATCCGCTCCTGGTTGATACAGGCAAGGGATGCCTTTGCAGAGAAGTAGGGCATAGGACACATGGTGGCACCGTGGGTCATGGAGGAGGTCATGGAAAGGGTCATGCCGAAGCAGTGGAACATGGGCCCCTGGATCATCATCCGGTCGGCGGTGGAAAGGCCCATCCGGTCGCCGATGCACTTGCCGTTGTTGACAACATTATAGTGGGTCAGCATGACGCCCTTGGGGAAGCCGGTGGTGCCGGAGGTGTACTGCATATTGCAAACATCGTCGGGCTGGACGTTGGCGGCCATCCGGTGGACCTCCTCCAGGGGGACCATATCGCAGCGGGCCATGGCCTCGTCGAAGGTCAGGCAGCCCTTCTGCCGGTAGTCCACGGTGATGACGTTGCGCAGGAAGGGCAGGCGCTTGCAGTGCAGGGGGGAGCCGGCCTTGGTATTCTCGATTTCCGGGCAGATTTCGTTGATGATCTTGCGGTAGTTGGAGTCCAGGGCGGATTCGATCATCACCAGGGTATGGGTGTCGGACTGGCGCAGCAGGTATTCCGCCTCGTGGATTTTATAGGCAGTATTGACGGTGACCAGGACGGCACCGATTTTGGTGGTGGCCCAGAAGGTGATGTACCAGGCGGGGACGTTGGTGGCCCAGATGGCGACCTTCATGCCGGGGCGGACGCCCATGGAAATCAGAGCCCGGGCGAAATTATCCACATCGTTGCGGAATTCCTCGTATGTTCGGGTGTAGTCCAGGGTGGTGTATTTGAAGGCGTACTGGTCGGGGAATTCCTCCACCATCCGGTCCAGAACCTGGGGGAAGGTCAAATCAATCAGGTCGTCCTTTTTCCAGACGTACTGGCCGGAGCCGTCGTGGTTGTAATAGAGGGATTTTTTGCGGGTTCTGGGATTGTTGAACCGGCTCATGTAGTTGACGAAGTGGGGGAAGATGATCTCCCGGTCCTGCAGATCCTCCATCCATTCGGGCTTCCATTCCAGGGAGATGAAGCCGTCGTAATTGATGGAGCTGAGGGCCCGCATCATGTCGGCCACGGGCAGGTTACCCTCGCCGATGAGGGTGTAGGTGTCCTTGTCGTCGGAGTCCCGGAGGTGGACGTGCTTGACGTAGGTGCCAAGATTTTTAATGGTAGCATCGGCGCTTTCGCCGAAATCCCGGTAGGGGTGGTGCATATCCCACAGGGCACCCAGCCAGTCGCTGGCGTAGCTTTCCAGCAGGGAGCGCAGCCGGGCGGTGTCGGCGAAGATGCCGCTGGTCTTGATCAGCAGGCAGACACCCTGCTCCTCGGCCTTGGGCAGCAGTTTATCGATGTTGGCCCGGAGCATGGCCTCGTCATCGCCGGAGGCCCAGCCTACCACATAGGGAACCTTCAGGTCGTGGGCGATGGCCATCATCTGGGCCAGGGTATCGCCGTCGGCGGTGCTGGCGGACAGGTCCATGGAGGTATCGATGCAGGGGATGGTCAGCTTCAGGTCCCGCAGCTGGCGGACGGTGGCGGCGATGGTGTGCTTATGGAAGGGGCCGCCCCGGTCGGTCAGTTCGGGGAACTTGAAGAGGTTGTAGACCTCGATGCCGGTGAATTTCATATCCAGGGCGGAGTCCAGCAATGCCTGCCAGCTCAAATCACCCCAGCCACGGGTGGAAAAGGAGAGTTTCATACGGTTTCCTCCTCGTAAACGATTTTGTTCAGGGCATTGATGTAGGCCAGGATGCCTGCGCCCACGATGTCGGTGGAGATGCCCTTGCCGGAATAGACCTTGCCGCCGGAGCGGAGCTTTACCAGGGTCTGGGCCATGGCCTCCCGGCCCTCGGTGACGGACTGAATCTGGAAATCATCCAGCTCATAGTGGTGGCCGGTGATCTGCTCGATGGCGAGAAATGCCGCATCGATGGGGCCATCACCCAGGGAAACGCCGGAGAGGGTCTTGTCCTGCTTCTTCAGGTTCAGGTTGGCGGTGGCGGAAATGGTGTTGCCGGAGGTGACCACATAGCTCTCCAGGGTGAAGGTGGGGGGCACCTGCATGGCGGCGGAGGCCACGATGGCATCCAGCTCCTTGGCGCCGACCTTTTCCTTCTTCTCGGCGATGACCTGGAAGGCTTCGAATACCTTGGCCCCGTCCTCCTCGGACAGGTCGTAGCCCAGCCGGGAGGCAACCTTCATCAGGGCGGGCAGGTCGTCGTGGCTGGTCAGGTACAGGGTGCCGTCGTCCTCCTGGAATCCGGCGGCGAAGGGGGAGATTTTGCTGCCGCCGGTCTGGCACATTCGGGCGATTTGGCCGGTGATCCGCTTCATAACGGTGGTGCGGACGGCGCAGGTGGCGTTGTAGAATTCGCCCTTGGCCTGGAGGACCTTGGCCACGTTGGCCAGGGAGGCCACATCCAGCCGGTAGGCGGCGGCCTTGATTTCACCGGCACCGTAGCGGACGGCGGCGATGGCGCAGGAGTCGGCCATGGACAAATGATCGGAGCAGGAAACGCCCAGGGTGACCTCCTTCAGCTCCGGCACATTGGCATACAGCTCCCGGATGAAGGCGGTGAACTCGTTGGGCAGCATGGCACCGGCGGTATCGCAGACGGTGACGGTCTTGGCACCGGCGGCGATGGCGGTGCGGACGGCCTCATACAGGAAAACGGGGTCGCTGCGGGTGGCATCGTCGGCCACGAATTCCACATCGGCGCAGACCTTGGCGCAGGCAGCGATGGTATCCCGGATGGCCGCCAGCATGGCATCGGGCTTTTTATGGAAGAGGTACTCCATCTGAACGGGGCTGACGGGAGCGCAGACCTGCAGCCGGGCCTTTTTGGCCTCCTTCAGGGCGTTCCAGGTTTGCTGGACGCTTTCTTCATTCAGAGCCACGGGGACGGCGATGATGCTGTCCTTCACCGCGGCGGCAACGGACTTGATTCGCAGGCTGTCAATTTTGGCCTGCTGGATGGGCTCCAGCTCGATCAGGTCAACGCCCAGCTTATCCAACAGCTTACTCAGCTCGATTTTTTCCTTAAAGGACAGGGAGATATCCCCGGCCTGCTTCATCGTCACATCGCTGATTCTGATTTTGTTCATAATGAAATTCCTCCTTACGGAATTAAAAAGTAACTGAGGCAACTGCCTCAGGGACGAATCGATAAAATCCCGGTACCACCCTGATTATTTCCCTGTGGGGAAATCACTTCAGACTCCAGCAAGTCCTATCCCGTAACGGGGGCAACCGGGTTCCATTACTAAAAGCAATTCGTTCACAGAACCGACTCGGGAATCAGATTGCTCGATTTTTCCGTACCGGCTCGCACCAACCGCCGGCTCTCTGTAGCATCCAAAGGGAGCAAATTTTCCGTCATTGTCTTTGAGATATGTACAGGTGTATTTAACCATAAATCAGGGCGTTTGTCAACAGGCAGTTTTGCTATTTTTTCACCGGGGGAGCGGGGGCGGTTATGGCAGATTGACGAAATGTAATTCCACGCGAGAAAAACATTTGACTTTTGACCGTGGACATGATAGAGTGTCAGCAATACGAAAAAGCTGTGACGAAGACGGTCCGGCAGCGAGGTTTTCAGAGAGTCGTCGGTTGGTGAAAGACGACAGCCCCAAGCCATCAGACCCATCACTTCCGAGCCGGAGAGCTAAAGGTTTTCCTCAGGTTCTCCCGTTTGCCCGCGTTAAGGGATAGGGCTTGCTGGAGCCTGAAGGGACGGCGAAAGCCGTAATTTGAGTGGTACCGCGGGTATGTTTTTTACTCGTCTCAAGATGATTTCTTGAGGCGATTTTTTATTTTCTAGGAGGTTTTTGCTATGAGTAACCAAAATTCTGCCAATCAGCTGCTGGAAGTGGCCATGCGAATTCGGGATATGCGGGATATTTTGGGCTACAGCATTGAAAAAATGTCGGAACTGACGGGCTTTTCCGAGGAGCAGTACCGGGAATATGAAACCGGCACCGTGGATCTGCCCTTTACCTTCCTGCACAAGTGCGCCAAGGCCTTCGGTGTGGAAATCACCGTTCTGCTGGAGGGCCACAGCGCCAAGCTCACCGGCTACACCGTTACCCGGAAGGATAAGGGGCTGGTTACCGCCAGCGAGGATGGCATCACCATTCAGGACCTGGCGCCCATGTTCCGCAAGAAGCTGGCGACCCCTTACTGGGTCACTTACCAGTATTCCCAGGAGCTGCAGAATAAGCCCATCCACACCACCACCCACAAGGGCCAGGAGTTCAACCTGGTGATTAAGGGTGCCATGCGTATTAAGGTGGGCGACCATGAGGAGACCCTGCGGGAAGGGGACAGCATTTTCTATAAATCCTCCACCCCCCACGGTATGATCGCCATTGACGGCCAGGACTGCGTGTTCCTGTCTGTGGTCATGGCTTCTGACATCATGGACCAGCCCCTGTATATCGGCCATGGCCGCAAGAGCAGCGAGGAAAAGCTGCTGTGCCATAAGTTCGTCAAGGCCCAGGAGGATGAGCAGGGTCTGCTGCAGGGTATGACCTTCGAGGGTGCCGAGGAATATAACTTCGCTTTCGATACGGTGGACGCCATTGCCCGCCGGGAGCCCGATAAGCTGGCCATGCTGCACATTGCAAACGACATGACAGAGCGCCGCTTCACCTTTAAGGATATGAAGGACGCCTCCAGCCAGAGCGCCAACTATTTCAAGTCCCTGGGCATCAAGCGGGGCGACCGGGTGATGCTGGTGCTGAAGCGGCACTACCAGTTCTGGTTCGCTATGCTGGGCCTGCACAAGCTGGGCGCCATCGCCATCCCGGCCACCAATCAGCTGATGGAGCATGATTTTGTGTACCGGTTCCAGGCGGCGGATGTCAGCGCGGTGCTGTGTACCGCCGACGGCGATACCGCCCACCAGGTGGAGCTGGCAGAGAAGACCGCCGGCATGAATCTGACCAAGGTGTTGGTTGGCGGCAGCCGGGAGGGCTGGCATGATTATAATGAAGAGTACTGCCTCTTCAGCCGCCGCTATGTCCGTACCGAGGATGCTCCCTGCGGCTCCGACCCCATGCTGATGCTCTTTACCTCCGGCACTACCGGCTATCCCAAGATGGCGACCCATTCCTATAAATATGCCCTGGGCCACTATGTTACCGCCAAGTATTGGCATCTGTGCGAGCGGGACGGCCTCCACTTCACCATCTCCGAGACCGGCTGGGGCAAGGCTCTCTGGGGCAAGCTCTACGGCCAGTGGCTCTGCGAGGGCGCGGTGTTTACCTATGATTTCGACCGCTTTGATGCGGAGAAAATCCTGCCCATGTTCGCAAAATACAATATCACCACCTTCTGCGCGCCGCCTACCATGTACCGGATGCTTATCAAGCAGGATCTGACCCGGTTCGACCTGAGCGGTATCCATCACGCCACCACCGCCGGTGAGGCCCTGAATCCTGAGGTGTTCTACCAGTTTGAAAAGGCCACAGGCCTGCGGATCCACGAGGGCTTCGGCCAGACGGAGATGACTCTGGGTATTGCAAACCTCTATGGCGCCAGCATCAAGCCCGGTGCCATGGGTAAGCCCATCCCCGGCTATGGCATCGACATCGTGGATATGGATGGCAAGCCGGTGCCCGACGGTGTCAACGGCGAAATCGTCATCCGTACCGACCCCAAGCCCACCTGCGGCGTGTTCCTGGGCTATTACCGGAACAAGGAAGCCACCGATGCGGTGTGGCATGACGGTATGTACCCCACCGGCGACGTGGCCTGGCGGGATGAGGATGGCTACTACTGGTATGTGGGCCGGGCCGACGACGTCATCAAGTCCTCCGGCTATCGGATCGGACCCTTCGAGATCGAAAGCACCATCATGGAGCTGCCTTACGTTCTGGAGTGCGGTGTTTCCGCCGCGCCCGACGAGGTTCGGGGCCAGGTGGTCAAGGCCAGCGTCGTGCTGGTTCCCGGGGTGGAAGGCACCGAGGAGCTGAAAAAGGAAATTCAGAACTACGTCAAACAGCACACCGCTCCTTATAAGTATCCCCGCATCGTGGTGTTCCGGGATGAGCTGCCCAAGACCATCAGCGGTAAGATTATGCGCAATAAGCTGTAATTATAATGTATCCATGTCATTGCGAGCCAGTCTGCGGACTGGGTCGCAATGACAGCGGGAAACTTGTTCATCCCGAAGCAACATTTATCCTTGTCTGGGATACTTTTGGGGTTGACAATTTCGCGTTTGAGTGGTATGATTCTACAATAAATACAAAAATACAAAAGGCCAAGACGGAGAGGGCCGGTTGTGTGATGCATCAGCAGAGAATTGGCGGTCGGTGCGAGCCAAGGATGCGGTCAGCCGGTTGGTCGCTCCCAAGCCGGAGAGAAGAACGCGTTTCGTTAGTAGAACTCTCCCGCGTCAGCTGCGTCAGTGCGTAGGGCTTGTTGGAGCCCGATGAGGGGTATCCGCCGTGAGGTGGGTGCAATTTGAGTGGTACCGCGGGTATGATTTGCTCGTCTCAAAGGTTTGTCTTTGAGACGAGTTTTATTTTTTGAGGTGTTTTTATGGAACAAACCATGACCGGTATGGATTTTAAGATTCGGGAAATGGCGGCTCGTATTCGGGAGCTGCGGGAGGTTTCCGGCTTCACCGTTGAAGAGATGGCGGAGCGCACCGGACTGAGTGTGGACGAATATATCCAGTGTGAGGCCGGCAACCGGAATTTGAGTGTTGCGTTCCTGTATCGCTGCACCCTGAGCTTCGGCGTTGACATGGGCGACCTGCTGGAGGGCCGCAGCCCCAAGCTCCGGTCCTACGACCTGACCCGCAAGGGTGAGGGCCAGCGGATTGAGGAAGCCCACCACATGATCGGCTACAACCTGGCGGCGGATTTCCGCAACCGGATCGCGCTGCCCCTGTACATGGAGCTGAAATACCGCCCCGGTGGAGAATACGAGGATATCGAACTGGTAACCCACGAGGGTCAGGAGTGCGATATCGTCATCAGCGGCCGGATGAAGATTCAGATTGGTGGCCGCACCGAGATTCTGGGCCCCGGCGATACCATTTACTATGATTCCGGTACTCCCCATGGCATGATTGCCGTGGACGGCGAGGATTGCGCCTTCTATGCCTTCGTGCTGAGCAACTCCGCCGCCCGTGAAGGGGAGGACAGCGTGGCCGTTGCCACTCCCGACCTGAAAAAGGTGGCCCCTGACAAGCAGGAGCGGGTCTACCGGAAGTTCGTCAACCGTACATTGGAAGATGGCCTGCTCACTGCCATCAGCTTCAACGATGCGGAGAAGTTCAATTTTGCCTTCGATATCGTCGATGAGCTGGGCACCAAGAAGCCTGAGAAGCTGGCCATGCTCCATGTTGCCGAGGACGGCACCGAGCGGCGGTTCACCTTCCAGGATATGAAGAAGGAATCCGCCCGGGCCGCCAACTATTTCAAGGCTCTGGGCATCAAGCGGGGCGACCGGGTGATGCTGGTGCTGAAGCGGCACTATCAGTTCTGGTTCTCCATGCTGGGCCTGCACAAGCTGGGTGCTGTGGCGATTCCCGCTCCCAATCAGCTGCTGGAGAAGGATTTTACATATCGTTTTAACGCCGGTAAAATCAAGGCCATCCTTTGCACCGCCGATGGCGGCGTGGCCGATGCGGTGGATGCCGCCGCGGCTCAGTGCCCCGGCCTGGAGCTGAAGATTCTGGTCAATGGCAGCCGGGAAGGCTGGCGGGACTTCAACGAGGAATACGGAATGTACAGCTCCCGCTACGAGCGGACGGAGGATGCCCCCTGCGGCTCTGACCCCATGCTGATGTACTTCACCTCCGGCACCTCCGGCTATCCCAAGATGGCCGCCCACAATTATAAGTACCCCCTGGGTCACTTCATCACCGCAAAATACTGGCACCGGGTCAACCCCGACGGCCTGCACTTTACCATTTCCGACACCGGCTGGGCCAAGGCCATGTGGGGCAAGCTCTACGGCCAGTGGCTCTGCGAGGCGGCTACCTTCGTCTACGATTTTGACCGGTTCGATGCGGAGAAGATTCTCCCCATGTTCGCAAAATACAACATCACTACCTTCTGCGCCCCGCCCACCATGTACCGGATGCTGGCAAAGCAGGATCTGAGCCGGTTCGACCTGAGCTCCATCCAGCACGCCTCCACCGCTGGCGAGGCCCTGAACCCGGAGGTCTACCGCCAGTTCCAGAAGGCCACGGGCCTGAGCATCATGGAGGGCTTCGGCCAGACCGAAAGCACCATGATTATCGGCAACATCAACGGCGACAGCCATAAGCTGGGCTCCATGGGCAAGCCGGTGCCCCTGTACGATGTGCATCTGCTGGACCCCGACGGCAAGGAAGTGGACACCGGCGAATCCGGCGAAATCTGCATCGACATTTCCAAGGGCCTGCCCTGCGGCCTGAGCTACGGCTACGAGGGCAACCCCGAGGCCACCGCCGAAACCTGGAAGGATGGCTTCTACCACACCGGCGACGTGGCCTGGAAGGACGAGGACGGCTTCTACTGGTATGTGGGCCGGGCCGATGACGTCATCAAGTCCTCCGGCTACCGGATTGGACCCTTCGAGATTGAAAGCACCATTATGGAGCTGCCCTATGTTCTGGAGTGCGGTGTTTCTGCCGCCCCCGATGAGGTTCGCGGTCAGGTGGTCAAGGCCAGCATCGTGCTGGTGGCGGGCACCGAGGGTACCGACGAGCTGAAGAAGGAAATTCAGAACTACGTCAAAAAGCGCACCGCTCCTTATAAATACCCCCGAATCGTGGAGTTCAAGACGGAGCTGCCCAAGACCACCAGCGGCAAGATCATCCGCAAGAAGCTGTAAATAATATAATGTCATTGCGAGGCCCGAAGGGCCGTGGCAATCCCCGATGGCGGTGCAGAAGCCTTGGGAGATTGCCACGCCATAAGTCCGCAGACTATGCGTAGCGCAACCGCCGCAGGCGGCTCTTAGCGCGAAGCTGTGTGCGCACTGGCTCGCAATGACAGTGGAGTTACCATGAAACATAAACGACTGACACTCTTTGCCGGACACTACGGCAGCGGCAAGACCAATATCGCCGTCAACTACGCCCTGGCTTTGGCAGGGGAGGGAAAGGATGTTGTGATTGCGGATTTGGACATCGTCAATCCGTACTTTCGCACCAAGGACAGCGCCAGGGAGCTGGAAGCAGCCGGTGTGACCCTGATTTCCCCCCAATTTGCCAATTCCAACGTGGACCTGCCCGCCCTTCCGGCGGAGGCCTACCGGCTGGTGACGGATAAATCCATCTATGGCATTATGGATATCGGCGGCGACGACCGGGGGGCCTATGCCCTGGGCCGCTACGTTCCCTCCATTCTGGAGGAGAATGATTACCGCATGATTTTCGTGGCCAACTGCTACCGGCCCCTGACCCGGACCCCGGAGGAGGCCATGGAGGTGATGGGGGAAATCGAAGCCGCCTGCGGCCTGAAGTTTACCGATATCATCAATAATTCCAACCTTGGCCCCGAAACCACCCCGGAAACCGTACTTTCCAGCCAGGATTATATGGCCCGGCTGAGTGAACTTTCCGGCCTGCCCATCTTTGCAACCACCGCCGAAACATCGGTGGCGGCGTGTCTGACCGGGGCGATTGAAAACGTTCTTCCCCTGCGATTGCAGGAAAAATATTTTGATTTACCATCCCAGAAACCGGGCAACCGGCCTCTGTGGGGATAAGGAGGAAACAAACCTATGGCAAAAATCACATTCAAAACCGATTTGTGCAAGGGCTGCGGCCTGTGCGTCAGCGCCTGCCCCAAGGGCATTCTGGCCATCGACGCCAATCAAATCAACAAAAAAGGTTATTCTCCCGCTGTGATGACCGATCAGGAAAAGTGCATCGCCTGCGCCTTCTGCGCCACCATGTGCCCTGACTGCATCATCACCGTAGAGAAGTAAGGAGGTACCATCATGGCAGAACGCGTATTGATGAAGGGCAACGAGGCCATCGCAGAGGCTGCGATCCGGGCCGGCTGCCGTCACTATTTTGGCTATCCCATCACCCCCCAGACCGAAATCGCTGCCTACATGGCTAAGAAGATGCCCAAGATCGGTGGCGTCTTCCTGCAGGCTGAAAGCGAGATCGCATCCATCAACATGGTCTATGGCGCCGCCGCCACCGGCAGCCGGGTCATGACCTCTTCCTCCAGCCCCGGAATCTCCCTGAAGGCTGAGGGCCTGAGCTACATCGCCGGTTCCGATATTCCTGCGCTGGTGGTCAATGTCCAGCGTGGCGGCCCCGGCCTGGGCGGCATTCAGCCCTCCCAGTCCGACTACTTCCAGGCCACCAAGGGCGGCGGTCATGGCGACTACCGGATGATCGTGCTGGCTCCCGCCTCCGTCCAGGAGATGGCCAGCCTGACCATCAAAGGCTTCAACCTGGCTGATAAGTACCGCATGACCTCCATGATCCTTGCCGATGGCACCATCGGTCAGATGATGGAGCCCATCTCCTTCGAGGACGCAGAGGTGGAGGTTTACGAGAAGCCCTGGGCTCTCACCGGTACCAACTGTGAGCGGAAGCACAACATCGTCAACTCCCTGTACCTGAAGCCCGATGAGCTGGAAAAGACCAACTTCGAGCGTTACGAGCGCTACAAGGTCATTGAAGAGAACAAGCCCATGTGGGAAGAGTACATGATGGAAGATGCGGACATCTGCGTCGTGGCCTTCGGCATCGCCTCCCGCGTTGCCAAGAACGCCGTGGTTGCCGCCCGTGCCGAGGGCATCAAGGTGGGTCTGATCCGTCCCATCACCCTGTGGCCCTTCCCCACCAAGGCCCTCCGGGCCGCCGCGGACAAGGTCAAGGCCTTCGTTTCCGTGGAGCTGAATATGGGTCAGATGATCGAGGATATCCGTCTGGCCACCGAGTGCAAGTGCCCGGTATCCCTGTGCAACCGGGCTGGCGGCATGATTCCCAGCCCCGAGCAGGTGCTGGACTCCATCCGTCAGGCACAGAAAGGAGAGTAAATTATGGCTGTCGTATTTGAAAAACCCAAGGCATTGACCGATGCCGTTCTCCATTACTGCCCCGGCTGCCCCCATGGCATCATCCACCGTCTGGTGGCGGAGGCCATCGACGAGCTGGGCATCGAGGGCAAGACCATCGGTGTGGCCCCCGTTGGCTGCGCGGTTATGGCTTATGACTACTTCGCCTGCGATATGATCGAGGCCGCCCACGGCCGTGCCCCCGCTGTTGCCACCGGCATCAAGCGCTGCCGTCCCGACAATGTGGTCTTTACCTATCAGGGTGACGGCGACCTGGCCTCCATCGGCATGGCCGAGACCGTCCACAGTGCCGCCAGAAATGAAAATATTACCGTCATCTTCGTCAACAATGCCATCTACGGCATGACCGGCGGCCAGATGGCGCCCACCAGCCTCCCCGGTCAGGTGACCCAGACCTCCCCCTACGGCCGTGACGTGAACCACTGCGGCTGGCCGATCAAGGTCTGCGAGATGCTGTCCACCCTGGAGGGTCCCGAGTATGTGGCCCGGGTGGCGGTGAACAACGTCAAGAACGTCAAGAACGCCAAGAAGGCCATCAAGAAGGCTTTCGAAAACCAGATTCAGGGCAAGGGCTTCAGCCTGGTTGAGGTGGTTTCCGCCTGTCCCACCAACTGGGGCATGACTCCCCAGAAGGCTCTGGAGTGGGTGGAGAGCGATATGCTGCCCTACTATCCCATCGGCGTTTACAAGGACAGAACCGCTGCGAAGGAGGCCGAAGCAAAATGAAAACCACTCAGATTCTGATTGCCGGTTTCGGCGGACAGGGCGTTCTGTTTGCCGGTAAGTTCCTGGCCTATAAAGGCCTGGTGCAGGATATGCAGGTTTCCTGGCTGCCCTCCTATGGCCCCGAGATGCGTGGCGGTACCGCCAACTGCTCCATTATCCTGTCCGATTCTCCCGTTGGCTCTCCCATCATCACCAATCCCGATGTGCTGGTGGCTATGAACCTGCCCTCTTTGCAGAAGTTTGTGGATGCCGTGGTTCCCGGCGGTCAGATTTTCATTGATTCTACCCTGATCGATGCCAAGGTGGAACGGACCGATGTGCAGGTGTTCTACATTCCTGCCACCCAGATGGCCAAGGATGCAGGCTTCTCCACCCTGGCCAACATGGTCCTCATGGGCAAGGTCATGAAGGAGTCCGGCGCCGTTGCCTTTGATGGCAACAAGGAAACCCTGGAGGCCTTCATCCCCGCCAAGAAGGCGAACCTCATCGATGTGAACTGCAAGGCGTTGCAGACCGGCTACGATTTTTAAGCGAAAGGATTGATAACCATGCTGGATATCAAAATCAATTTGACTGCCCAGCCCAAGGCGAAGCCCGCTCCGGGCCAGAAGCTGGGCTTCGGCAAGATCTTTACGGACCATATGTTCATTATGAACTACACCGAGGGCAAGGGCTGGCATGATGCCCGGATCGAGCCCTTCCACGATATCACCCTGTCTCCCGCCGCCATGGTTTACCACTACGGTCAGGAGATGTTCGAGGGTCTGAAGGCTTACAAGAACGAGAACGGGGAAGTGTTCCTGTTCCGGCCCGATATGAACGCCAAGCGGACCAACGCCACCAACGATCGTCTGGTGATTCCCCAGATTCCTGTGGAGGATTTTGTCCAGGCTGTCAGCGCCGTGGTGGACGTGGATCGGGATTGGATCCCCACCGAGCCCGGCACCTCTCTGTACATCCGGCCCTTCATCATCGCTACCGATGAATTCTTGGGCGTGGCACCCTCCAAGACCTATCTGTTCATGGTCATTCTGTCCCCCAGCGGTGCTTACTACGAGAGCGGCCTGGCTCCTGTGGGCATCTGGATTGAGGATGAGTACGTCCGGGCAGTCCGGGGCGGCATCGGCTTTGCCAAGACCGGCGGCAACTACGCCGCCAGCCTGATTGCTCAGCAAAAGGCCCATGACGCAGGCTATTCCCAGGTTCTGTGGCTGGACGGCGTGGACCGGAAGTATATTGAGGAAGTGGGCGCTATGAACATCTTCTTCAAGATTGACGGTAAGGTGGTCACTCCCGCGCTGAACGGCTCCATTCTGCCCGGCATCACCCGGAACTCCGTGATCGAGGTCTGCAAGAGCTGGGGCTATGAGGTGGAGGAACGGAAGATTTCCGTGGACGAGCTGCTCCAGGCCCAGAAGGAGGGCAAGCTGGAGGAGGTGTTCGGTACCGGCACCGCCGCGGTCATTTCTCCCGTGGGCAAGCTGCGCTACCAGGACGAGGTCATGACCATCCAGGATGGCAACACCGGCGAACTGAGCCTGAAGCTCTACGACACCATCACCGGCATCCAGCTGGGCCGCCTCCCCGACACCATGGGCTGGCGTGTCAAGGTCGGCGAATAATTGCACATAAAAAGACTGCTGCAAAACTTGGGTTTTGCAGCAGTTTTTTGTGGGCTGTGTAAAGCAGCACATTCGTAGGAAAGCCCGTATTGTGGGGATAAAGCTGTAAATGATTGTTTAGCGCACTGGCGCGGGAGCGCCCAAGCCTTCCCCCGGGGGGAAGGTGGCCCGGCGAAGCCGGGTCGGATGAGGAATGCGGGCGATAATCTAAGATGACCAATCCGTAAAGACTTGCTGAAATCTAACCTGCTAAAAAGTCTGAACACGGTACAAAATCGAACATTTCTGCCCGCATTCCTCATCAGTCACCGCCTTGCGGCGGCGACAGCTTCCCCCCCGGGGGAAGCCATGGCGCCCCTTCGGGGCGCTCGGTGGCCGGAGGCCGCCGCAATTCAATTACACCGCTAAACAATCATTTTTCGCCGGTCCGGGGGAGAATTGTTGTATACAATGGGGTTGACAGAGGGGGATTTCGTGTTTACAATATTATCATACGATACAAATTCGACTCTGAGGAGGTACTTATGAATAAGAAGCGGCGCAAGGTTTTATGGTTTGCCATACTGGTGCTGCTGTGTTTGGTCAGCAGTTCCGTGCTGGCGGCCAGCAGCGACAGCCGGGGGAAGGCCCTGGCCATCCGGCAGCAGCCGGTCAGCGTGACCGTGCCCAAGGGACACCAGGCTGCGGTGGCCCTGTCGGCGGTGGGCGACGGGCTGACCTACAAATGGTACTACCGCAATGCCGGCAGTACGGAATTTGTGCGTACCTACAGCTTTTCCACCCATATTTACTGCGTTAGCATGAATGCGGCCCGGGATGGCAGAGAGGTTTACTGCGAGATCACGGACCGGTACGGCGCTACCGTACGTTCCAATACCGTATCCCTCCACATGGGCAATCCTCTGACCATTCAGGCTCTGCCCGAATCCGTGGAGGTGGCGGAAGGGGAGAGCGCCAAGGTGACGGTGGCCGCCTCCGGCGATGGGCTGAGCTACCACTGGTACTATAAGGATGCGGGAGGCTCCAAATTCCAGCGTACTGCCACCTTTGTAGGCAATACCTACACCGTGACTATGAATGAGGTCCGGGCCGGGCGGCAGATCTACTGCCTGGTGGGGGATCGGTACGGTAATACTGTCCGCACCAATACGGTCACCCTGTCCATGTCCGCGCCGCCGGATGATGGAATCTACGATGTGGGCTATGAGGAGTTGCCGTACAGCGATGAGGAGATTTATCGGCAGCTGTTTGATCTGAACAACAAGGTGCAGGTGGACATCGATATGTCCGGCGAAGAGCTGCAGAAGCTCCAGGATGACTACGTCCGTTACAACGAAATGGGCTCCAAGTCGCCAATTTACCGGATGGGTACCCTGACCATCACCATTACCACCGACCGGGATACCAATGTCTACCGCATCGAGGAGGTGGGTGTTCGGATGAAGGGGAACACCTCCCGAACTTCCTTTTATGATGAGGACTCCGGCATTTATAACCATATTCACTACAAGCTGGATCTCCAGGAAACCTTTGACGACGAGGATTACTATGGCGCCGACGCTAAGGTCTGGGAGTCCAAGGACCTGCGGAAGGTCCGGAAGGATCGCACCTTCGCCATGATGGAGAAGCTGGAGCTGCGGTGGAATAAGTGCGGCGATTCCACTTACCTGAAGGAATCCTATGCCTATTCCCTGTACCAGTCCGAGGGGGTGCTGGCGCCGCTGGTGAGCCTGTGCAGTCTGGACTGGAGCGGCACCCATATGGGCATCTACACCATCAACGAGCCGGTGGATGAGCTGTTTTTGGAAAAGCGGCTGCCGGAGGCGGAGCTGGGCGGCGACCTTTATAAGCTTGGCTGGACCAATGAGGGCGCGACCTTTACGAGTACCAACTCCATCGGTGTCGAGGACGAGGATAAGGGCGAATTTTACTGCTTCGACCTGAAAACTAACAAGAAGACCTCCGACCATTCCACGTTGATTAACTTTATCAACGAGCTGAACAGCGGCAATATGACCAAGGCACGGTTCGGGGAGCTGGTGGACATGGATCAGTTCCTGCGGTATACCGCTGTGTCCTACTTCCTGGGCAATCCCGATGATTTGCGGAATCATTACAACAACTGCTACATTTATTTCACAAACAGCTCCGGGAAAATGATCGTGATCCCCTATGATGTGGACCGGTGCCTGGGTGTTGTCCATGAGTGGAACCCCACCGGCAATGGCGTGACCCGGGACGATCCCTTCTCCGCCGAGGCGGCGGGAGGCGGCGGACAGCGCAATCCCCTGTTCCTGCTGAGCATTGTCAAGGGCGGCTGGTATGTGTCGGAATTTGCCCAGGTGCTGGAGGAAGTGGCGGAAAATTCCCTGCTGAAGCCCCAGACCTTTGAGGCCCTGTTTGCTCAGGTGTCCGACATCTATGGCGGGGATGTTAACCCCTCCAGCCAGATGTATAATTCCGGCGGCCGCTCCTATGGGTTTGATCTGGACAGCGGGTTTGGCGGGAATCTGTCCTTCCGGGATTATATCACCGCCAAGATGGAGACCTTCCGCAGCGCCATGGATGCCATGGCGGATTCCCAGGCTTGGTATGTTCGGGGCAGCTTCAACGGCTGGTCTGTGGACGAGAGCTACCGGATGAAAAAGACCGGTTCGCTGCTGACCTTTGAGCTGCGGTTTACCGACGGATTTGAATTTAAGATTTTCGATAATGAAACCGGAAATTGGTACGGCACGGAGATCATATCGCCGGAGACCACGGTGTCCTACGGCTCCTCCGATGGCCATGGCAATGTGATTCTGGCCGCCGGTAATTACCGGCTGTCCTACGACCCTGCGGCCAACAGCCTGACCATTACGGCCATTTGAATGACAAATTGAATCAACAAAAGGGTGCGTTGCAAAGTGATTTGCAACGCACCCTTAATGTTGGATGATTAAACGGGAAGATGATACCTGATTGCACGAAATCAGCAACCCGGGAACGAAGGCTGAGGGAGGCAAATCACAGCCCCAAGATTCGCTGGGCGGTTTTGTGGGCGATTTGTTCGAACTGGTCGTCGGTCAGGTCCAGCTGCTGGAACCGCTTGACCTCCGTCACCGGGTCCCAGAGGGGGTAGTCGGTGCCGTAGGCCATGCGCTCGGCACCGTAGCTGTTGATGTAGCGCTCCGGTTCGCCCTTTTCCATGAACATCAGGGCGCTGGAGACATCGAAAACGCAGTCTGTGTCCCACAGCAGCTCCCGGGCGGTGTGAAACATGGAGTAGCCACCGAAATGGGCGGCGATGACCTGGAGTCGGGGGAAGAGGTTCAGCACCTTCCGCAGCCGCACCGGGTGGGAAAAATCGTACCGGGGGTCGCCCATGTGCAGCAGCACCGGCAGCTTTCCCTGGAGGGCTTCGTAGACCGGGAAAAGCCGGGCATCGTCAATGGCGAACCGCTGGGTGTCCGGGTGCATTTTGATGCCCCGCAGGCCGTTGGCGGTGATCCAATCCACCTCTTCCATCAGGTTGCCCATCTCCGCGTGGAGGGTGCCGAAGCCAATAAATTCCTGGTGGAGCTGGGTTTGCTCCAGAATGAAGCTGTTGATGGAGCGGACCCGGTTGGGGGCATTGGACACCGGAAGCACCACGAATTGGCTGATGCCGGCTTCGGCACCCCGCTGCAGCAGCATTTCGATGGTGCCGTCCATGCTTTTGTTGCCCTCCAGCTGATAGAAATCCCGGACGCTCTCGGTGGCCTTCCGGGCGATTTTGTCGGGGTAGATGTGGGTGTGAATGTCGATGATTTTCATGGAAACGCCTCGATTTTGTGGTTTTGTACATTATATCACAAAATTCGGAAAATGCAACGGATTCTCGGTTGCGCGTAAATGATTGT
>JAZQHH010000003.1:0-11975 GCA_045540495.1 Faecousia sp.
TCGCCCTTGATATCCGCCAGAAATACGGGCACACCCATATCGCTGAAGGATTCTGCCAGAACCTTCAGCGTAACGGTCTTACCGGTACCGGTGGCACCGGCGATGAGGCCGTGGCGGTTGGCCATGCTGGGCTCCAAGTAAATGGGTGTCTCGCCAGTGGCGACCCAGATTTTATGATCCTGCGGTAAGTACATAGAAAAACCTCCCATAATGTGTCATTTTCATCATTGTAGCATGGGCCAAAGCCCTTTGTCCACACTTTTTTATGACAACATTCGGGAGGCTTTACTTTATAAATCCTGCAGGTCTGCATAGGGAATATCATTTTCCAGATTGTCCCGGGCCAGGTCTGTGTCGATTTCCCGGTAGGCCTTGGGGATGGGCTTTTCGTGCCAGACCTTTAGATCCGCACCCATGGTTCCCGCAATGATGGGGTTGGCCTTTTGGCCGGATGTTTTTGCCCTGCCCTGAAGCTCGGGAACAAATGCGTCATTTTTGGGAGGGCCTTTCTGAATCTGGGGCCGCTTCATTCCTTTCTTCGCCATCGTATCACCTCGATGGAAGTATTCCATCCTTTTTCACGATTATGCGCCGCAAAAAACTGCCCGGAAAGCAATCAGCCTTCCGGGCAGTTTTTATACTTCCTTGTACATGGTGGCGGCATCGTCCTTGCGGACGGCCTCGGCAACGGCCAGGACTTCCACGGCCAGAGTCCGGGTGCCCAGAGCAATCTCAATCTTGTCGCCCACCTTCACATCATAGCTTGCCTTGACGACGCGGCCATTGACGCTGATGCGGCCGTTGTCGCAGGCCTCGTTGGCCACGGTTCGGCGCTTGATGAGCCGGGAAACTTTCAAATATTTGTCTAAACGCATATTATTCTCCTACCATATCCTTGAGATTTTTGCTGGGCTTGAAGGTGACAGCTCTGGTGGCGGGGATTTGCACCGCCTCACGGGTTTTGGGGTTGCGGCCCATCCGGGCCTGGCGGTCCTTGACTTCAAAGGTGCCGAAGCCCGTCAGCTGTACCTTCTCACCATCAACCAGCGCGGCGGTGACGGCATCGATGGCCGCCTCGATGACCCGCTCCGCGTCTTTCTTCGCAACACCGGAGCCAGCCGCCGCAAGGGTGATTAAATCTGTTTTGTTCATATGCTATCTTCCACCTGTTTTACAAATGCAAAAGGTTGGCGATCTTTTCGCCCTTGGGCAGGAGCAGGCAGTCCTCCCGGGTGATGGCCCGGAGTTTCACGGCGCACAGCACATATACCACGACGCCCACCGCAATGGGGCCGCCGCAGAGGATCAGGTTGCTGCCAATGCCGATGGCTTTCAGACCGTACCAGGCACCGTAGGTCACTGCGCCCATGATGGCGGCGGACAGGAAGCCCCGGAACATATTTCCTGCAATCCCCGGCGCGTCCTTTTTCAGCACGATCTTCATGGTGGCCAGATTCAGCACCGTGATGCTCAGGTAGCACAGCAGGCTTCCGATGGGGGTGCCCAGAATGCCGATGTGAGGATTGCCCGTCAGGATGAACACCGCCGCCAGCTTGATGAAGCCACCGACGAACATATTCACCACCGGCAGATTCACATGGCCGTGGGCCTGCATGATGGCGTTGGTCAGCAGCACCGTGGCGTTGAACATGATGCAGATGCCCAGAATGGTCATCAGCTTGGTGGCCAGGACCAGTTTTTCGGCGCTGTAGCCGCCCAGCAAGGCGGTCACCGGTTCTGCCAGCACCGCAAGACCTACGGCGCAGGGCATGGCCATCAGGGCCGTGACCCGGGCAGCGGATTCGGCGGTGGCCCGGGCACTTTTTCTGTCGCCGGTGGTCAGCTGGCCGGTGATGGCCGGGATGATACTGATGGTGATGGGGGTGATGAAGGCGCAGGGCATATTGAAAATGGTCTGGGTCATGTTGTAGATGCCCTTCTGGGTGTCAGCGGCGTCCTGGGACATGATCTGCAGCAGCTGGCCCATGTAAATTTTGGTCTCCAGCACCGTCAGGATCTGTAGTCCGGCGGAGCCGATGGTGATGGGGATGGCGATGATCAGCAGCCCCTTGGCAATGGCTTTGCCGGAATCACATTCGCCCACGTCCATGGGCATATCCCTGTAGGCCTTGCGGAAGCAATGGTTCAGGTAGAAAGAGGAGATCAGGCAGCTCATGGTCACGCCCAGGATGGCGCCACCGGCGGCCAGAGGGACACTCTTGGTGTAAATCAGCAGCAGAAGCGCCGCGGCGGTGCCCACGATCAGCTTCACCACCGCCTCCAGCACCTGGCTGACGGAGGTGGGGATCATATTGCCCTGGCCCTGGAAGAAGCCCCGGTAGGTGCTCATCAGGCAGATCAGGAAGGCCGAGGGGCCAAGAAAACCGATGGCGGCCCAGGCATCGGGCTGCTCCTGGAAGGCGGCAAGCTGCTTACAGAAGCCGGTCATCAGCAAGGCGCTGACCAGACCCAGGGCCAGGAAAATGGCCCGGGCGGTGGTGTAGATTTTGCGGACCTGCCGGTAGTTTCCTAAACTGCTGGCCTGGGAGATCATCCGGCTCATGGCCACCGGCAGACCGGCGGTGGAGATCATCAGCAGTACGTTGTAGATTTCGTAGGCGGTGTTGAAGTAGCCGAAGCCCTGCTCGCCGATGATGGCGTTCAGGGGAATCTTGTACAGGGCGCCGATGACCTTGACGATGGCCGTCGCCATGGCTAACAGCGCCGTGCCATGGAGGAAGGTTTGCTTTTTAGAGGTTTCAGACATGGTGATGCTCCTTTGAAAACAACTGTCATTGCCTTGGCAATCCGTTTTCCTATGTCATTGCGAGGAGCGAAGCGACGTGGCAATCTCCTTTGCAGGGGTAAAGACCTTGGGAGAGTGCCACGGGCTTTGCCCTGGCAATGACAGGAAAAAACTCAGTTCTTCTGATCGTCGAAGAGCCTGGGGATGGCGTAGGTGGTCAGCTCCTCCACCACTTCTTTCAGGTCGATGGTGGGGAAACGGCCGTTTTGGTACAGGATGTTGCCCCGGACCATGGTCATGGCCACGTCGCCGCCCTTGGCGCTGAAGACCAGGCCGCTCAGCACATTGTGGCAGGGCATCAGGTGGGGGGCGGAGAAATCCACCAGGGCGATGTCCGCATCGAAGCCCACCTTCAGCATACCGCATTCTTCGGCGCGGCCCTGGGCTCTGGCACCGCAGACCGTTGCCATCATCAGGGCGGCAGGGGCCGGCAGGGCGGCGGCATCGCCGGATTCAGCCCGGGCATTCAGGGCGGCGAAGCGCATGACCTCGAACAGGTCCAGGTTGCCCGCCTCGATGGCACCGTCGGTGCCCAGCGCCACATTCATCCCGGCCTTGACGCAACTGAGAATTTCGGTGCTTTTCTGGCCGGATTTGGCGGCGGCCATGGGCAGGGCCACGGCGGTGATTTTTCGCTTGCCCAGGATGGCCTTGTCCTCTTCGGAAAGGCAGCCGCAGCCTGCGGCGGTGGTGGGCAGGCTGAACAGCCGGTGGCAGTCCAGCAGCTCCGCCGGTGACAGGCCGGTGCGGTCCAGGCAGGAGTCCACCTCGCTCTGGGTCTGGGCCAGATGGAGCTGGAGCCCCAGCTTCTTCTCGCTGGCGTAGCCCAGCAGGCCCTCCCACAGCCGGTGGTTGCTGGTGTATTCGGCGTAGATGCCGGCATCTATGCGGATGCGGCCGCCGTCATGGCCGTGCCACTGGTCAACGACCTTGCACAGCGCCTGGCACTGCTCATCGGTGTCGAAGTCAAATTCCTCGTTCTGGTCGATAAAGCGGTAGGCGGAAAGGGCCAGGTTGCCCTTGATGCCGGTTTCGGCGATGGCCTCGGCGGTGGCGCCGGGGTAGTAGTACAGGTCGGAAACGGAAGTGATGCCGAAGCGCAGACATTCGGCGATGGCCAGCTTCGCCGCGGCCTTGGCGCAGCGGGAGTCCATTTTGTCCTCTTTGCGGAGCTGGGCATCCAGGGCCTCCCGGCCGGTCAGGTCGTCGCAGAAGCACCGCAGGGCGGTGGTGGCCAGATGGGTGTGGCAGTTGATGAGGCCGGGGATGGCCACCATGCCGGTGCCGTCCACAATGGTGGCGGGCATTTCCGCCGGGGCGGTTTTGGAAATGTAGGAGATTTTGCCCTTCTCAATGCCGATATAGGCACCAAACAGCACCTCCATTTTCTCATTCATCGTCACCGCGGTGACGTTGGAAATCAGAGTATCCAAATCAATACTTCCTTTCGTTGCAAGCTGTCGGAAAAAGGTTCTAATGCGCGTAAATGATTATTTAGCGTATCAGATTAGTATGTCATTGCGAGGAGCGAAGAGACGTGGCAATCTCCCGGTAAAATCTACGACAAGAGAAAATTTCGATGAACGTACAACGCAAATAGAATTGTACATAGATTTGAGTGCATAGTTTGACCAAAGTTGTACCGGGAGATTGCCACGGCCTGCGGCCTCGCAATGACATGGTTGTTGTGACTGGAGGCGTCGTTTTAGGCCACTAAACGATCATTTGCCGTTTTATCAACACACTGAGGGGCGGTGCAAAATATGCGTTTTACCCCATCAATTGGAACAGTTCCCGTTTTTGTTTCAGTACATCGTCGATCATTTCGATGTACTGCTCCGGGAATTTGGGGTTGTGGAACCGTTTCAGGGTGCCGTCGGGGAAATTGACCTTGTTCATGCCGCCGCCACCCAGGGAGAGGATGGTGTGGACCTCCTCCATCATGTAGATGTTGTACAGGCAGTCCAGGCCGTCCCGGCTCCAGCCCACGTTCTCGAAGGAGCCGGACATATATTTCTGCCGGTAGAGGTAGTAGGGCTTGTAGCCGAGCTTTCTCAGGGTTTCATTGGCGTAGGCCACCATTTCCGTCACCTCTTCGGCGGTGGGCAGGGAAACCCGCTTTTCGAAAAGGTCGGCGCCCTTTTTCAGGGCCAGGGTATGTACCGTGATGTTGGCCGGGTCCAGGGCGGCCACCTGGTCCAGGGAGTGGCAGAAGCCCTCCACGGTGTCGGTGGGCAGACCCGCGATCAGGTCCATGTTGATGGCCTGGTAGCCGGCGTGGACTGCCTGTTCATAGGCGCGCAGCACATCCTCCGCCCGATGGGGCCGTCCGGAGGCCTTCAGAACGCTGTCAATCATGGTCTGGGGGTTGATGCTCATCCGGTCCGCGCCGTGCCGGCGGATGGCGTTGAGCTTTTCCGCATCCAGGGTGTCGGGCCGTCCGCCCTCCACCGTAAATTCAATGCACCGGGACAGGTCGAAAGAATCCCGAATCCCATCCAGCAGGCGGATCAGCTGCTGCTCGGACAGGGTGGTGGGGGTGCCGCCGCCGATGTAGATGGTGCGAACCTTTTTCCCGGAGTCCGCCAAAAGGCGGCCGGTTTCCTCCAGTTCCCGCATCAGGGCGGCCAGGTAGGGCTCCAGAAGCTCCGTCCGCTTACCGATGGAGCGGCTGACGAAGCTGCAATAGGCGCACCGGGTGGGGCAGAAGGGGATGCCCACGTACAGTGAAAGGTCCGTCGGCTCCAGCAGATTTGCGGCTTTTACAGTGGAAATGGAGCAATCCACCGCCAGCTCCCGGCGCTCTTTGGTTACATAGTACACATTCTGCATGAGTTTTTTGGCAGAATTGACGGAGCCACCCTCCAAAAGATGCTTGGTGGTGATTTTGGTGGGCCGCACCCCGGCCAGGGCACCCCAGGCGGGGATGCTGGGCAGGAGCTGGATGGCCGCCAGGTAGTAGCTCTGCTGCAGAGCCCGGCGGCGGAGCCGCACCGTCTCGTCCGCGGCTTTTAAGCGGCGGGAGGCGGTGGCGGTTTTGCCCTCCAGGGTGATTTTCGCCGTGGCGGTGAGCCAGGTTTTGCCCCGGTGGAGGGTGGAAACGGCCTCGCCCCCGGTCCCTTCCGGGAACAGGGACATTTGCAATTGTTCCACGGCATAACGGTCGTCGTGGCCGATGAGTGTCAGGTTCATAGGGTACCTCTAAAATGCACAGTCTAAAGCCTCCCCTATGAGGGGAGGTGGGCCGCCGTCAGGCGGCTCGGAGGGGTCTGCGATTTGCGAAGCAAATCGTCTGTAAAAGTGTGCTACGCACACTTTCTGCCGACCCCTCTGCGACTCGCTAAGAGCCGCCTTCGGCGGTTGCTCGCTTGCACAGCGCCTGCGGGCGCTAGAGTCAGCTTCGCTGACAGCTCCCCTGAAAGGGGAGCCTTTGGCGTTATTTCAAATACGGATTATACCGTTTTTCTTCGGCTAAAGTGGTCGATTCGCCGTGGCCGGGGTGGATGGTGTAGTTGGTTTCCAGCCGGGCCAGCCGGTGCAGGGTTTTCAGCATGGTGGCGCTGTCGCCGCCGGGGAGGTCGGTTCTGCCGATGGAGCCGGCAAAGAGGGTGTCTCCGGCGAACATCTGATCCCCGAAGCACAGGCATACGGAGCCGGGGGTGTGGCCCGGGGTGTGCAGAACCGTGAATGTCAGCCCCGCCAGGGTCAGGGTGTCCCCTTCGCCGTAGGTGTGGGTGTAGTACAGGGGGCCGGAGGTGATGGCCCGGGGCAGAGAAAGCTCCTGCTCGCACAGATACACCGGGCACCCGGTCTCCGCCACCAGATTTTTCACGGCTCCCACATGGTCAAAATGTCCATGGGTCAGCAAAATCGCCGCCAGGGGCTTGCCCTCCAGGGCCTCCAGAATCCGGTTGGCATCACTGGCCGGGTCGATGACCAGACAGCCATCGCCGCCGGAGAGAATATAACAGTTGGTCTGCAAATAACCAATGGGAAGGGTGGTGATTGTCATGAGAATTCCTCCAAAGGGAAGATACGAGATATGAGATAGGCGGAGAACTGAAAACTACGAAAATATCTCATATCTCGTATCTCATATCTCGTATCTGACGCGTCAGCGTCTCGGTGTGTCCATCAGCTGGTCGGTGTCCAGGATCAGGGTCACGGGGCCGTCGTTGATGGATTCGACTTTCATATCGGCGCCAAATTCGCCGTGCTGGGGCGGGAAGCCCAGTTCTTCGCAGATTTCCAGGAACCGCTGGTACATGGCTTCGCCCAAAGCGGGCGGGGCGGCCTCCACGAAGCTGGGGCGGCGGCCCTTGCGGCAGTTGCCGTAGAGGGTGAACTGGCTGACCACCAGCACCTCGCCGCCGATCTGCTCCAGACCTAAGTTCATTTTATCGTTTTCGTCCTTAAAGACCCGAAGGCCCAATGCCTTCTCTGCCAGACGGCGGCACTGGGCCTCCCCATCCTCCGGGCCAACGCCCAGAAGAATCAGGAAACCCCGGCCAATTTTACCCACCACCTGACCATCAATGGTCACAGAGGCGGAAGAAACCCGTGTTACAATCGCGCGCATAGTGTACCTCCTAAAATCGGTGTCATTGCGAGGAGCGGAGCGACGTGGCAATCTCCTTTGGTAGTCGGAAAACTTGGGGGATTGCCACACCACTTAAGCGCACTGGTTCGCAATGACGTGATTAATTTTGCCCCCGTCTGGAGCCGATGACGTCCCGGATGCCCAGGAGTTTTTTGCGGATTTGCTCCAGCTCGGCCACGTTTTTGACCTCGAAGCGGACGGTAAAGACCCCCTTGCCGCCGGGCAGGTCCCGGCCCATCAGCTCCTTCACCCGGACATGGGAGGTGGTCATCACCGTGGCCCCGTCCAGCAGCAGGCCGTCCCGGGTGATGCATTCCAGCTCCAACGTGGTATCGAAGGGCTGCTCTGCCTGGGTGGCCCAGTGGACCCGGACCCAGCGGGCGGCCTGGAGGGGGTCCTCCCGGTTCTGGGCGTTGGGGCAGTCCAGCCGGTGGACGGACACGCCGTAGCCCCGGGTGATGAAGCCCACGATGCCGTCCCCGGGCACCGGGGTGCAGCATTTGGCGAATTTGATCATGCAGGAGTCGATATCCTCCACGATGACGCCGTTGACCGCGTGGCGGTTCTGGCGGGTATTGTCGCCGGGGTCGGTTTTCAGGGGGTTGACCATCATCAGCTTGTCGTTCTGCTGAACCCGCAGGGCCCGGTTGATATCGTCCCGAATCCGGCCCACGGCCTTGGCGGCGGTAAGACCGCCGTAGCCGATGGCGGCGTACATATCCTCCCAGCTGCTGAAGGCCAGCTTCCGCAGGAGCTGGGGCCCGACCTCCGGGTCGATGGTGATGGAAAGGGGCAGACCCAGCCGCTTCATCTCGGATTCGAAGGAGCTGCGGCCGTGGGCCACGTTTTCCTCCCGCTTTTCCTTCTTGAACCACTGCTTGATTTTGGTCCGGGCTTGGTTGGATTTGCAGATATTCAGCCAGTCCCGGCTGGGGCCCTTGGCGGTTTTGGAGGTCATGACCTCGATGATATCGCCGTTTTTCAGGGTGGAATCGATGCTGACGATCCGGTTATTGACCTTGGCGCCCACCATGGAGTTGCCCACCCCGGAATGGATGGCGTAGGCGAAGTCGATGGGGGTGGAGCCGGAGGGCAGGGACACGATTTTGCCCTTGGGGGTAAAGACGAAGACCTCGTCGTCGAACATATCGATTTTCAGGGACCGGACATAGTCCTCGGCATCGGTGGTCTGCTGGCTTTCCAGCAGGCGGCGGACCCATTCGAAGTCCTTCTCGTTGCCGTCGCCGGTGCCCTGCTTGTATTTCCAGTGGGCGGCGATACCGTATTCGGCGGTTTCGTGCATCTCCCAGGTCCGAATCTGGACCTCGAAGGGGATGCCCTGGGTGCCGATGACGGTGGTGTGAAGGCTCTGGTACATATTGGGCTTGGGGGTGGAGATATAGTCCTTGAACCGGCCGGGAATCAGGTTGAACAGGTCATGGATATGGCCCAGCACGTTGTAGCAGTCGGGGATGGAGTCCACCAGGCACCGGAAGGCGTACACATCGTACAGCTCGTCCATGGTCTTGCCCTGGGTCTTCATTTTCCGGTAGATGGAGTAGACGTGCTTGATCCGGCCGTAGGTGGTATTGCGGATGCCCACCATGGCCAGCCGGGTGGTGATTTTATCCTGGATGGTGTGCATGAAGGCCTCGTCCTGCTCCTTGTGGGCGTTCAGGTAGGACATGATCTCCTCGTAGCCCTGAGGGTCCAGGTAGCGCAGGGAGGTATCCTCCAGCTCCCATTTGATCTTCTGCATACCAAGCCGGTGGGCCAGGGGGGCGTAGATGTCCATGGTCTCCCGGCATTTTTTCACCTGTTTTTCCGGGCTCTGGTACTGCATGGTCCGCATATTGTGGAGCCGGTCGGCGATTTTGATGAGCACCACCCGGATGTCCTTGGACATGGCCATGAACATTTTCCGCAGGTTCTCCATCTGGGCTTCTTCGGTGGAGGAGAAGTCCGCTCGGGTCAGTTTGGTAACGCCCTCTACCAGCTCCGCCACGGTTTCGCCGAAAAGTCGGGAAATCTCGTCGTGGGAGGCGTCGGTGTCCTCGATGCAGTCGTGGAGCAGGGCACCCAGAATGGCATCGGTGTCCAGGCCCATTTCGGTGACGATCTCCGCCACCGCCAGGGGATGGATGATGTAGGGGGAGCCATCTTTGCGCTTTTGGTCTTTGTGCTTGTTTCGGGCGTAGTCCACCGCCCGGTCGATCAGCTCCATATCCGCACCGGGCATCCGGTTCAGAATGGCGGCGCACATGGCGCCATAGTGTTCAGCAAAGGTTTCCATGGGTCAGCCCTCCTTGGCCCGCAGCAGAAGCTGCATGGTCCGGCTTTGGTTCAGATCGGCCTTGCCGCTGGGAGCGGACAGGCGGATGGTCAGTTGTTTTCTCTGGCGCTGGAGCTGCAGCAGCTCCACATCGGCGAAAATATCCAGGCAGGTCAGCAGTTCTCCCAAACTCAGGGAAACATTGGACCACCGGACAATCTTCCGGCACAGGCACATGGGGGATTCGGTCAGATCCCCGGCGGCGGCCAGATACCGCCAGACCATGGCCAGCTTCTGCCGGTTGGGCAGCAGTGTGGCGGCGGCCTGGGCGGTGATGGTGCCGCCCCGCAGAGCCCGGTACAGGCCCGTATCCAGGGGGCAGGCCACGGCGCAGCTGGGACGGATGTCCAGCACATTCAGCTGCACGCTCCGCTCGTTGCGATACTCATTGACCTGGGGGACAAAGGCCACATCCACCAGATCCCCGGGCTGCACCGAGGCCGTTTCCGGATTGGCGGAGAAGTAGATGGCATTGATGCCGTGGCGGCCCTGGCGCAGCCGCAATCTCATATGACGGCCGCCCCCCACCATGGAGATCCGCTCGATTTGCAGCCGCTCCATCATCAGCACCGGCTTGGGGCAGCCGTTGCCGCAGGGCTCCAGCACGGAAAGAGAGTCGATTCCCGGCACCGTCAGCACCTCGGGGGTCACGGCGCAGTCCACGTCCAGCGTGGTGCGGGATTCGGTATTTTCGTAAAATTGGGTGGCGATTTGGCAGATTTTCTCCCGAAATTCATCGATTTTGCTTCGGGAAATGGTAAAGCCCGCTGCCAGCTCATGGCCGCCGTAGCTTTCCAGCAGGGGGGCCAGGGCGGACAGGGAGGCAAACAGGTTAAAGCCGCCGTAGCTGCGGGAGCTGGCCTTGCCGTGGTCGCCGTCCATGCAAATCAGGAAGGCGGGGCAGTTGTATTCCTCGGCGATGCGGCTGGCTACGATGCCCACCACGCCCTGGTGCCAGGTTTCTCCGGCCAGCACGATGGCCTCCGGGGTCCGCTCCAGGGGGAGCATCCGGATGGCTTCCTCGTAAATCTCCGATTCCACCGCCTGCCGCTGCCGGTCCAGGTCGCACAGGGCCTTGGCAAGATATGTCGCCCGCTCCGCGTCCTTGGTCAAAAACAGCTCGGTGGCCAGCTCGATCTTGCCCATCCGGCCTGCGGCGTTGATCCGGGGGGCCAGCATGAAGCCGATGGAGGTGGCGTTGAGATTTTCCGGGGCGCAGCCGCTTTCCTTCATCAATGCGGCGATGCCGGGCCGGCGGGTGTTTTGCAGGGATTTAAGACCCCGGGATACGAACACCCGGTTCTCACCCTGCATGGGCATCACGTCCGCCACGGTGCCGAGGCAGACCATGTCGGCATAGTCCTCCAGCACCTCGTATTGACTGCCGCAGAGGGCGGCGGCCAGCTTGAAGGCCACGCCTACGCCGGAGAGCATTGTGTGGGGGTAGCCTCCGTCGGGCCGGTGGGGATCCACCACGGCGATGGCATCGGGGAGCCGCTCCTTGCATTCGTGGTGGTCGGTGATGACCAGGTCGATGCCCAGCCCCCTGCAAAGGGCCGCCTCCGCCACGGCGGTGATGCCGCAGTCCACGGTGACGATGAGCTTGACCCCCTCGCCATGGAGCTGGTGGATGGCCATGGTGTTCAGGCCATAGCCCTCCTCCATCCGGCCGGGGATGTAGGATACCACGTCCGCCCCGTTGCGGCGCAGAAAGTCCGACAGCAGGCAGGTGGCGGTGATGCCGTCCACATCGTAGTCGCCGTAGACGGCGATTTTTTCCCCGCGGCTCATGGCAAGGCCCACCCGTCCGGCGGCCAGGTCCATATCCGTCATCAAAAAGGGGTCCGGGAGGGTGCAGTCACAGTCCAGGTAATTTTTGGCAGAGGCAGGGCCTTTCATCCCCCGGGCGGCCAGAATCATGGCGCTCAGCGGGGAATACCCGCCCCCAACCAGGGCATTGACAGCCCCCATCTCCGGTTTCGTTACATTCCAAACTCCATATTTCACAGCAATACACATCCAATTATAACATTTACTCATTATTATAACAAAATAACCGGAAATGCACAATAGGGAGTTTCAATTTTTCGGGAAGTTAAAGCGGTAAATGATTGTTTAGTGGCCTAAAACGGCGCACCCAGCTACAACAACCATGTCATTGCGAGGCCGCAGGCCGTGGCAATCTCCTGGTACAACTTTGGTCCTAATTCGCACCAAAATCTATGGATAATCCCATT
>JAZQHH010000004.1:0-7043 GCA_045540495.1 Faecousia sp.
TGGCCTCCTCTTTCGGCGGCGGCATGGGACGGCTTCGGGAGGTTTGCGGCGCTGTCAGCGGGATGCTGTTGGTAGCGGGACTGGTATACGGCTATGGACCGGATGAAAATGGAGATGATACTGCCAAACGGGCGCACTATCAGCTGGTGCAGCAGCTGGCGGGCGCATTTCGGGAAGAATGCGGCAGCATTGTCTGCCGGGAAATCCTGAAAAATCCTCCCTCGGATCCCAATCCCACCCCCCGGACAGCGGAATTTTACAAAATCCGCCCCTGCACCCGGATGGTCATGCTGGCCTGCCAGATTCTGGACCGGTATATTGAAGCCCATCCGGTGGTGGGATGAAGGATTGGTTACAGGGGTACCCGCTTCGTAGAGCAGATAAATCCGCGCCCTACGAACTATATACAATTTTTTCCAAAACAAAAAACCGCCACTTTTTGTGGCGGTTCTTTTTTATGCATTGACGCAGGACTGAACCTTTTCCTCAATCCGGCTGCGGACCAGGGCGGCCAGCTCTTTGGTGTTCAAATCTTTGTATTCTTCGTAGCAAATCGGCTCTAAGTAGTGAATTTGCACGGTGAGGGGCTTGCTGCCCTTCTGGTCCAGGACCTTGTAGCAGTCCACCAGGGCAATGGGCACCACCGGACATTTGGTTTTAGTGGCGCATCGGAAGCTGCCGTTGTGGAACTCCAGCAGGTCGTTGCTGGATTTACTCCGGGTACCCTCGGGGAAAATCAGGTAGCTGCGGCCCGCATTGACCTCTTTGATCACATTCTGGATCACCGTCAGGGACTGGCGCACATCCTCCCGGTCCATGGCGAAGGATTTGGTGCAGGCGATGATCTGCTTCAGGAAGGGCACATCCTTCAGCTCCTTCTTCAGTACCGTGCCCAGAGGCGGATCGCAGGTGGCGGCGATGGCCAGCACATCGAACATTCCCTGATGGTTGGAGTAGAGCAGAAAGCCTCCCTCGGCGGGGATGTTTTCCGTGCCGGTGACCTTCAGATCGATGTTGCCGGAGGCCACCGCCCGCTTCAGAATGTACTGAATGTGCCGCCACTTTTCCAGCTCCGGATATTTATCCGTATGCTTGGCGTAGTGGCAGAGCTTGATCCAGGCACCGGGGACGATCAGCAGATTTTTCATCACCATGGTAACGATCCGGTTCATACTTTTCCTCCTACCAAAACGGACTCATAAACCGCCTCCGCCGCAGCACCGAAGGCCTCCACGCTGAAGGCTTCCGCAATCTGCTCGCTGCGCCGGGCGGCATTTTTGCGCCAGTTTTCATCGGTGGCAATGGCATCCAGGCCCCGGTGAAATTCTTCGGCATCGGTAAAATCGTAGCCATTCTCCCCCCGGACCATCACATCCTGCAGGCAGGGGTCCTGGCGGCACAGCAGGGGCAGGCCGTTGGCGGCGGCCTCCACATAGGTCAGGCCCTGGGTCTCGCTGGTGGAGGCGCTGACGAAGATATCGCCCAGCTGGTAGTGCTCCTGCACCGTAGCCGGGGGCACCATGCCGGTGAAGATCACCCGGTCAGCGATGCCCAACTGGGCCGCCAGCTTCTCCAGACTCTCCTTGGCGGGGCCGTCGCCTACGATCAAAAATTTCATATTTTTATTGGAATTTTCCCCAAAATACCGGAGTAATTCATCCAAATTCTTCTCATTCCCAAGACGTCCCAGGTTCAGCAACACCAGATCCTCCGGCTGGATGCCCAGTTCCCGGCGCTTTTCCGACCGCTCTTCCGGGGTCAGCCGGTGCTTATGCTGGGCCAGAGAAATGCCGCTGGGCACCACATGAATCGGGACGGTGATGCCATACCCCCGGAGGGTCTGCTCCACCTTGCGGGTAGGAGCGATGATGCAGCTGACGTTTTTCAGCCGCATTTTGGAAAGGCCGCCCACGGCCTTCTCCCCAACGCCCTTGATGGGCAGCACATAGGTGGCATACTGCTCGTACAGGGTGTGGTAGGTATGTACGATGGGAGCGCCGGTCTCCTTGGAAAGGTAAGTCGCAAACTGGAAGCTGAAAAATTCGCACTGGCTATGGATCACATCGGGCTGCCAATCGACGAGCTGCTTGACCAGCCGGTGGTGGTAGGAGGTGGGCATCCGCACATCGGGATAGATCACCCCCAGGGGCAGGGATCGAATGTAAAACACATTGCCGATGCGGTAGCTCTGCATCCCATCAGCCAGAGTCAGAATCCGCACCTCATGGCCCCGGGCGATCAGGGCATCGGTGAGATTTTTGACGGAAGTGACGACACCGTTGGTGTCGGTGGTGTATAGATCTGTGGTTATCAGAATTTTCATGGTTCCTCGTTTCTCATTTGGGTATCTTCTTTCTTACTGTCGCTTCTGCGTTTCAGGGCTTCCTTCAGCTTGGCATAGGATGCTTTCATAATGCCCAGGGTCTTCTGGTCATTGGGAAACAGCCACCGCAGCAGGCCGATGGTAATGGCAATGGTCACGATTTTCTCAGGAGAGATGGGCAGCCACAGGAAGGTCAGATAGGCGGAGGCCACTGCAATCATCCAGCCAATGCCCAGCGCCGTACCCAGAGCCAGCAGAATATACGACCAGCCGTTGGTAATGAGCCAGGCAATGCCAAAGCAAAGCAAAAGTCTGGGATTTGCAATGAATTGAACAACTTTTTTCAACTTTTCCTTCAAACAAATCCCACCTTTATCAAATTAATACATCAGCAGCCACATTCCCACACCGGTGATCAGGCCAAGCATGATACCGGCCAGCACCTGTATCGGGGTATGTCCTACAAATTCCTTCAGCTTGACTTCCGGCAGCTTGTCGCCGGACAGCTCCGCGAAGGCATTGACCAGCTCATTGATCAGATAGGCCTGCTTCTCGGTCTCCAGCCGGACGCCGGTGGCATCATGGCAAACGATGACCGCCAGGATTCCGCTGATGGCGAAAACCACCGAATCAAAGCCGCAGGCCAAGCCAATGATGGTGGCCATGGAGGTTACCGTTGCGGAATGGCCGCTGGGCATTCCGCCATCCCCAAACAGCCGCCCCCAGTCCCACTTTTTATTGATGATGGCGTAGAGAATGGTCTTCAGCACCTGGGCCAGAAACCAGGACATGATCCCGGTGAGAAGGAAGGGGTTCGTGACCAGATCGATCAGCCAGCTCATAACGTCAAGTCGCTCCTTTTCTGTATTCTTTTGTAATGATATACTATTTTCGCCAGTTTGTAAAGCCGATTTCACTGGTTTTTGGGGGGGTAAAATGATTGTTTTGTTCAGAAGATACACATAGGCGTGGCAATCTCATAGGATGGCGGCCGGATGATTGACAATACTGAAATATAACCCAAACATCCTCAAAACATACCCGGTGTATGATTGTATCCAGGAATGGGAATATTCCAAAAAGGGACTTGACGATTTTATTATAAGATGATATACTCCTCTTGTAAAGTTTCTTTTTATCTTTCTATCGGTTTTTTGATAACTTATCTTTAACTCGAATCCACACAGGAAATGCGACAACATTCTGCTGGCCAAGTCCGGCATTTTTCAGAAGGACGGAATTATGAAAAAACGGAAATTATTCATCCTGATGACCCGGTTCCCCGGATTGGACGCCAAGCTGCTGATGGGATATATGCGCTTCCCCTACAGCCACGTCAGTGTGGGGCTGGAGGAGGATTTGAAAACCTATTACAGCTTCGTGGTGAAGGGCTTCATTGTGGAGGACATCGTCCGCTACTGCAAGCCCGGCCGGGACCCCTTCCCCTGCGCCCTGTACGAGCTGGAGGTACCGGAGCTGGTCTACAACAAGGTCAAGGCAACCTTATCCGGCTTTGTGGAGCGAAAAAACAAGCTGCGCTACAGCTTCATCGGCCTGTTTTTGAGCCTGATCCACATCCCCACCCGGTGGAAGGGCCGGTATTTCTGCTCCCAGTTCGTGGCGGAGGTACTGCAAAAATGCAAAGCCGCACAGCTAAAAAAGAGCAGCACCCTGTATTTCCCCAAGGATCTGCTGCGACTGAAGGGCATGAAGCTGGTTTATCAGGGAGATCTGCTGAAATTAAGCCAAAATCCCCCTGTCCTGCCGGCGGGGTGAGGTGATAAATGGTTGTTTAGTGGTGCATTTGAATTGCGGCGGCCTACGGCCACCGAGCGCCCCGGGGGGGCGACAAATACAGCACCGCTAAACAATCATTTCCCACCCAAGCACAAATTTGTTGACAAATCAACTTTTCTGTGCTATCATGCCCTCTATATGTTGACTTATCAACATATAGAGGTGAAATCGTTATGAATATCTTTTCCCGGCTTGGGTGCCGGATTTTTCAAACCGCTTTCAAGCTGGCCATCCCCCTGCTGCCCTACCGCAGTCTGGCGGTTTTGAATCATGTGGAACAAATCCCGGATATGATGCACCAACAGGGCTTTTCCCGGGTGCTGATTGTTACCGACGGATTTCTTCATGTTTCCGGGGCCCTGGAGCCCATGAAACAGGCCCTGGCTGCCGGAGGCATTACCTACACCGTTTACGACGAGACGGTGCCCAACCCCACCATTTGGAATGTGGAGTCCGCCCGGGAGCTGTACATAAAAAATAACTGCCAGGCCCTCATCGGCTTCGGCGGCGGCTCCGCCATCGACTGCGCCAAGGCGGTGGGTGCCCGAATCGCCCGGCCTAAGCTGACCATCCCCAAAATGCGGGGTATTCTGCGGATCATGAAGAAGCTCCCCTTCCTCATCGCGGTACCCACCACCGCCGGAACCGGCAGCGAGACCACCGTCACCACGGTGATAACGGATGATAAGAATTATCACAAATTCCCCATCAGCGACTTCCCCCTGATTCCCCGGGTGGCAGTCCTTGATCCGGAAAACACCCGCAGCCTGCCCCTGCATCTGACCGCCACCACCGGCATGGACGCCCTGACCCACGCCATCGAAGCCTATATCGGCGGCTCCACCGTCAAAAAGAGCCGGGAGGATGCGTTGACCGCCGTCAGGCTGATTGCCGAAAACCTGGAGAAAGCCTACGCCGACGGCAGCAACATGGAAGCCCGAAAAAATATGCTTACCGCTGCGTTCCGGGCGGGCCGGGCCTTCTCCGTCAGCTATGTGGGCTACTGCCATGACGTGGCCCACTCCCTGGGCGGCAAATATCACACCCCCCACGGCCTGGCCAACGCCGTTCTTCTGCCTTATGTGCTTGAAAGCTACGGCTCTTCCATTTATAATAAGGCCAAGCGGATCGCCATCGCCATGGGCATCGCCCGGAAGGACACCTCCGCGGAGATTGCCACCCGGGATTTGATTGCAAAAATCCGGCAGATGAACGCCAGCATGGGCATCCCCACCAAGCTCCAGGGCATCCGCAAAGAAGACATCCCCCAGCTTGCCGCCTTCGCTGCAAAAGAGGCCAACCCCCTCTACCCGGTGCCGAAGCTGATGAATCGCAAAGAGTTGGAGCAATTTTACTACGACGTGATGGAGTAACCAACATGAAACAGGACGAAATTTTAGCCATTATCCAGCGGCAGCGGGAATGCTTCGCCTCCGGCGCCACCCTGCCGGTAAAAAACCGGATCGCCGCTTTGAAGCGTCTGCGGAAAACCCTCATCGAAAACGAGCCGGGGATTGCCAAGGCCCTCCGGGCCGACCTGGGTAAATCCATGGAAGAAAGCTATATGTGCGAGACCGGCATGGTCATCAGCGAGCTGAGCTACATGATTTCCCACACGAAGAAATTCGCCAAAGAAAAGACCGTGGCCACCCCCCTGGCCCAGTTTGCCTCCCGGAGCTACCAAAAGCCCACCCCCTATGGCGTGACCCTGATTATGAGCCCCTGGAATTATCCGGTTCTGCTGACCCTGGGCCCTCTGACGGACGCATTGGCTGCGGGCAACACCGCCATCGTCAAGCCCAGCGCCTACTCCCCTGCCACCAGCGCCCTGCTGGCGGAGCTGATTGGCTCCATTTTCCCCAAAGAATATGTGGCGGTGGTCACCGGCGGGCGGGAAGAAAACGCCTTCCTGCTGGAGCAGAAATTCGACTATATCTTCTTTACCGGCAGCAAAAACGTAGGCAAGCTGGTACTGGAAAAGGCCGCCCGGCATCTGACCCCCGCCACATTGGAACTGGGCGGCAAGAGCCCCTGCATCATTGACAAAAGTGCCAATCTGAAGCTGGCCGCCCGGCGGATCGTTTTCGGAAAATACTTAAATTGCGGACAAACCTGCGTAGCACCGGACTATATTTTGTGCCATCGCTCTGTAAAAACCGAATTTTTGACCTATCTCACCGCCGAAATCCGGCGTCAGTACGGCTCCGACTACCGCCACAACGATACCTACGGCAAAATCATCAGCCGGAAGCATTTCGACCGGATTTGTTCCCTTATTGACCGCAACAAGGTCATCTGCGGGGGCCACTGGGACGAAAATCTCCTGAAAATTGAGCCCACAGTCATGGACAACGTCCTCTGGGAGGATGCGGTTATGAAAGAGGAGATTTTCGGCCCGGTGCTGCCGGTGCTGACCTTTGAGGAAATCGACCAGGCCATTTCCGTGGTCCGTGACCACGATAAGCCGCTGGCGCTGTACATCTTCGCCAACGACAGGAAGGTTATCCGCCAGGTCACCACCGCGTGTCAGTACGGCGGCGGCTGCGTCAACGACTGCATTATTCACCTGGCCACCAGCGCCATGGGCTTCGGCGGCGTGGGCGAAAGCGGCATGGGCTCGTATCACGGCAAAACCGGCTTCGATACCTTTACACATTATAAAAGTATCGTGGATAAAAAAACCTGGCTGGACCTGCCCATGCGGTATCAGCCGTACCGAAAGATCTATCAGAAAATGATCCGGATGTTTTTACGATAAGTACGATAAATGATTGTTTAGCGAAGTAAGATCAAGCTGTCATTGCGAGGAGCGAAGCGACGTGGCAATCTCCCGGTATCATCTACGATAAGGAAAAAGTTCGATGAACGTACAATGTAGAATGGGATTGTGCATAGATTTTGGTGCGAATTAGGACCAAAGTTG
>JAZQHH010000005.1:0-3328 GCA_045540495.1 Faecousia sp.
AACATTTTCGCCCGCATTCCTCATCAGTCACCGCCTTGCGGCGGCGACAGCTTCCCCCCGGGGGAAGCCATGGCGCCCCTTCGGGGCGCTCGGTGGCCGTAGGCCGCCGCATTTCTCCTACACCGCTAAACAATCATTTACAGCACCAAATAGTATGGGGGATGTGACAGCTTCGTGTGAGAAACAGTCACATCCCCGTTGCAGATCCAACGAATCGTTCAGTATATCGTTTACAGGTACCCTTCTTTGGTCAGGTATTGGCGCAGGCCCTCTCTGACCCGGTTTAGTCGGACGGAAACGGCGTTTTCCGTCATGCCCAGAGCCTTGGCGATGTCCTTCACGCTGTCCCCGAACCAGTAGCGGCGCAGGAAGATGACGCGGTTTTTTGGGCTGATGCTGCCGAGAAAGGTATCCATGGCCCGGCCCAGGGCCTGTCCGTCCTCCAGGCAGGGGGCCGGAATGCACCCGGCCAGCTCATCCAGGCTCAGCTCGTAGCCGCTGCGCTTCTGAGCGGTGTTGGCCCGGAGCCGGTTCAGGGCGATGTTCCGGCCGATCCGCCAGACGTAGGGGCCCAAAGGCTCCGGCCGCTTCGGCGGCACCGAATTCCACACCGCCAGATAGGTATCGTTGACGCATTCCTCTGCGTCCTGGGGATCGTGGAGCAAATTCATGGCCGTTGTCTGAAGTCGCCGTCCAAATCGCTCTGCCAGAGCGGCGATGGCATTTTCTGCCCGGGCCCAAAGCAGCTCCAAAATTGCCTGGTCTTCCATCTTCGCTGCCTCCTCTTTTGCGGTCAAGGCTGCTCCACTACCCCGGTGAACAGGGGCAGATCGTCCTGGCTCGTCACCAGGAACAGGAAGGGCCGGTCCAGAATGAAGTCGATCTCCTTCTCCGGGGGAATGGGGATCCCTCCGTAGAGAATCTCGATTACCGTGTAGGACGCGGCGATGACCCCCTCCTCATCCACAGCCACCCGCACCGCGTGATCGATCTTGCCGACGCGGAGGTCAGAAGCGTCAGTCATGGGGGTGAAATCGGACTTTTTGCTGTCGAATACGTCGGTAACGCCCAGATTTTTCATGCCTTCAATCAGGTCGGCCTGGGTGCTGATGTCGAATTTCGGCAGGCTGAGGTTTACGGTCAGCTCCTGCTGGTTCTCCCATTTTTTGAAATTTTGGGTCAATTGCCAGTATTCGCCGCTTTTCAGCACATCTTCCACGGTCCTGCCCTCGTCCGGCAGGATCAGCCACATGGCGCTGCCGCCCTTCAGCTCCAGCCGCACCGCGCCGAAATCCGAGCCCCAGTAGTAGGTGCAGAAGGTGATGGTTTTGTTCATAAATTGGGTAATCAGGTCGAAGTCCTTGCAGTGGAAGGTGCCCTGGGCGGTGTCCTCTTCCCGAAATTCCCCGCGCCATCCGGCGGTAAAGTAGCAGGTGGAGGCCAGGGCAAAGACGGTGGCGGGGTCCAGCACCAGATTGTTGGTCTGTTCCTCCAGCAGTCCGCCGGTCTGGGAATTGATCCACTTCCGGAGCTGGAGATTTGCCTCCTCGGTGCCCAGATCCCCATGGAAGACGGAAGCGAAGTATTTTTCCGCCAGGGTCTGAACGGTCTCGTCCTTGGCGTTAAAGTAATCGTCCAACCACAGGGAATTGGCAAGGAGACTGGTGCTCTGGCCGTCGCCCCGGTAGTGGGCCCGCCAGACATGCTCCGCCTGGGTCTGCAAGGCTTCGATGGAATCAACGCCGAACAGATCCAGGATCTGCTGCCGGGATTCGCCCCCGGTGGTTTGGGCCAGCATGGCCATGGCCAGGTATGCGTTCAGGGGAGAGTAGGCCCGGTTGCCCTCGCCGGAGAGAAATTCCGGGATGCTCCGGGCGAAGAAGCTGTCCAGACTGTCGGCGTAGCCTGCGGGCTGATTGTACAGCTCCATCTGGGCCTTGCGCCATTGGGATTTGGCGGCTTCATATTCTTCATAGCTGGTGTATTCTTCGTAGTTCGGGCAAAGGGTCAGGGTGGGGTAAACAGGCTGGCTCACCAAAAATGTCAGCTCCGCCGAGCTGGGAGGCAACGGCTGGGATGGGGTGGGGATGTCGCCGGGCGTGGTACCCTGAATGCTGGGCACCGTGTTTTGCAGGGCGGGCTTTTGCTCCCTCAGACCATGCCAGATGGCTCCCCAGGCAACCACCACCGCCAGTACCGCCGCGATGGCCCCCAGCCACCGGGACCGGCGGCTCCGCTGATAGTAATTTGCCGCTTCCTCCAGATGGCGGTCGCCGATCTGCTCCAGAGCTTCGTTCAGGTTTTCGTTCATAACGATCCCTCCTTCTATATATAGTAACACATTTTGGGTGGAAAATCTTTCATATCTCAAAAAGATTTATGAAAGCACCCTCCCCTACAGAGCGCGCTTATCATTCACCGCGGAAAATGATTTCAGAAAGAGGTATACATCGGCAGATGACGGGGATAATTACATCCGAGGAGGCGATGATGTGAAAATTCGGGAAGTCATGACCACCCCCGCCATCCGGATCGGCCCGGAAGAGACCGTGGAGGTGGCGGCCAGGACCCTTACACATTATAATATAGGAATCCTGCCGGTCTGCGGCAGCGACGGCCATGTCTGCGGCCTGGTGACGGACCGGGACCTGGTGACCCGGTGCCTGGCCTCCGGCAAGCGGCCGGGGCAGACCACCGTCCGGGAGGTGATGACCGGGCCTGTGGTGTCCGTCCGGCCGGATATGGATGTGACCACCGCCGCCCATCTCATGGGCCGCCAACAGGTCCGGCGGCTGCCGGTGATGGAGAACGGGAAGCTCTGCGGCATGGTCAGCATCGGCGATCTGACAGACCGGGCAGAATCCGGCGTGGACCCCGCCCAAACCCTCAGCCGGATTTGCAACAATGTGTCGCAGAGGTAAAAGCATTGTGAAAAGGCTCCCTTCTCAGGGGAGGCTATGAGCCACACTTTCGTAACAATGGTGGGGGAGTATAGAAAACAAAAAGTTTTTTCAAAAAATCAAAAATAATGCTTGACAAATGAAGCTTGCGGTGATAGAATATGCAAGCTGTCTGATGAACGGCCCGCCGGGAGGACGGCAAGCAGAAAAAACTTCAAAAAAAGAGAAAAACCTCTTGACAAAATGAAGTTCATCTGCTACAATATAAAAGTTCGCTACGGCGAGCAGCTGTACCTTGTAAATTGAATAACGCAAAGACGAAATGAACACCTTGGACAATTTATGGATTGTTTAAGTTATTCGAGTAATCGAATTATAACAGCCAACGAAATTCTTGAGTAATATTGCTAGAAGCAAATTATTCAAAA
>JAZQHH010000006.1:0-9454 GCA_045540495.1 Faecousia sp.
CCCGGGGGGAAGGTGGCCCGGCGAAGCCGGGTCGGATGAGGAATGCGGGCGATCACCTAAGATGTTGAATCCGTAAAGACTTGCTGAAATCTTACCTGCTAAAAGGCCTGAACATGGTATAAAATCGAACCTTCCCGCCCCCATCCCTCATCGGTCACCGCCTTGCGGCGGCGACAGCTTCCCCCCGGGGGAAGCCATGGCGCCCCTTCGGGGCGCTCGGTGGCCGAAGGCCACCGCAATTCAATTACATTGCTAACCAATCATTCATAGCCTTACCGGCACGTTGCGGCGGGGATAAATCTGCGCCCTGCAAAAGACCAATATATATCAAAACCCATTCCAACCCATTCATTTCCCGGCTCTGGGGAATGGCTTGGAATGGGTTTCGTTATATTATAGTACTCTTTACAAATTCCCGAAATTGGATTACAATGGAATATACATTTTCCATATTTCTACACCCTGAAAGGAGTTGATGCGGCCATGTGTTGGTGTATTCTTAAGCGGGATTTGCGGCGGCAGAAGGGGATGAATTTGATTTTGCTGCTGTTTATCGTGCTGGCGTCGCTGTTTGTATCCAGCAGCGTCAGCAATATTCTGGCGGTCACCGGGGCCATTGATGGCTATTTCCAAAAGGCCGGGATGCCGGATTTGCTGGTGTCGGCCTCCCAGAGAGAGGGTGACCCCGCGCTGGAGGACATTCTTTCGGATGCCGGGGGCGTCGCCGCCTACCGGACCCAGCCCATCCTCTATGTAACCAAGGACAACCTGCTCCGGGATGGCCAATCCCTGAAGGAGATGAACGGCAGCGGTGCCATTTACGGCTTCGAAAATGTGCCCCTGACCCTGTTCGATGAGGAAAATCAGCCCATCCGTCAGGTGGCGCCGGGGACCATGCTGTTCGCCGCCGGGAGCCTGGAGGCCCTGGGCCTGGAACAGGGCCAGACCCTGGAGCTTCGGTTCGGGGATATACGCCGTAGCTTCACCATTGTCGGTGAATTTAAGGATGCCTCCCGGCTCGGCGACGTGATGATCGCCAAAGCCGACCTGGACTATTTCCGGACTGCGACCGATACCCCGGGGATGATCTGGAGCGACCTGGGCTATGTGACCACCGACGACCCCGCCGCCCTCCGGGAGACCCTGCTGAAAATCGACACCGTCTCCGGCACCGCCACCCCCGATGAGATGGAAGCCAATTTCATCATGGACATGATCATCGCCGGAATTTTGCTGGTGGTCAGCGTGTGTCTGATTCTGGTGGCCTTTGTGATGCTCCGCTTTACCATCCGCTTCACCCTCACCGAGGAATTCCGCCAGATCGGCGTGATGAAAGCCATCGGTATCCCCAACCGGAAGATTCGGGGACTGTACCTGACCAAGTACGCCTTCCTGGCGGCGCTGGGTGCGGCCATTGGCCTGGTGGGCAGCATCCCCTTCGGGAAAATGTTGCTGCGCAGCGTTTCCAAGACCATGGTCATGGAGGTCCGGGGCGGCATCACCGCCAATATTGTGTGCAGCCTGGCGGTGGTGGCGGTGACGGTGCTGTTCTGCTTCGGCTGCACCGGAAAAATCAAGAAATTCACCCCCATGGATGCCATCCGCAGCGGCAGCGCCGGAGAACGGTTCCAGAAAAAGGGCCTCCTGCGGCTGAACAAGACCCCCGGGCGGCCCAGTGTGTTCCTGGCGCTGAATGATGTACTTAGCAGCCCCCGGCGGTTCGGTATCGTCATCATCACCTTCGCTCTGTGCCTGTCCCTGGTGCTGCTGCTGGTGACCTCGGTGAATACCCTGAAAAGCAAGAAGCTGATGCCGGCCTTCGGACTGGTCAGCTCGGATTTGTACCTGATCCGGGATACCCAGCAGCTGCTGTCCTTCTTCACGGAGGATGGCCGGCAGCGGGCGGAGGAATCTCTGGCGGAAATGGAGAGCCAGCTGGCCCAGGGGGGCCTCCCCGGAGACTGCGCCATGGAAACCATGCTGGCCGTGAAGGCGGTCCATGGAGATACGGAGCTGAAAACCGTGGCCCTCCAGGGCCTGGGCACCCGGGCCGGGGACTACGATTATTATGAGGGCAAAGCCCCCGAAAATCAGCACCAGATTGCCGTCACTGCCATCACCGCAAAGCAGCTGGGGGTGGAAATTGGTGATACCGTGACCCTCCGGCTGCCGGAGGGGGATTGGGAGGTCACCGTTACCGGCCTGTTCCAGTCCATGATGCAAGGCGGCGAGGGCCTCCGGCTCCACGAGTCGCTGGATTTGAGCTACACCGAGCTGACAGGCCTGCTGTGCTACCAGATTGATTTCCACGACAACCCCTCCGACCAGGAGGTGGAGGAGCGGATATCCGAAGTGGAGCGTATTCTGGGCACCCGGGATATTTTCACTGCCGAAGAATATGTGGAAGAAATGGCGGGGGTCGCCCAGACCCTGGACGGCCTGCGGCAGCTGGTGCTGTGGGTGGCGCTGGCCATCATTGCCATGGTTACGGTGCTGATGGAGCAGTCCTTCCTGACCCAGGAGCGGAGCCAGATCGCCCTGCTGAAGGCCCTGGGCGTTCCCAACGGCAGCCTGCTGCTGTGGCATGGGGTCCGGTTCGCCCTGGTGGCGCTTCTGGCGGCAGCGGTATCCCTGGCTACCCTGATTCCTTTGACAAAACTTCTGATTTCTCCGATTTTCGCCATGATGGGTGCGGATTTCGGAATCAATTATGATATTCCGGCCCTGGAAGTTTACCTGCTGTACCCCGGCCTGATCCTGGCGGTTACCATGGCCGCCGCCCTGCTGACCGCCCTGCGTATCCGCTCCATCGGTGGGCGGGAATGCGCCGGCATTGACTGAGAAAGGTTTGGTGATCCAAATGTCCATCATTCTGGAGGTTCAAAACCTCAGCAAGACCTACACCGTCAACAAGCATCAAAACCATGTGCTGCGCGGTGTCGATTTCACCGTTTCCGAAGGGGAGATGGTGGCCGTCATGGGCCCCTCGGGCTCCGGCAAGTCCACCCTGCTTTATGCCGTCTCCGGCATGGACAGCTTCCAGAGCGGCGATGTCCGCTTCTGCGGCAAAAGCATCACCGGCCTGAGCCAGAAAGACCTGGCCCAGCTGCGGCTGGAGGAAATGGGCTTCATTTTCCAGCAGATGTATATGCTGAAAAATCTGACGGTGCTGGATAACATCCTGCTCCCGGCCCGGCAGGCGGGCAAGCTCCCGAAAAAGGAGATTCTGGCCCGGGGCCAGGCCCTGATGGAGAAGCTGGGCATCGCCGACATCGCCGACAGCGATATCACCGCCGTCTCCGGCGGACAGCTCCAGCGCGCCTGCATCTGCCGCAGCCTCATCAATCAGCCGAAAATGCTCTTCGCCGACGAGCCCACCGGCGCCCTGAACCGCGCCGCCTCCGACGAGGTGATGGAGGAGCTGACCAAGCTCAACCGGGAGGGCGCCACCCTGATGCTGGTGACCCACGATGTGAAGGTGGCCGCCAGATGCTCCCGGGTCCTCTACCTGGTGGACGGCAATATCCAGGGCACCTGGACAGCCGATGGCCCCCTGAAATCCCGGGAGCAAGCCCTCCACAGCTGGCTGGCCGATATGGGCTGGTGATTCCGTGATAGGTGATTATTGCCAAAACGCTATTTACAAACTGCGATTTTTTGTGACATACTGACAATAGCAAACAAAATAAGGAGGAATCTGCAATGAAACGCAAAATCATTTCCCTGCTGTTAGCGGTTGTCATGGTACTGTCCCTGGTGCCCGGCGCTGTCTTTGCCGAAGGCACCGGCACCATCACCATCAACATGGCCGACCTCTGCGCCGACAGCTGGAATGGTAACCAGATCCTTGTGTACGAAAACGGTACATACCTGACCGCAATTGCGCTGGATCACTAACTGGACTCCGGCAGCAGCACCATCGACTACGATAGCAGCAAGGTCTACAAATGCAGCTTCGAGATTTTGCTGGGCGATGAAGTGCTTTACACCGCAACCACCGACGAGTGCGGTGAGCTGGCGGATATGACTGTGCTGTACACCATCGACAACGGCTGCGCCCACAGCTACGGCGATGGCACCGTCGTCGCCCCTGACTGCGACGATTTCGGCTACACCACCCGCACCTTCGCCATCTCCGACGCCATGTAATTTCCAACCATCCCCCTGCCCACCGGCAGGGGGATAAATGATTGTTTAGCGCGCTAAGATCATACTGTCATTGCGAGGAGCGAAGCGACGTGGCAATCTCCCGGTATCATCTACGACAAGGAAAAAGTTCGATGAACATACCATGCAGAATGGAATTGTCCGTAGATTTTGGTTCAAATGATTACCAACGTTGTACCAGGAGATTGCCACGGCCGACGGCCTCGCAATGACATGTTTGTTATAGCTGGGTGCGCCGTTTTAGGCCACTAAACAATCATTTACCCACACCAGACCCTTTTTCAACAGTCAAAGCCCCCGCCAGATGGCGGGGGCTTGTTGGTTATTCCATATGTCCTTCCTCTTCCGGTTCGGCCTGAAATTCCGGGGCGGCGGTGCGCCAGAGCTGGTATTCGTGGCGGACGGACACCGCCATCAGCCGCCGGATGGCCTGGCGTTCCGGCTCGATGCAGGGGATGATGTCCGGGCATTTTTTCAGCCGCAGACATTCCGGATAATAGAAGCAGGCGGCGCATTCCGGGATCTCTTCGCAGCGCTGGCGGAAGCTGTCGATCACCGCCCGATCCCGTGCCGGGGAATCCAGATGGCCGATGAGCTCCGTCTCCGAATAATGCTCGCAGACACCCAGATGGCCGTCCGGGGTGATGACGATGGCGTTGTCCGCGTCGGCCATGCAGTGATTTTCCGGCAGTCTGCGCAGCAGCCGACCGCCACTGCGGGCCTTGAGCCCCAGGGACTGGATTTTTTCCTCCAGCTGGCTCTTGATCCGGTATAGTTCGGTCCATTTTTCCAGGGAGTACCGGCTGTCCCAGGGGGTGTTTTCGTCGAAAATCAGGTGGGGGTAGACCCGGAGGCCGGGCCGCCCGCCAAAGCGATGGGCCAGCTCCTCCACCAGATCCATCAGATCCTCGGCGTTGTGGAAATCCAGATTCATCCGCACCGTCACGGCGATGCGGTTGCGCAGCAGCCGGTCGATGTTGCCGATGACCACCTGATAGGGGCTGCCCTCCCGGTAAATGAAGGCCTTGCAGCGGTTGTAGACCTCCTCGGTGCCGTCCAGGGTGATCTGGACCCGCTTCAGGTTCCAGTCCGCTGCCCGGACCACCATTTCATCGTCGAAGAGGTAGCCGTTGGAGATCATGGTGCTTCGAAATTCCACGCCGTTTTCCCGGAGACTGCCGCAGATCAGATCCATGGCCCGGTGGTTATACAGGGGCTCGCCGCCGAACCAGCCGATGCGTACAGGCCTGCCGCCGGCGTTTTCCTTGATGAAGGCGGCGGTTTTCAGAGCGGTCTCGTCGCTCATGGGGGTCCGGGTCCGGCCCATCTCGTAGCAGTAGAAGCACCGGGCGTTGCAGTCGGTGGTGGTGAGGATGGTGTAATTGTTGATATTTTTGCCGGGCTTTTTCATGGATTTTTGGATCCAACGGACGAGATCGACCAACTTTTTATCAGTAGTTTCCTCCGGCGCCACGAACCACTTCTGCCGCAGCACGGGATTGTCCATGGCTCCTGCGAATTCCTCCTGCGACAGCAGCAGCAGCTCCCGGGTCAGCAGATTGAACAGCAGCACCCCCTCCGGCACTTCCACGGGCAGGCAGTAATGCAGCATCCGAACCGCCCCCCGGGCCGCCTTCGGCTGTCCCAGAATCCCCAAAATGGCCTCGTTGGCCCCCAAAATCTGCTTCATATCGGCGCTCCTTCTGTTTTTTGGGGATATTGTAACACAATTGCCTCGCATTTTCAACCCGCAGAGCGAAGGGAATTGCTTGTCATAGCGAAAGCTCCCGCCGGTTGGCGGGAGCTTTTTGGGGCTTACAGTGCGTCGCTGATGGCGAAGATACGGGTGGCGGTGGAGTGGAGTTTGCCGGTGGTATCATAGCGGTTGACGGTGACGGTGATATCAGTGTTGAAGTAAGCCTGGGGCCAGTCGGTGATGACGAAGGTAAGCAGATACTTCGCACCATTGCCGAACAGATCATCTGCATAGACATAGTAACCGTTGGAACGGATGTACTTATACGCATTGGTGCAGTTCCAGTTGGCGGTGCGAACCTTGCCACTGGCATCGGTGAAGCTGATGGTGAAGGTGACTCTGGAGAAATCCTCCAGGGAGTCCACAAAGGTAATCAGCCGCAGATCAACGGCAACGTCGCTGACGGAAGCATCGGCAGTGAGTTGCCACTTGATCTGGTCGGCGTACTGTCTCTCGCCGCACATGGTGCAGATTCGATTGACATAGTTGTGGCCACAAACCTCCAGGATCTGCTGGTTGTTGCTGAAATTCTCGCTGGCGCTGCTGTAAAGCAATCGAGTTTCACCCAAGACGATCTCAAACTCGCATTCGCCGGTGCGGTTAGACGCATTGGCAGGATATCTCCAATAGAATTGGTAGGTTTTGCCGCTCTCATAAGGAATGGTGAACTCTTTGTGGAACCCGGAGCTGAGGGTGAGGGTCTCACGGAATGTTCCGTTGGTGTATACCATCAGCTCGATGCCCTGCCAGCCGTCGCGGGCGTTGTCATACAGGTGTATAGTGAATTCTTTCGGTGCTTGGCAGACACGGCAAATATCGCTGTAGAGGAATTGGTGCCCCAGGGGCTCTTCGCCGCTGACAGTGAATGAATGGCCGCATTTGGTGCAGGTGTATTCCCAGTCCTCGTAAGTATTACAACCAACGGGATTATGTGCGGTGATTTCATAGTTGTGGTCACAGGAACTCTGAGCCAGAATATTCCCGGGAAGCGTAGACAGCATTAGAGCCACAACCAGAAGCAGGGAAATGATTTTTTGTTTCATAGCGAGGTCCTCCTGTATATGGTAGTGTTTGGTGCTACCGATAATATACCACAACAGGGTACTTTTGTAAATACTCCCATTCTTATTTCTGCCCAAATGCTCAAAAAGAATGTCATTGCCTCCCCTACTGAGCGTTCGTTCATAGCAATGACAGAGGGGTACAGCGTGCTGTTTCACTAAATCTTGTGATTTTTCTACAATCTTTCATCCCACATCTTGTGTTTCGACAGATTGTGCGGGGCAGGCGTGGTATTATGTTGACAAGGCGGTTGGGTTCAGTCGAATCAAGGCTACGGTGGCATCATCGTTCCCTCTGCCGTACTGTAAAACCTTCGAAGCCAACTCCCCTGGCTTTTCGTTGGTCAGATCTCCAGCCCGGCGCATGACAGCCTCTCCGTCTACGCCGTCGCTCAGCAGGATCAGCGTCTCTCCCCGGCGCAGGGACAGCCTGTCCACCGTCTCCCGGGTGCCTGTCACCGACAGCCCCGGCGGTGGTCCGGCTGTCCCGATTTTTTCGGGGCCCACCGCTGTCAGCAGATACGAGGGGGCCGCGCCCCATTTATATAAGGATACCTTGCCGTTTTGCAGATCCACCTCCGCCAGGTCTACCGTCACCGCTCCGCCCCGGTTTCGCAGGGCGCAGAGGCTGTTCAGGCTCCGCAGGGCGTATTCCGTGGGGTACCCCGCCGACAGCAGCCGCCGCAGGATGTCCCCGGCGGTGCGGCCCTCCTCGGCGGCCCCCAGGCCGGTGCCCATGCCGTCGCACAGCACCACATAATACCGGCACCCCGGCCCGGCGAACCACAGGCAACGGTCGCCGTTGGCGCTTTCCAGCCCGGCGGAGCGGACTGCCACCATGGGATCGTAGCGGATGATGGGTTTTTCGCCCCGCTTGGGCAGACTGTCCGCCAGGTCCTGCAAATATTCCGACAGGAACCGGTACTGCTGGATCACCGCGTTGCGGTACTCCCGCTGCCGGTCCCGGTCGGCCCGGATGGAGCGGTACTGATCCTGGCTCCGGCGGACTTCAAGAAGGAGCCGACCGGGCTTCCGGCAGGACAGGGGCAGATCGTCGCTGCGGATCAGGGGCCGGTGGAGTACCCCTGCCGGCATGGCCTCTGCGGCACTCAAATCCCGGCAGCCGTTGCGGCAGGGGCAGCCGGAGCAGGCCCGCTCCACTGCCTGGGCAATCAGCGCCCCCTCGTCAATGGGGTACTCCCGCACCTCCAGCAGCGCCTGCTCCGCCTCCGCCAGCACCCCGGCAGTCAGCTCCAGCCGGACCTGGGCCATGCCGGTCTCTCCCCGGCGGTGGGCCACCGGGGTCTGGGGCGGCAGCAGGATGCCCAGTCCGCCGCCAATGGCAAGGCTCACCACCGGCGTAAAATCCATGATGCCGCACAGCCCTGCTGCTGCCAGATACATTACCGCCGGAGCGACATGGGCGGTCCATTTCGGCAGCCCCGGCACCAGCCGCAGCAGAAACGCCAGGCACAGCACCGCCGTCATGGGCATTTGACCGATCCGGGCCAGGTCCAGGGCCAGCCCCGCCAATGCCGCCGCCGGGAAGGGTGCCGCCGCCCCCAGGGCCCCTGCCGCCACATATCCCAGCCCCAGCCACCGGAAGGGGGCCACCTGAGCCAGAGCCAGCACCGCCAGAGCCCCGGCCAGCCAGTCCATCACCGGATCCCGCCGCTCCAGGGTCACGGTGAAGACCCTTGTGCCCCCAATGGCCATGGCAATCCGCAGCAGATACAGCCAAACCGGTGCCCCTCCGGCCCCCATGGACCGGAACAGCAGCCCGGTGACGGCCACGGAAAGCCCCGCCAGTCCCGGCATCAGCCAGGGCATCTGCCGGCACAGCCGCCGGCCTCCCAGGGCCAGGCAGATCACCAGCCCGGCCCCTGTCCAAACCATTCCCTGGGCCCCGGCCATGCCCCAGAACAGCCGATAGCCCACCGCGCCCCCCAGGGCAATCAGCAGGGAGGGCACCCCGGCTACCCCGGCGGCCAGCAGGCACAGCGGCAGGGGCAGGGGGGAGTTGGCCAGACTGGCCGCGCTGAGCAGCAGCCCGCAGGACAGGTAGAGCACCCCCTGCACCAACCCCCGCAGCCGGGGGTCGGAAGTCCACCGCCGCAGCAGCCGCTGCCCCCGGCGCACATAGCTCCCGATGGACATCATCATATGTACCACGCCTTTCTCAATTCGATGGTTAGACTGTATCACGAAACCGGAATTTTTTCTGTCGAATCAGAATAGATGCGAAAGTTTCTTGCATGATGAGGCTTGAGGGTGTATAATGGGGGAAGTACGTGTGGGGGAAATGATTGTTTAGCGCGCTAAGATCAAGCTGTCATTGCGAGGCCCGAAGGGCCGTGGCAATCTCCCGGTATCATCTACGATAAGGAAAAAGTTCGATGAACGTACAATGTAGAATGGGATTATCCATAGATTTTGGTGCGAATTAGGACCAAAGTTGTACCAGGAGATT
>JAZQHH010000007.1:0-17650 GCA_045540495.1 Faecousia sp.
TTCTTCGCCTGTGTAGAAACCTGCTGCCCCATGCTTTTGAAATATGCGCACCCAATTTCTTACTGTCTTCGCATCAATCCCGCTGCTGGTTGCTATCTCTCGATACGATCCCTCTCCTGATAGATAACTTGTAGCGATGCTATCTTCCCCTCTATCGTGTGTTTTGATTTAGCCATAGAAATACCCCCTAAGGTAGACTTTGGATATTTCCATGGTCTACTTTAGGGGGATCATATCAGTTCAGGGGCGGATCTTTTATTCAGGAGAAATAAGCTTTTGCATAGTAGCCGTAAACAGCCGTGGCAGCAGCGAAGGACTGCATCGGAGAAGTATCATCAGAGGCGATGCTCCGGCAATACCAGCCAATGCTGTAGGTGCGCACGCCGGATGTATACCGCGTGCCGCCACTGGTGTAGACCATCGCAAAATAAATGGGTTCATTGATATGCTTGGCTGCGATATCCGTGACGGCACCCATATATTCCACACCGGGGGTCATCACCACTGCGCCGCTGGCGTTTTCTTCGGTCAGGACGGCGGCAGTGCTGTAGGTGGCGGCATCCCACCAGTAAAGCACCAGGTCATCATCCACAGAATAGGCCGGGCTGGAATAGAAGTTGATGGCGAAGGCCCCCTGGAAGGAAACCGCGGAGCTCAGAGTGCTGAATGGGCCCTCATCCTTCACAAATTCGCCGGTTTTGGCGGTATCGGCGGCAGTCAGGGTGGTAACCATGGAGGCATCGTAAGGCAGAACCATCGCCTGCTGCTCTTCCGTCAGGAACCCATTCATCAGACTGTCGGTGCGATAGCCGAAATAGAGCTGGGCTTCAGCACCATAGTTCATCAGGGCCACGCACAATGCCTTCAGTTCCTCGCTTTCAGAGGTTTCCAGCTTGGATTTGGTATAGATCGCCGCGTGATAGCCCGCCACATCACCGTAAATATAGGTGCCGTCGGACAATTTGGCATAAGTACGGAAATACAGCGCATCACCCATATACTTGGCGGGGATGCCGTTGCTGCGGACACGGATCTCCGAGCCCACAATTTCATAGCCGGGAATGATGTCCACCGCATTGTCAACCGTACCGTCGGACAGCTTCTCGCTGAAGGTCACCAGGCCCATTTCAACAACCTGATCCAGACTGGAAATGGTGCAATAAATGTTGTAGTAGATCTCATCCTCAAAGGCCAGGGCTACAGCGTTCAGCGCCATGGTAGGTGCCTTGGAGACGGCGGTATAGGTGGCGGTATATGTTGCGGAACCATAGCAAGCTGTCACATCTTTGTCCCAGCCGGCAAATTCATATTCAACGGTGTTATCCCCTTCCCGGACGGGTGTATCGGGCTCTGCCACTGTATCGCCATAATGATACGTGGCTGTGGAAAGAATGGTGCCGTCGTAATCCTGAAATTCCACGGTGTATTCGGCGTATTCCACGTCATAGACCGCCGTATAGACCGCATCGCCGGAGCAGGCCTGGATTTGCTTGTTCCAGCCAATGAAGGTGTAGGAGCCAACCGCATCAGAAGGACGGATGGGAATCAGACCGGGGGCTGCCACCTTTTCACCGATGGCGTATTGGGCACTGTGAAGCACCGCGCCGTCCCAGTTCTGGAATTGGACAGTTGCCGAGGGGGCTCCACTCTCCCAGATATGCAGATAATCCATGGAACAGTTTCCGATGAAGAAGGTATTGACGCCCATGTAGGAGAAGGTGAAATCCCGGCCGCTGATCCAGTCGGATTTGGTGTATTTGTCGGTACCGCCGGAATAATAGTTGTTCAACGGACCAACCTCTGCCCCATCCACGAACAGGTAGACCATATTGGTTCCGTCGGCATTGACCCGGTTGGCCAGCAGATATTCATGGGCCGCGGTGCCATCGATGCCCTGGTCGGACAGACGAATGCCATAGTTCCAATAGGCGCCTCCGGTAAGAACACCAAAGGCAATAAAATCACTGGCATTTCTTCTATAGAGGAAGGTCATGCCGTCGGTGCCGCTGGTGGAATCGGAGCTTAGGAGCATACCGCCGTTCTGCTGATCCTTCCAGATGCCTTCGGACTGCCAGCCGATGGTCCAGGGCTGGTCGTGGCGCAGTGTGATGGGCTTTTCCAGAGAATACTGGGTGCCGGAGAATACGCCGTCCGTGATGGTGCCCGAGAGCAGGGTGTTTTCATTCTCGCCAGTGGTGTTGACAAAGGCATCATTCTGCGTTTCCCAGCGGTATTCCGCCCCGGGGATACCATCCTCCCAAGCCTGGATGTAGCCGATGGAGCAATTGGAAATCAAATGGCCCTCGGTGCCAAAGTAGGAAATGTGGATATCCATGCCGTTGAGCCGGTCCTCGGTGGTGCCCTGGGCGGTGCCGCCCAGATAATACTGGTTCATGGGGCCGATTTGTACGTCATCTACATACAGGTAGACCATATTGGAGCCGTCACCGAAGAGGTGGTTGGTCAGGCGGTAGACATGGGGTTTGGTGGCATCGATGCCATAGTCGGACAGGGTAAAGCCGTAATTATGGTATTTTCCGCCGGTGTAAATGCCCAGGCCGATGAGGGTGCTGTTTTTCCGACGATACAGGAACGTGTTGCCCTCCGTATTGCTCTGGGGATAAGAGCTGAACAGCAGCGCGCCACCGGCGCTGTTGGTCCAACTGCCCTCGGACTGCCATTCCAGGCTCCAGGGCTTGTTATGCTGCAGGACAATCGTCTGGGAAAGCTGATAATAGCTGTCGGCGTAAACGCCATCGGTGACAGAGCCTGCCATAGAGGTGGCGGGGTTTTCGGCATATCCGTCGGTGATGCCGGTCAGCACATCGGACTGGGTCTCCCAGCGGTAATCATTGTATTGGGTCTTTCCTTCCCAAATCTGCAGATATTCCAAATCGCAGCCGCTGACCGGGAAATCGGTAGTGCCCATGTAGGAGAACACAAAATCCTTGCCGGAAACCCAATCGGAGGTGGTGCCCTGGGCGGTGCTGCCAACATAATAATTGTTCATGGGGCCAAGAAGGGAGCCGTCCACATACAGGTACACCATATTGCTGCCGTCGGCGTTGACCCGGTTGGACAGGCGGTAGGTGTGCTCCGCCGTGCCGTCGATACCGTGGTCGGACAGGGTCACACCGTAATTCAGATGTTTCCCGCCGGAGCGGGTGCCAAGGGCGATGAAATTGCTGGCATTGCGGCGGTAGAGATAGAAGGTGCCATCGGTGGTGCTGGTGGGGTCGGTGCTGAATAGCAGCGACCCATTGGAGCCGTTCTTCCAGTTGCCGGAGGACTTCCACTCCATGGTCCAGGGCCGGTCGTGGCGCAGGATCACATTCTTATCCAGCTTCAGCTGGGCGGTGGTAAAGGTCGAGCCGGAAACGGTGCCGGATACCAGCGTCAAATCATTTTGAGTAAAGCCGTCGGTGATGCTGGTGAAGGTATCATTCTGGGTCTCCCAACGGTAATCCTGAGGCAGCAGGCCATTTTCCCAGACCTGGACGTATTCCAGATAGCAATTTCCGATGGGGAACTGGGAATTGCCCATGTAATCGAAGGTGAAATCCCGGCCGGACACCCAATTGGAGGTCGTTCCCTGGGCAGTGCCGCCCACATAATAGTTGTTCATGGACCCTAGCTCCACCCCATCCACATAGAGGTAGATCATATTGGTTCCGTCGGGGTTGAGTCGGTTGGTCAGGCGATAGGTGTGGGCCACCGTGCCATCGATTGCATGGTCAGCAAGGCTGATACCGTAATTCAAATGGGAGCCGTTCCGTTCACCAAAGGCAATAATGTCGCTGCTGCCCCGGCGGTAAAGATAGGCTCCGTTGGGGGCGTTGTGGGTAGTGGAAGACATGAACAGCATCGCGCCGTTGGCCGCGTCCTTCCAGGTTCCGCTGGATCTCCATTCGATACTCCAGGGCTTATCGTGCAGCAGCGTTACTGCCTCCTCCAGTTCGAACCAGGTGCCGGAGAATTTTCCAGCCGCACTAATCGAACCGGCCTGGAGGGCGGCCTGGTTATTTTCACAGACAAACGCACCATCCTGGGGCTCCCAGCGGAATTCCTTTCCCTCATTTTCCAGGGGAATGCCGTTCTCCCAGACCTGCACATAATTCAGCGTCACATTGGAAATAGGGTGGCCACCGGTGCCCATATGGGTAAAAATCAGGTCCTGTCCATTCAGCCAGTCGGAGGTGGTGCCATTGTAGCTACCGCCGGGATAATACTTGTTCAAAGCACCTAGCTTTTTTCCGTCCACATGGAGATAGACCATATTGGAGCCATCCGCCGCCACCTCGTTGACAAAGCGGTAGATATGGGTAGCGGCGCCGTCGATGCTGTAATCTGCCAGTGATAGGCCGTAATTATGATAGGTCGTCCCATCGCAATAGCCGATGGACACCAAGGAGCTTCCAGTTTTGCGGAAGATATAGGTGGAACCGGCAACCTTGCTGTCCGCCGCACCTGCCAGGAGCAACGTACCGGCCCCTTCGCCGCTGGACTTCCATTCCACCACCCAGGGCCGGTCGTGGAACAGAATTACCGGCTCATCCAAAGAATGGGTTGCATCGGTAAACACATTGTCGGTGCAGCTGCCGGCGGTCAGGGTGGCATAGTTATACCGGGCCCCGTCGTCGTTGACGGAAATCAGCGCATTATTCGTCAGCTCCCACCGGTAAATTTCCGGTTCCTTATTATCCAGCACCTTTTTTGCGGTGATGGATACGGGCCCGGTAACCGAGGGAATGGCGATATGACCCTCCTGACAGCAGTCGGCGGTTATATCCTTGCCATTCATGGTCACGGTCACATCCATTGTGAAACCGGCCTTGGTGGCGAGGTCAAGCGTCAGGGGCTCCCCGTCGGCCACCACGGTGATGGTGCCGTATTCGGCGTAAACGTCCCGAAGATCATAGGAAACATCCTGGAGCTTGGCGTTGGAGTACCGGCTGTTCTTCAGGATGGAGCCAATCAGGCAATTGGAAATGGCATCCATGCCCGCATCCTTGGGATGGAGCCGGTTGGCCATGTGGAAATCGAAGTTTTCGCTCATGGATGTCATGCCGCTGTCGTTGTAAAGGTCGCAGACGTAGGCACCAAAATGCTCCGCAATCACCGCAACGCCCGCATTGAACTCCAGCATGGTAGAAACCTGGTCGGCGGTCATGTTTTCATAGGGAAGCAGGGTGAAGCAGTAGATCTCCGCATCGGGATAGGCCTTGATGGCCCGGTAAAGCATCAGCGCATAGGCCTCAAAAATGGACCCGGGGGTATAGCTGGAGGACACGGATTTTACGCTGTCAAGATTCAGCTTATTGATGTCGCCGGGGTCGGCGCAATTTTTCATATCGTTGGTACCCAGATAAATGGCGATAATATCGGGCTTCTCCCCTGCGTTGGAGCCGGTATCGTCATGAAGCTGCTTGGAGCGGTCCACATAGGCACCCACGGTGCTGGCGGCGGTGGCATAAACACAGCTGCCGGACCAGGAGTTATTGACCAGCAGTCGCATACCCAGCGCATTCGCCGTCTGCTGCCACCAGGTGTCCGCCCGCTCCACGCCGTAGGCATTACCTTCGGAGTAGTATACCTTATTATTAGTAATGGTGGAGTTGGTAGTGGATGCGGCGGTGCCGTTGGAAACATTGGCATAGGTGGAAATGCTGTCACCCAGGACGGACAGGGTCAGCCCGGAAAAATCCCCCAGGGATGCATAATCGCTGCCATCCTCCGTAGCTGTCACCTGGGCCCTGACGGGAACCACAGGCAGAACCAAAGCCAGGCAAAGGATCAACGCCAGGATGCGACACATCAAAAACGACCGATTTTTCATAACGGCTCCTCCTTATTTGTAAGAGCTGATAATAGATATCATTAATTCTATCGGTCTATTCGGTTATTGTCAACACTATCGATGCAAATTATGACCCCAGCAACTCCCGCAGTACCATGATCGCCTTTTTCTCGATACGGGACACCTGTACCTGACTGACCCCCAGCACCTTTGACACCCGTTCCTGGGTCAGGCTGTGGAAATAGCGCAGCTGAATGACCATCCGTTCCCGCTCCGGGAGCTTTTCGATGGCCTGACGGAGGGCGATTTTTTCCAGCAGCTTTTCTTCGGACTCCGTATCCGTCAGCACATTTTCCAGGGAGAACCCCTCCTCCCCCATCTGACGGTGGATGGATTCGGTGCAGGCAGTGGCCGTTTCAGCCACGGCGATCTCTTCCGGCGTAAATCCGGTTTGATTCGCAATCTCCTGAATCGTTGGCTCCCGTCCCAGGGCGGTCATCAATTGATTCCGCATGGATTTGATGGTTGCCGCCTGTTCTTTCAGTGTCCGGGAAACTTTTACCGTACCATCATCCCGAAGAAAACGGCGGATCTCTCCCGCAATCTTGGGAACCGCATAAGTGGAAAACTGGGTGCCAAACTCCAGGTCAAAGCCTTCCACCGCTTTCAGAAATCCAAGGCACCCCAATTGGTACAGGTCATCCGTTTCCGTCCCCCGTCCTATGAACCGACGGGCCACCGACCAGATCAGGCCCGTGTTTTCATTGATGAGGGTCTCCCCTGCCTCCCGGTCGCCGGATTGGGCCAGCCGGATCAGTTCCTCCGTCCGGCTCATTTGCGCCGCTGCAGCTTCCGCCGCATATGTACGGTGGTTCCCTTCCCCGGTACGGACATGATTTGCAGATCCGTCATAAAGCTCTCCATAATGGTAAAGCCCATGCCGCTGCGGTCGGAGCCGCCGGTGGTGAACATGGGCCGCCGGGCCTCCTCGATATTGGGGATGCCCACCCCCTTATCTTTTACCACGATGTCCAGGGTCTGCCCTTTCAGGATGCGGCACCGCAATGTCACGGTGCCCAGTTCATCGGGATAGGCATGGACGATGGCATTGGTCACCGCCTCGGAGACTGCGGTGCGGATATCCCCCAGCTCCTCGATGGTGGGGTCCAGCTGGGCCGCAAAGCAGGCCACCGCTGACCGGGCGAAGGCCTCGTTGCAGGATTTGCTTGGGAAATCCAGGGTCATATAATTCTCAAATTTCATGATACTGCCTCCTTAATCTGTACTAATTTATCAACACCGGATGCCCGGAATACCTTCATGGGCTGCTCCCCCAGGCCGGAAAGCACCAGCTTTCCTTCAATCTGGGTCATGCTTCGCAGGGCGTTGATGACCACGGCGATGCCGGAAGAATCCACAAAGCTCACATCCTTGAAATCCAGCACGCATACCGCCGGCACATAGGCTTCGATCTTTGCGGCGATGGACTGGATGTATCGTTTGGCGCAATGATGGTCGATCTCCCCGGTGAGAGCCACAGTCAAATGCCCATCCTGCAGGAAACTGGTAAATTGCATAACTCGCTGCCTCCTTCAATTTTTGCAACGATAGTATAAAAAATCCCGGCTGTATTTACAGTCGGAATCGGGATCAAATATAAAAATCGCAGAGCAGGGATATTCCCGGCTCTGCGAAAAAGTATTTATGCAAGAATCGCCTTATGGAAAACCTTCTTACCCTTGCGGATCTTCACGCCTTCCTTCAGCATTTCCTCGGTAACGGCGAACTGGGCAGAAGGCACCTTTTCGTCGTTGACCAGGACGCCGCCCTGCTCCACCAGCTGGCGGGCCTGTTTATTGGAGGGAGCCAGACCACAGGCAACCATCAGATTCAGGATACCGATTTTGCCATCCACCAGCTTATCGACGGTGATTTCCGTAGTGGGCATATTGGCATCGTCGCCACCGCCCACAAACAGGGCCTTGGCAGCAGCCTGAGCCTTATTCGCCTCTTCCTCACCATGGACCAGCTTGGTCAGCTCGTAGGCCAGAATCTCCTTGGCGGTGTTCAGCTGGGCATCCTTCCAGTCGGACATGGCATCGATCTCTTCCATAGGCAGGAAGGTCAGCATCCGGATGCATTTCAGGACATCGGAATCCTCCACATTCCGCCAGTACTGGTAGAACTCGAAGGGAGTCGTCTTGTTGGGGTCCAGCCAGACAGCGCCCTTGGCGGTCTTGCCCATCTTCTTGCCCTCGGAATTTAGCAGCAGGGTGATGGTCATGGCGTGGGCATCCTTGCCCAGCTTGCGGCGGATCAGCTCGGTGCCGCCCAGCATATTGCTCCACTGGTCGTTGCCGCCGAACTGCATATTGCAGCCGTAATTCTGGTACAGGTGGTAGAAGTCGTAGGACTGCATGATCATGTAGTTGAACTCCAGGAAGCTCAACCCCTTCTCCATCCGCTGCTTGTAGCACTCGGCCCGGAGCATATTGTTGACGCTGAAGCAGGCGCCCACCTCACGGAGCACATCCACGTAGTTCAGGTCCAGCAGCCAATCGGCATTGTTGACCATCTGGGCCTTGCCCTCGCCAAACTCGATGAACCGCTCCATCTGCTTCTTGAAGCAGGCGCAGTTATGGTCGATGACTTCCTTGGTCATCATGCTCCGCATATCGGTCCGGCCGGAGGGGTCGCCAATCATGGCGGTGCCGCCGCCAATCAGGGCGATGGGCTTATTGCCGGCCATCTGCAACCGCTTCATCAGGCACAGAGCCATGAAGTGGCCCACATGGAGAGAATCGGCAGTGGGGTCAAAGCCGATGTAGAAGGTGGCCTTGCCATTGTCGATCATCTCGCGAATCTCTTCCTCATTGGTCACCTGGGCAATCAGGCCACGGGCGACCAGCTCGTCATATAATTTCATTTTGGGTTCCTCCTAAATGTTGTTAATTTCAGCTTGTTTCTTCTTAGGAAGTCCGGAAAAGACCAGAGAATATGCATCATCCAGAATTTCCTTCATCAAATCATCCGGAACGGCGCCATTGGCTTTGACGGAGTTCCAGTGAACCTTGTTCATGTAGTATCCAGGCAGGATATCCGGGTACAATTTCCGCAAAGCATCTCCCTTAGTCGGCTCCAGTTTCAGGGTGATATAATAGGGCCGATTCTGTTCATCCAGGCAAATGGCGCAGAACATTTTATCCCCCACCATGTAGCGAATCCAGTTCCACTCCAATTTATGGTCTTTCGTGACGCCTTTCTTTTGCAAAAGGTATCCATCGATCCATGGATAATTCATGGCGCACCTCCAAAACAAAAACGCCCCCTGTCCTTGCGGACAGAGGGCGTAAAAATTACGCGGTACCACCTCTGGTTCGGCTGCATCTCACGGTGCAGCCCTCGGAGCGTCCAACAACGCTTTTCGCTGTTTCGGGCGAACCCGTCCTCCCCTACTGATGTTCAGGCAGGCCACTCCGGGAGGTATTTCAGCAGGTTTTCCCGCTGCCTTGCACCAACCGGCAGCTCTCTGGGGGAAAGGGATTGCTTACTTCTTCCCATCAATGTGTTAATGCACGTATGTTATCAAAAAAGTGGAGATTTGTCAAGCCAAAATCACACCTGCAGCATCTCTTCTGCACTTTTCAGGGTGGTTTCGGTGATATTCGTGCCGCCGATAATCCGGGCCAGCTCCCGTTTTCTGCCTTCAATATCCAGAGGGGTGACCGTGGTATAAGTACGCCCGTCCCGCTCGGATTTGGCAATCAACAAATGGGTGTTGGCCAAGGCCGCCAGCTGGGGCAGATGGGTAACGCAGAGGACCTGCTTATGAGCGGCAACGGCCCGAAGCTTTTCCGCCACCTTTTGGGCGGCACGGCCGGAAACACCGGTGTCCACTTCGTCAAAAATCAACGTCTCCACCTGGTCTTTTTCCGCCAATACATTTTTCATGGCCAACATAATGCGGGCCAATTCGCCGCCGGAGGCTACCTTGCTCATGGATTTCAGCGCCTCACCGGCGTTGGCGGACATATAGAACACTACATTGTCCGCACCGTCTGCCGTCAATTCCGTCTCAGCAAATTCGCAGGCGAACTGCACCCGGGGCATATCCAGCTGAGCAAGCTCCGTCAAAATTCGCTGGGACAGCATGGCGGCGGTAGCCTTTCTGTTTTCCCGGATGGCACAGGCCGTTTCCCAGGCCGCTGCCTCGGCTTTTTTCAGCTTCCCTTTCAACCGCTCAATGTGGTCGTCGGCAAATTCAATTTCATCCAGCTCCTTCTGGGCTTTTTCCAGATACTCCAGAATATCGGCGCAGGTCACGCCGTATTTCCGGCGGAGCCGGTGGATTACATCCAGCCGGGATTCGATCTGCTCCAGTTCGTCGGCAGAATAGCTCAAATCATCCCGGGCATCCCGAATCTCCTCGGCGGCATCCTGCACCTGATACATCAGATCAGCCACCTTGTCGTGGAGCTGGGCGAAGGAATCGGTATATTTGGACAGCCGGGCCAGCTCCCGCTCCGCCTGGGCCAGCAGGCTGGCAGCGCCATCGCTCTCGTCGCCGCCATAGAGACATTCCACGGCAGTTTCGATGCCATTGGAAAGCTTTTCAGCATTTTGCAGCAGCTTTCGCCGGTCCTCCAGAGCCTCGTCCTCCCCGGGTTCCAGATTCGCTTTGGAAATTTCTTCGATTTGGTAGCGGAGGGTCTCCATCCGGCGCAGCTTTTCGCTTTCGTCCATGCTCATCCGGTCAATTTCCCGGCGGAGCTTGGACACCGCTTCAAATCGCTGCTGATGTTCTGCCCGAAGGGCATCATTATCCGCAAAGGCATCCAAAAAGCCAAGGTGATTGGCTTCATCCAGAAGGGATGCGGAATCATGCTGACCGTGGATGTTAATAAGCTGGATACCCAGCTTGCGAAGGATGGAAACCGTCACCAGCGTCCCATTGACACGACAGACATTCTTGCCGTCCAGATGAATCTCCCGCCGAATGACCGTCTCCGGATCATACTCCACGCCGTTATCGGCAAACCAGCTCAGCTCCGGCACATCGGTGAACACCGCACGGACCGAGGCTTTATTGGCGCCGGTTCGAATCATATCCCGGTAGGCCCTCTCGCCCAAAATGGCGGAAATGGCATCGATGACGATGGATTTACCGGCACCGGTTTCACCGGTCAGCACATTGAAGCCCCGGTCGAAGGAGATATCCGAGCATTCGATAACGGCTATATTTTCGATATGCAGAAGGCTCAGCATTTGATATCCCTCAATTCAGCAGATTTTTGATTTCACTGCAAAAGGCCGCAGCGGCATTGGTATCCCGCATGACAATCATCACCGTATCATCCCCCGCCAGGGTGCCCAGCACAAAGCTCATGCTCATGGCATCCACCGCGGAACCGGCGGCAGAGGCCAGGCCCGGCAGAGTATGAATGACTACCATATTCTGGGCATAATCATAGCCGGTGACGCACTCCCGGAAAATGGTGTTCAATCGGCTGGAGAAGGTGCCGGTGACCTCCTTGGAGGAGGTGGTGTAACGGTAAGTACCGAAGCTGGTCAGCTCCTTGACGATCCGCAATTCTTTAATATCTCTGGAAATGGTGGCCTGGGTGCTGTAAAAGCCCGCGTCCTGCAGCTCCTGCAGCAGCTGCTCCTGGGTCTCCACATCCTTGGTGGTGACGATTTCCAGAATTTTTGCCTGTCTTTGTGTTTTCACTTGGGCACCTCATTCGTTCTTGAATTTCATATTCACAACATCGTAAAAGCTCCGGTCTTTCAGCCGCAGGAGCTTGGTTTCCATGTCGGATTTGCGAATCGTGGCGATATCCCCCATGTTCAGCCGAACGGCCTTGCCGCCATCGGCTGAAAGGAAGGCATTGCGGCGCATATTTTTCGTCAGCGCAACGGTAATCACCCGCTTGTCGGAAGCTACCATGCAACGGCTGGCCATATCATGGGCGCAAATGGGGGTAATCAGAATGCTTTTGGCCTCGGGTTCCACGATGGGGCCGCCGGCAGAAAGGCTGTAGGCAGTGGAACCGGTGGGAGTGGCAACGATCAAGCCGTCGCCGCCGCATTCCATGGCCTGCACCCCGTCACAGCGGACGGACAAATGGACGATTCGGGCCACAGCCCCCTTGGTGATGACCACATCATTCAGGCAGATATCGTGGTAAATGATATCCCGGTCCCGACGGACCGTCACATCCAGCATCATCCGCTTGTCAATGGAATAATCGCCTTTTGCCAGGAGAGCCAGCTTATCCAGCTCGCCGCTTTCCAGCTCCGCCATGAAGCCCATGGTGCCAATGTTGACACCCAGAATAGGCACACCCTGACGGGTGGCGGCCTTGGCCATGTGCAAAATGGTGCCGTCGCCGCCGAAGCAGATCACCAGATCCGTATTCTGGATTTCCCGGTCCAGCTTATGGAATCGCAGATCCCGGGGCAAATCATAGGTTCTGTCCACCTCGAAGGGCAGGCAAAGGCGAACCTCAATGCCCGCATCCTGTAAAATTTTCGAAGCGTTGCGGACGGTCTGAAAATTCTTATCCCGGTAAGGATTTGGGGTCAAAATCACTCGTTTTATCATATTTTCACCCCTTCAAAGTTTCGTGGGCCTGACGCACCACATCGGCGGTATCCGGGCGGATGCCCGCTTTGTCCTCCAGGGTCAGATGGCCCAAAAATTCAATATTACCCTCCGGGCCCTTCACAGGCGAGAAGGTCAGGCCCAGGATTGTGAAGCCAAGATTATCCGCCAGCTCCACGAACATATCCAGAACCTCTTTGTGGGTGGCAGGCTCCCGAACCACGCCCTTCTTACCAACCTTCTCCCGCCCGGCCTCAAACTGGGGCTTGATCAGGCACAGCACCTGACCGGTAGGTTTGAGAAGCGTTTTAATGGTGGGAAGGACGATTTTCAGAGAAATAAAGCTCACATCAATGACGGAAAGATCCAAAGGCTCCCCCAAATCCTCCGGGGTCACATAACGGATATTGGTCCGCTCCATCACCACGACCCGGTCATCGGAGCGGATTTTCCAGTCCAGCTGACCGTAGCCAACGTCAATGGCAAAGACCTTTTTCGCTCCCTGCTGGAGCAGGCAGTCGGTAAAGCCGCCGGTGGAGGCACCGGAATCGGAGCAGACAAAGCCTTCCGGCTTTACGCCGAAATCCCGCAGCGCCTTTTCCAGTTTCAAACCACCCCGGCTCACATAGGGGCACACGTCGCCACGGACTTCAATGGATACATTCTCTTCATAGGAAATGCCAGGCTTGTCCGCCTTCTGGCCGTCCACATAGACCTGCCCTGCCATGATGATGGCCTGGGCCTTGGAGCGGGTGTCGGCGTAGCCCTGTTCTGTCAGGAGTACGTCCAGCCGTTTTTTAATTTTCATGGGGCCGCACCTCCTGTACGAATTTTACAATGGAATCCGCATCCAAACCATAGTGCTGATAGAGGGAATTCATATCGCCGTGGGTAATGAACTGATGGCCCAAATCGATGCCATCCACCTGGATACCAGGCTTCAGATGATGCAGCTCCCAGGCCAAAGCCTCCCGGATGCCGCAGCCACCGGCAGCTTCTTCCAGAATCACCACATGGGGCGTATCGGACATCATGGTAAGAATATTGTAGACTGGCAGGGGCTCCACCGTCAGAAGCCGCAAAACCGTGGCTTCAATCCCCTGCTGGGCCAGCTTTTCGGCGGCCTGCATGGTATTTTCCAGCAGAGTTCCATAGGTAATCAGCGTCACATCATCGCCCATGCGATGGCAGGCCAGGGCACCGGTAGTGGCAATCTCCGCACTTGGACTCCAGTTGCAGCCCTCAAAGCTGCGGTCACCGCCTCTGGGATAGCGGATGGCCACCGGGCCATTGTAGTCCTGCACCGCCCAACGGAGCATCTTCTGCTGCTCCGCGCAGCTGGCGGGGCACAAAATCAGCATCCCCGGCGCATGGCGCAGGAAACCGATATCATAAATACCATGGTGCGTCTCCCCGTCCTCGCCAACCAGACCTGCCCGGTCAACCGCCAGCACCACATGAAGATGCAGCATAGCCACATCCTGCAAAATCATATCGTAGGACCGCTGCAAAAAGGTGGAATACAGGGCCACCACAGGCACCATGCCCTGCTTGGCAAGTCCGCCAGCCATGGACACGGCGTGTTCCTCCGCAATGCCCACATCGAAGGTGCGCTTGGGGTAGGTTTTCTTGAAATCCAGCAAACCTGTACCGCCGGGCATGGCGGCCGTGATGGCGCAGACCCGGTTATTTTCCTCCGCCAGTTCCAGCATGGTCTTTCCAAAGGCGCCGGAGAAGGTCTGGCCGCCCTTGCTCAGGGTCTCGCCGGTGGCGGGGTCGAATTTTCCGATTCCATGGAATTTGGAGGGATTCTGCTCTGCGGGAGCATAGCCCTTTCCCTTCTTAGTCAGCACATGGAGCAGAACGGGAGTCTTCATCCCCTTGGCAAGGCGCAGCAGGCCAATGAGCTGATTCACATCATTGCCGTCCACAGGGCCCAGATAGGTCAGGCCCATATTTTCAAAAATCGTGGTGGGCAGCACCATCCGCTTGAACCAATCCTTCACCGCCCGGGTGGCCCGGTAAACGAACCGGCCAACGCCGGTTTTGGACATAAAACTGCGGTAATGCTGCTTCATGCCCAGATAGCTTTCCTTGCTCCGCAGCCGGGACAGGTGCTTGGCCATGCCGCCCACATTTTTATCGATGGACATTTCATTGTCATTCAGAATGATCACCATCGGCTCCCGGCTCTCGGCGGCATCGTTGAGGCCCTCGTAGGCCATACCACCGGTGGCGGCACCGTCACCAATGACGCATACCACATCATGGTTATGGCCGGAAAGGGTTCTGGCCCGGGCCATGCCCAGAGCGATGGACACCGAGCTGGAGGCATGACCGGCCACAAAGGAATCGGTGATGCTCTCCCCGGGCTTGGGGAAGCCCGCCATGCCGCCGAACTGCCGCAGACGGTCGAAATCCGCCTGGCGTCCGGTCAGCAGCTTATGGACATAAGACTGGTGACCCACATCGAAAACCAGGCGGTCAGTTTTGGTATCATAAACGGTTTCAAGGGCGACGGACAGCTCCACTGTACCAAGATTGGAGGCAAGATGTCCACCAGTCCGGGACACACGGTCAATGAGAAACTCCCGGATCTCCTGACAAAGCTCCAGCCGTTGGGCATCGGTCAGGCGCAGCAGATCCTCGTGGCCCTGAATATTCTCTAATATACGCACAAACGACACAACCTAACGTTATTTTTTCTTTTTCTTGGCGAAGGCCTTGGCAGGGTTCTTCAGCCAGTAAAGCAGCTTGCCCACACCGCCGACAATCTTGGTGCAGGAATTCATGGCAAAGGTCTTGCCGATGGCCTTGCCGCCCACGGTAAAGCCCGCAACCAGAGCGGACATCACCAGAGAAACAATCTGAGGCCAGGAAAAATCAAATTTTTGCAGCACTTGGGCCGCAATGGTGGCGGAGGCGGAACCGGACACAACGCCGCAGATATCGCCCACCACGTCATTACAAATGGAACTGACCCGTTCCGCGCTGCGCAGGAGCTTGATGGCGTCCTGGGCCCCGGGGACCTTCCGGGCGGCCATGGAATGGAAGGGCTTTTCATCCGCTGAGGTCACAGCCACACCGATGATATCAAAAATAATACCAACCAGAATGATGGCCATCAGAATCAAAAAGGCCACAAAAATGCCGCTGGCGGACATAATCATATCCGACAGCAGCGAAATGGTGCCGGAAACTAAAATCGTGACGAAAAAAATAGTGACGACCCAGCGGATCGTCTTGTTCCGCTCCTTTTTCGCAGCGGCGGGGTCATGTTTAGACACGGAAATTACTCCTTTATGTTTGAAAAAACGGTAGCAGGCAGGATAAATCTTACGGCTTAGGTCGGGTTGGTTTTCCCCGGACAGAACCCACCGTTGCCGTATGGGCCGTTTCCATTTGATCCGTCCGTCCAAACGTTGCCGGAATTGGCTACCCGATTGCCACTTAGTCCGTACTGTAATCCCCTGCCTGCCCAATTACGACAGCCTAGGTGATTTCCACGACAGGATGTGCCATAGTCTTAGCCTCTTTTGCAAGCATGGTTTCCGGGAGCGATAGTCGGAAACGTTATGGCCATAACGCCGTCCGGCCTGTTCTCCCTTCCCCGCATGTTCACTCAAGGCAGGCTACGCTGCACGCAGCACACGATTCTGTGCACCGCCTTGCAGGTTCTTACCTGATTCGTACGCGAAGGAGGCTTCCGCAAAGGAGTTCCCGCCCTCGTCGCACAAGCTTCAAGTCTCCACGGAAACCGGGTCGTATGCCCCATGCCATTGGAGCGCGCCCGGAATCCTTAACCCCCAGCATCCACCCTAAACTGGGCGTAAAAAGCAGACACCAGGGACTTCATCGATGTGCCCTTCAAAGGATTTTTAGGCCCTTCCTGGAAGATGGCCATCCCGACTAGGATACTGCACCGTCAAAATGTATATTATCACATTTTTTATGCATATGCAAGTGGAAAATGAATACTTTGAATAAATTTTCAGTAAACAATGCTGTCCTTGCGAACCAGTGCGCACACTGGTGTGGCAATCCCCTGTAGCAATGCGGAAACTTTGGGCGATTGCCACGCCATAAGTCCGCAGACTCTACGCAGCGCAACCGTCGTAGGCGGCTCTTGGCGCGAAGCTGTCTGCGGACCGGCTCCCAATGACAGAAAAACGGGTTGCTAATTATTTCAACAATTCCACCGGAACCTCCATGGCCATCCGGCGGTATCCGGCGGCGCTGGGGTGCAGGTGGTCGCCGGAATCGTATTCAGCCTTGAACCAATCGGGCTTTTCCGGGTCACGGACCGCCATATCGAAATCGATACAGCCGTCGATCAGGTCTGTGGTCCGGATGAAAGCATTGTAGGCGTGGCGCATTTCCTGGCGGAAGGGGGCATCGGTGCGCCAGCCGCCCATGGGGAGCAGGGTGCCTACATACACCTTGTAGCCAAAGCTGCGGGCCTGGGCGATGTAGGTTTTCAGGCCCTCAATCAGCTCTTCGACCGTGGGCAGGTCGCTCATGGGCCGGAAGATGTTCACTTTTTCACCCACAGGGTGGATGATATCATTGATGCCCTGCTGGATGATGACCACATCGGCACCGTCGGAGGGCACCTCGTGGTGGAATCGATGGCTTCCCATAAGACCGTAGGATTCGTAGGTCAGGCAGGAGTATTCCCGCAGGATCCGAGAGCCGGAGGTAGCCCGGCGGATAATGGCGGTTTTGCCGTAGCCCTCGTTGAAGCACCGCAGGGCAAGATGATCGGGCCAGTCTTGGGCAGTGATGGAGTCGCCGTAGCAGACGATGGCACGGTTACCGGCGTCTGTCAGCACGGAAACGTTGCTGAGGAAGTAGAACAGGTGGGTCTTCCGGGAGGTGGCGATGTCGATGTGGGGGTTCTCGGTTTCGTCACCGTTGGCGTACAGACCCTCGGACAGCGGTCCGCAGGCGAAGACTACGCTGCGCATCAGGGTGAAATCTCCCAGATAGAAGCTGACCTGAATGACCTCACCCTCCGTCAGGTTAATTTCCAGCGGATCACTGACCGTGCGCTGGCCTGCACCAATGGTGACGCTGCGCTCGCCGCCGAAATGCACGGCATGGAACCGACCGCCGTAGAAAACGGTGGTTTTAGTCAGGGTAATGGGCTCGGTGCCGCAATAATTGTCAAAGGTCAAGCGCACCGCCCGGCCGGAAAAGGGGATATGGATGGGGTAGCGAATGGTGATGTCCTTGGCATACCGCTCCGG
>JAZQHH010000008.1:0-6601 GCA_045540495.1 Faecousia sp.
TGAACGTACAATGTAGAATGGGATTATCCATAGATTTTGGTGCGAATTAGGACCAAAGTTGTACCAGGAGATTGCCACGGCCTGCGGCCTCGCAATGACACGGTTGTTGAGATCGGCGCGTCGTTTTAGGCCGCTAAACAACCATTCACCAATAAAATGTTTTCGGGCGTCACCGGTTGGTGGCGCCCGATTGTTTTAGCGGTTGTTCTGGTTCTGGTTGTTGTTCTGGTTCTGGTTGTTGTTCTGGTTCTGGTTGCGATTGCTGTTCTGATTCTGGTTCTGACTGTTATTCTGATTCTTGTTCTGCTGATTCATCTTAAATTCCTCCGAAAATCTTTTTCTACGGCTGGGCCGTGATGATAGCTTGCCCGTTTTTTCAGGATCTATCCTTCGGTTTGAAGATCAAACTGACGATCAGGCCGCAGATTACGGCGGCGGCGATGCCTCCTGCGGAGGCTTTCAGGCCGCCGGTGAAGATGCCAAGGAAACCATCTTCATCGATTGTCTCCCGAACGCCTTTTGCGATGGTATGACCGAAGCCGGTCAGGGGGACCGTGGCACCGGCACCGGCAAAATCAACGATTTTCTGATAAATGCCTAAGGCACTGAGCAGAACGCCGATGCAGACAAAGCTCACCAGAATTCGGGCGGGGGTCAATTTGGTTTTATCAATCAAAATTTGACCCGCAAGGCAGAAAAGGCCACCAACAAGAAATGCTTTCAGATAATCCATATCATGTTCCTCCGCAGATGATCGATACGGCATGGCACACGCCGGGGATTGGCAAGCCCTGCTGCGTGGAGGTGGGAGAGAGCAGGGCGCCGGTGCCGCAGAACAGGATTCGTTCCAGTTTTCCGGTGTTCAGCTTGTCCAGCAGATGACCGCACAGTGTAATGGCGCTGCAGCCGCAGCCGGAGCCTCCTGCGTGGACATCCTGACGTGTATTGTCGAAAACCATAGTTCCACAGTCCGTCAATTTGCCACCCAGGCTCAGGCCTTCCCGCCGTGCCAGCTCCAGCAGCAGTTCTTTGCCAACCTGGCCCAGGTCCCCTGTGACGATGAGGTCGAAATCTTCCGGGCTTGTGCTTAGGTCATTCATGTGGGCTTTGATGGTACTCAGGGCTGCAGGGGCCATGGCGGCGCCCATGTTGTTGGCGTCTTTGATGCCAAAATCACGGACGGTGCCTATGGTGCAGCTTTCGATCCGTGGGCCCTTGCCCGCCGAACAGACCAGAGCGGCGCCGGAGCCGGTGACGGTCCATTGGGCGGTGGGGGTTCGCTGTCCGCCATAGCCCAAGGGGAAGCGGTACTGTCGTTCGGAGGAGGCAAAATGGCTGGAGGTCATGGCCACAACCCGGGATGCGAAACCGCCGCCTACGGCCATTGCTGCCAACAGCAGGCTTTCCGCCATGGTGGAACAGGCGCCGTAAAGGCCCAGGTGGGGAATATCCTGATTCCGCAGACTGAAGGAGGAGCCGATGCACTGATTCAACAGATCGCCGGAAAAAACCAGGTCAATATCGTATTTGTGGAGCTTTGCTTTCGATAGTAAGGTCTCCAGGGCCAGCTGCTGAAGCTTTTTTTCGCCCTGTTCCCAGGTTTTTTGCCCGAAATAGGTATCCTCCGATACCATATCGAAGCATTGGGCCAGGGGACCTTCGCCCTCTTTTTTGCCCGCGACACTGGCCCAGTGGGTAATGACGGGCTTTTCCGGCAGGATAAAGCTCTGCCGGCCTCGCTTGAGTTTTGCCATGTAATGACCTCCTTTTGGAGGTATGATACCCAAATTGTACAAAAATAATGCCGACCGGGGGTGCCGGTCGGCATAAATGTGAAATTACATACCGCTGCCATTGCTGGGGACAGGCAGGGGACGGGCGGCGTCGAAGACGGATTCTACATCGAACAGGTCGGTGAGCATTTCAGGATTGTGGTACATCCGGAAACCATCCAGATTCCGGCGGCCACCACGGAAATAATTGGAGCCCAGCTGGTTCCAATATTTGTTGCCGTCTACGTTGAAGAAATAACGGTAGCCATCGGCGTAGAGAGCGGCAAATTTTTCGTTATCGAAGGTGTAGTTGCGCCAGGTGTGGATATCGGAACCGTGGGGGTAGAGGATCACATCGGTTTCGCCGATGATGGTTTCCACAGTGTTCTCCCACTTGTCGGAGTCGGTTTCGACCCGCTCAGCGGAGATGTTGCCGTAGGCGGGGTGGCCGTAGGAGTGGCTGGCCAGGATCCAACCATGGTCCCGGAGGCACTGGGCGACAGCTTTGGCGTTGGCAACTTCCTCAGCGTAAGAGGGATATTTCTCAGGATCGGCGGCGTGGAGCGCATCAAGCTCCGGCTGGTAGGTGGGCTTGGTACGGTAGCCGAAAACGCCTTCGTAGCCGGTCATGCCAAGAATGGCACGGGCGCCGCGGTAGGAGAAATCGGGATGCTCCTGAATGAAGGTTTCCAGCACAGGGACCAGGTCGTAGTCGCCGTAGAGCACGTTGCCGTCGGCATCCACATATTCGCAGGTGGGGTAACCGTCCTCACCGATAACGATGCGGCTGGCGAAGCCGTCGTTTTCATCGTCTACGAAGACCGGGGTCTCATTTTTGCCGTTGCCGGAGCCGATCATATAGCTGTAATAGTTCAGATCGTCCTGGCTCATCAGGAAGGGGATCTTGCCGGGGGGCAGCATGATATCGCCGTAGGTGAATTTGGTGGAACCATCAGCTTTGGTGGTCTCGTAGGCCATCTGGTAGGGGGAGATCAGGACATAGCCCTTGTCGTACATTTGCTGGAGGATGGCTTTGAACTCCTCCACCGTGGTCATGTACATATTGTAGCCGCCCTCTTCAGCATCGCCGTCGAAAGCACGGTCTGTGTCCACGATCAGGGAGTGGAAGAAAATATGGGTGATGGTTTCGGGGCTGGAGTAGCGGACCACCTTTTGCTTGGCCAGGGTGTACTCCTCGATCTTCTGGGACAGGGAGGGAATATGCTCCAGGTAGCCGGAGTCACGGATCATGGCGATGGCTTTGTCGTAGTCATAGCCGGCGGCCACAAAATCCGCCTCGGCGATCAGGGCGTTGACCTCGGGGGAGCCTTCTTCCGGGGGCTCGGTGGGTTCAGTGGTGGGTGCCTCGGTTTCGGTGGGCTTGGTGTTGACGGTGATCTGCAAACTGGGATCATCGCCCTGGGGATTCTGAGTCTCCAGCACGGAAATGACGGCCCAGGAAATGGTGCCCACGCAAATCAGCGCCAGGATCAGCATGATCGCTGTCGGAATATAGTAATGCCATCTGCGGCCCCTTTTACGGGCTCGCTTCTGGCCTTTTGGGAGGAAGCTTCCTGCCATATTGACCATCCTTTCTATCTGATTCTTATCCATATTATACACAACTATTTTTCGGATATCAACCCAATTTCGCAAAAAAAGAGCCGATACCGGGCGGTATCGGCAAAAGTTTTCAATTCATTCACACCACCCGTCGGGCACTGTGGTAGTGTTTGGCGAAGTAGCTGCCGGAGAGGCTGCTGGTGGTGACGCCTTTGGAGCTGGAGGCGTGGATTACATTACCATTGCCGATGTAGATGCCAACGTGGGATACACCGGTCCGGTATGTATTCTGCAGGAATACCAGATCTCCGGGCTGCAGGTTGGATTTGGACACATAGGTACCCACCTTGACCTGCTGGGCGGTGGTGCGGGGCAGGGTGATGCCGCTTTGCTTCATCACATACTGGACGAAGCCGGAGCAATCGAAGCCTTTGGTCGTGGTGCCGCCCCAGACATAGGGGACGCCGATGAGCTTTTTGGCGTTGGCGACGATGGTCTGCTGCTTGGAACTGCCCTTCAGAGCGGCGGCGCTGGGGGTAACGCCGGTGGATTTTCCGTCAACGAAGAATTTGGGCGACTTGGTGGATGCCTTATTCTCGTAGGGAATTTCGGTCAACTCCAGATAATCGCTGCGAATATAGCCAATATCGTCGTTATAGATGACTTTGTACCATTGGTTATTAAAGCCGATGATAAAGGCCTTTTCACCGGAATTGGCCCGGGCCAGGGAGCTGTAGGATGTTCCGGGGCCGGAGCGGACATTTACCTTGTTGGCGTTGACACGGCCGTAGCCCAGCTCCACGTTTTTTCTTGTGTGGGTAGTCAGGTAATCGACGTGCATATAGCCACTTGTCAGATTGAATTCCACCTTGTACCAGGAGCCGGTTTTGCCGGTGATGACCACATAGTCTCCATTGTAGGCGGTTTTCAGGATGGAATTGGACGTGGATGGCCCGGAGCGAAGCCGCAGGGTGGTGGCTTCTACCGTGGCGATGTGGGTGGTCAGCGAATCGCTTTTGGCGAAGGCACTGACGGTTGTGCTGCTGGCAAATATGCAAATGACCAGCAACGCAGTTAAGATGCGTGTGATTTTCATACGTTGCCCTCCGTCTTACTGTGAAACGAACTTACTTGCCGGCCAGTGCGCGGCTCAGCCAGACACTGCCCACATCCAGGGCGGTGTAGAAACCGGCTTTCTCGCTTTTCTTGACGATGCGGTCACGGCTTCTGGCACTGGGGTCGGTCAGCTGCAGCTGGACGGAAACCTTGGTGGCGATATCGGTATCGCCCATCTTCTTGGTCTCCAGGATTTGGAGCATGACGATGTGGCTGTCGGCCATGGAGCCGTAGTAGACCAGGTTGTCCTTACGCATCAGGGGGTGGCCCTTGTACATGAGTACCTTTTCTTCTGCCATTTGATTACCTCCTTTCCAAGAGTGTGGGGAAATGGTAACAAATCGTAACCATTTTGTCAACCGAAATAGGGAAGACTTGGCGAAATGGGAAACATTTACCTGAAAAAGCGTAAGACGGAGGGGGAGTATGAAATTAGATAAAACAAGAGGCTTTTGCCGTGGCAAAAGCCTCTTGGCTTTGGTTATTTTCTGCCAAACAGGTAGCAGCGAACCAGCTCCTGCATCACTTCGTCCCGGTCCAGCTTGGTGATCATGCTGCGGGCGTTATTGTAGTTGGTGATGTAGGTGGGGTCCTCGGACAGGAGGTAGCCGACAATCTGATTGATGGGGTTATAGCCCTTCTCGTTCAGCGCGTCAAACACGCAGCGCAGAGTATAGCGCATATTCTGGGTATCATCACCGGGAATGGTGAATTTTATGGTGCCGTCCATCATGATTATCAACCTCCAATTTATAGAATATGCATATTATACTCCAAAATCATCCGGCTGTAAAGACCTGTTTGTGAAAAATTTTGGACAATTACCGCAGAATCGCACCCAGCTTTTCGGCAAGAGCCGACAGGACCTTGGAAACGACCCCTTCGGAGTCTGCATCGGTCAGGGTCCGGTCGTCGGCCCGGAGCTCCAGGGAGAAGGCCATGCTCTTTTTGCCTGCGGGAACACCGGTGCCACGGTAGATATCGAAGAGCTTCACGCCCCGCAGCAGTTTACCGGCGGAGGCGGTGATGACATCCTCAATCTGAGCAACGGTGATGGCTTCGTCGCAAATCAGGGACAGGTCACGGGTGACGGCGGGATACTTGGGCAGGGGGGTGTAGGTCACGTCGGGCAGCTGCAAATCAAAGAGCTTGGTGAAGCTGATTTCAGCGCAGTAGACATCCACGTCCATGCCATAGTTCTTGGCCACCAGGGGATGCACCTGGCCGATGTAGCCCACATCCACACCATCGATGGTGACCTTGGCGCAGCGGCCGGGGTGGTAGGAGGGGTTATCCTTCACGGCGGTGTAGCTGGCCTTCTTGATCCGCAGACCGGTGAGAATGGCCTCCAGCTGGCCCTTCAGGCTGAAGAAGCTGGCACCGTCGCCATAGGTGCCCAGCATCAGCATCTTGGGCTCCTGGGGCAGGGGCTGGCCCTCCACGGGCAGGTAGATTTTTGCCAGCTCGTAGAGCTTGACGTTCTTGTTGTGGTAGGCGTTGTTCCGGCTCAGAATGTCCAGCATGGAGGGCAGGGCGATGGTACGCATGATAGAGGTGTCCTCGCCCAGGGGGTTCTGAATCTTCATGGCATTACGCAGGCTGGAGTCCGCAGGAATCCGAATCTGGTCGAAGATGGTGGGGGACACGAAGGAATAGGTGATGATTTCGCTGTAGCCCAGGCTGCGGCACAGCTGGCCTGCCTTGTTCTCCAGCAGCATTTCGGCGCTGTAGCCGCCCTGGGTGGCATTTTTGAAGGCGGTGGTGGGGATTTCGTTGTAACCGTAAAGACGGCCCACTTCCTCGGCGATGTCTGCCATCAGGTTCAGGTCGGGGCGGAAGGAAGGAACGTGGATGGTGCGGCCTTCCACGTTGATTTCCAGCCGCTTCAGGTAGGAGACCATATCCGCTTCGCTGATCTCGGTGCCCAGCAGGCGGTTGATTTTTTCGGGCGCCAGCTCAAGGGTCTTGGGAGCGGGAACATAATTGATGATGTCAATTATGCCATCCATCACATCGCCGCACTCCAGCAGCTCCACCAGCTCGCAGGCCCGCTGGACGGCAGGAACGGTCATCATGGGGTCCAGGTTCTTTTCGAACTTGCCGGAGGATTCGGTACGCATACCCAGAGCCAGAGCGGTCTGGCGGATGGA
>JAZQHH010000009.1:0-11223 GCA_045540495.1 Faecousia sp.
GATGGGGATTGCCACGTCGCACGGCTTTCTCGCAATGACATAAATTCTAAAAAGGAGACAGAATCATGGAAAGCTATAAGAGAGAATTTATCCAAGTCGGATCGTAGCCATGTCGTTCTGTGAGCCAAGGAGTTGGGGAAACATGTTGTCTTCCTAAGACCGCTTGGCCTCCGACTTCCTTCGACGATGGGGATTGCCACGTCGCACGGCTTTCTCGCAATGACATAAATTCTAAAAAGGAGACAGAATCATGGAAAGCTATAAGAGAGAATTTATCCAGTTCCTGGAGTCTGCCGGGGTGCTGAAATTTGGCGACTTCACCGCCAAGTCCGGCCGGAAAATTCCCTATTTCGTCAACGCCGGCATGATTAAGACCGGCGACCAGATTACCAAAGTGGGCGAATTCTACGCTAAGGCCTACTTCGACAAGCTGGGCAAGAAGAACGCCGTCCTCTACGGCCCCGCCTATAAGGGCATTTCCCTGTCCGTTTCCGCTGCCGTTGCCCTGTGCAAGAACGGCCTGGACGTTCCCTTCTTCTTCAACCGGAAGGAAGTCAAGGACCACGGCGAAGGCGGCGTGTTCGTGGGCTATGTGCCCCAGGCCGGTGAGGAAATCGTCATCATCGAGGACGTCATCACCGCCGGTACCGCCATCCGGGAATCCATGGAGATTCTGAAGCACCTGGAGGGCACCAAGGTCATCGCCACCTTCATCATGGTGGACCGGAAGGAGCGCGGCCAGAGCGAAAAGGGCGCCATGCAGCAAATCGTGGAGCAGTTTGGGTTCCCCATCTACTCCGTGGTGGATGTTTACGACATCATCGAGTACCTGGAGGAAGACCCTGCCAATGCTGAAAATGTGACCCGAATCCGCAACTATCTGGCGGTGAATGGAGCGAAATAATGAGAAGTTTGATTGATATTCTGGATCTTTCCGTTGAGGAACTGGATCAGCTCATCTCCACTGCCAAGGATATCATTGTGAACCCCGTGGCCTATCAGGACAAGTGCGCCCACAAGAAGCTGGCCACGTTGTTCTTCGAGCCCTCCACCCGGACCCGGCTGAGCTTTGAGGCCGCCATGATGGAGCTGGGCGGCAATGTGATTGGCTTCAGCTCCGCCAATTCCTCCTCCGCCTCCAAGGGCGAGAGCATTGCGGACACCGCCAAGATCATCAGCTGCTACGCCGACATCATCGCCATGCGTCACCCCCTGGAGGGCGCCCCCTATGTGGCCTCCCGGAACGCCAGCATCCCGGTGATCAACGCCGGTGACGGCGGCCACTTCCACCCCACCCAGACTCTGGCGGACCTGCTGACCATCTCCCCTGAAATGGGCCGGCTGAATGATCTGACCATCGGCCTCTGCGGCGACCTGAAATACGGCCGCACCGTCCACTCCCTGATCGCTGCCATGTGCCGCTACACCGGCATCAAGTTCATCCTGATTTCCCCCGATGAGCTGAAATTGCCCAAGTATGTGCGCTACAACGAGCTGGACCCCAAGGGCATCCCCTACGAGGAAACCGCCGATTTGGAAGAGGCGCTGCCCAAGCTGGACGTGCTGTACATGACCCGCATCCAGCAGGAGCGGTTCGACGATCCCGCCGAGTACGCCCGGCTGAAGGACAGCTATGTGCTCACCGCCGAGAAAATGGCCCTGGCCAAGGAAAAAATGTGCGTCCTGCACCCCCTGCCCCGGGTCAACGAAATCAGCGTGAAGGTGGACGATGACCCCCGGGCCGCCTATTTCCGTCAGGCGCTGAACGGAAAGTATATGCGGATGGCCCTGATCCTGAAGCTGCTGGAGGAGGCGAAAAACGACCCCATTCGGGAGGCCATCGACACCTCCAACCTGGTCTACGACCGCCCCGCCTGCATCAACCCCCGGTGCATCACCTCCACCGAGCAGGAGCTGCCCGCGGTCTACAAACTGGTGGACAAAACCAACCAAATCTACCGCTGCATCTACTGCGAAGCGAAATCTGTTCAGTAAAAAAAGGGCGTGTTGCGAATTTGCAACACGCCCTAAGATTCTTGTGCGTATAAATGATTGTTTCGCGCACTAAAATCATGCTGTCATTGCGTGGCCCGAAGGGCCGTGGCAATCTCCCGGTATCATCTACGATAAGAAAAAAGGTCGATGAACGTACAATGTAGAATGGGATTATCCATAGATTTTGGTGCGAATTAGGACCAAAGTTGTACCAGGAGATTGCCACGGCCTGCGGCCTCGCAATGACATGGTTGTTGTAGCTGGGTGCGCCGTTTTAGGCCGCTAAACAATCATTTACCGCCTTAACGGCAAATTGAGGGCGTGTTGCTTTTATTACGCAACACGCCCTTTATTTATGGTTCAAAGTTTTCGAAAATGGGCAGCCAGCCCTCTTGGGTGGCGGTTTTGTATTCCTCCGGGGTGCGCAGCGTCCAACTGACACCGGTCATTCGCTTCATGCAAATCCGGTTGCTGCGGGTGTGGTGCCGGTCGGCGTAGCGGTAGGCAACGAAATCCGGTTTTGTCAGGAAATTGCCCATATTATTGCTGAGGGTGAATTTCAAAATCCAGGGCAGCTTGATTTTGGGGTTATCCATATAATTTTCCGACAGTTGGCCACGGATCACCGCCGGACGATTCTTTTTCAGCCACAGCAGGCACCGGGGGTCGAAGGACTCCATACACCAGACCCCTTCATAGCCCTCCATCATCCGGCAGGCGGCCTCGGCCAGGGCAGCGTGGTTATTTTTATGTACCTTCAGCTCAATAATCAGGGGCGCTTTCCCGGCGAACAGATCCAGAACCTGCCGGAAGGTGGGGATGGTCTCCCCGGTGCCCTCCAGGTGGTAGTTTTGCAGGTCGGCGGTGGTTAAATCCTCAATAACCCCCTGGGCACCGGCGGTGCGAATCAATTCAGAATCGTGCATGACCGCCAGATTGCCGTCGGCGAGCAGGTGGATATCCAACTCGATGCCGTAGCCCTTCTCCAGAGCCAGGCGGAAGGCGGCCATGGAATTTTCCGGGATGCCATTTCCATGAAGACCCCGGTGGGCATAGCTCCAGCCCCGGAGTTTTTCCACCCCAGGCTGCCCCACCCGGCCACGGATGGACAGCCGCCAGAGGCTCCAGCAGGCCAGCGCCAATGCCAGCAGTACGATGATGAAAATTTCCATATCAGTCCACATCCAGCGCTTCCAGACCGGTCTTGACCTCGGCCTTGGCATCGCCGTGCTTCACGCAAACCATGGTCACAAAGGCCAGCGCCACAAAAATAGCGGCGTAGGGGAACAGGACGGTCATGCCCAGCCGGTCCATGAGGAAACCGGAGAGCATGGGAGTGGCGGTCTGGGCCGCCATGGAGGCGGTGTAGTAGTAGCCGGTGTACTTGCCCACGTCGGCGCCGCTGCACATTTCCACCACCATGGGGAAGGAGTTGACGTTGATGGTAGCCCAGGCCACACCGGCCAGGATGAACATGGCGTTCATCAGCCAGTCCGGACTGCTGGCCCGCAGGAAGGCAGCCACGGCGAAGGCGGTCGTCAGCATGGTCACACCGCCCAGGATGGTCTTCTTCCGGCCGATCTTGGAGGCCACCAGGCCCGAGGGGATGTAGGCCACGATGGCAGCACCCTGAGCCAGCAGCATGGTGGTGTTGAAATTCTTCTGCAGAATATTGGTGGCGTAGACGGAGTATTTGGAGGTGACGGCGTTATAGCCGAAGTACCACAGAGCGATGGACAGCAGGATGAAGATCAGCGACCGGGTCTCGGCCTTGCTCAGGCCCCGGGTGGCCTTGGAGGAATCCTCTTCCTCGTCCTCGATGCCGTATTTGATGCTGTCGGCGTGCATTTCAGCGGCCCAACGGGGCTCCCGAACCGTCAGGATGAAGATGCCCAGGGCGATCAGCATCAGACCGGAGACCACGCAGAAGAAGGTGGTGTAGCTCATCATGGAATTTTTCACCGCCGAAGTGGCAAAGACGATGCCCAGCAGCAGCGCCAGGATACCACCGGCGGTGCCCATCAGGTTGATGATGGCGTTGCCCTTGCTTCGCAGGGGCTTCATGGTCACGTCAGGCATCAGCGCCACGGCGGGAGACCGGAAGATGGCCATGGACACCAGAACGCTCAGCAGCAGGGCAATGAAAACGATCAGTGCGGTAGGCGACGCGGCGGTGGCCTCCGCAGCGCAGGCCTGCCGGGCGGGGGTGACGTAGTTGGTGTAGGGGGAGAAATCCTTGCCATCCTTCTGGATCATGTCATCGCTCTTGATGGCGGCAAAGGCTTCCTTGGTGTAGGTTTCGGAGAGCTTGAAAGTCTGGCCCTCGGGGGTCAGGAGGGTGTTATCCTTCTGTGCATCGTAGATGACCTCCAAGGTAGCGGGGTCATCGATGGCAGAGATATCGGAAATATTCTTCAACTGGGCATTGTCCGCAAAGGACAGGGTCAGCAGCAGCACCGCGGCGCAAATGGTGCCGATGAAGATGAAGGGAGTCCGCTTGCCGTGCCGGGAGCGGCACTTGTCGGACAGCGCGCCGAAAATCGGCAGCATGAACACCGCCAGCACATTGTCCGCCGCCATGATGACACCGGACCAGGTTTGGGACATACCAAATTTGTTGGTCAGGATCAGGGGGATAATGGCCTCATATGCCGTCCAGAACAGGCTGATGAGGAAAAATGCGAAGCCGACCAGGATCGTGCGCTTGTAATTGAGCTTCATTGCGTAGCCTCCAATCGATATTATCATACTATATTATATCAGCGTCCGGCAGGATTGTCCAGTACGAGATGGCGAAGGCCTGGGAAAAATGTAGGATTTTGAATCCGATTTCCGCATCATGTAGATTTCGTAACAATTTGGTGATATGCTATTCAAAAGGGGTGAGGATATGGAAAATTCTGCGGAGGTTCGGCTGCTGAAGAAGGGGCAGCGGGGCCTTTGGGGGTGCATTTGGGGGCGCATGGGGCTGATTTTGCTGCTGCTCCTGTTCCAAATCGGGTATTTGCTGCTGCTGTTCCTCTGGCTGGAGGACTACATCCCCCATGTGTTCAGCGGTCATGCCATCATTGCGGTGGCCATGGTGCTGTATCTGCTTAATTCCCGCCTGGACCCCACCGCCAAAATCACCTGGCTGGCCATCATCATCCCGCTGCCCATTTTTGGCACGCTGCTGTTCCTGTTCATTCAAAGTGAGCTGGGCCAGCGGGCCATGAAACGGCGGCTGCGCCAGCTCCGAAAAAGCACCCACCGGGCCATTCGGCAGGACCGGGACACCATGGATGCGCTGAAGCGGGCCGACCCCGGTGCAGGGGCGCTGGCGGGATATGTGGCAAAAAGCGGCTGCTATCCGGTGTTTTCCGGCTGCGATGTGACCTATTTCCCCCTGGGCGAGGATAAGTTTCAGTCCCTGCTTCAGGAGCTGGAAAAAGCGGAAAAGTACATTTATTTGGAATATTTCATCATCGATGAAGGGCTGATGTGGGGCAAAATATTGGAAATTCTGACCCGGAAGGCCGCCCAGGGGGTAGATGTGCGGGTCATGTACGACGGCACCTGCGAATTTGCCCTGCTGCCCCGGAGCTATCCCAGGCGGCTGCGGGCTCTGGGCATCAAATGCAAGGCTTTTTCGCCGGTGACGCCCTTTATTTCCACCCACTACAATTATCGGGATCATCGGAAAATCCTGGTGATCGACGGCCACACTGCCTACACCGGCGGCATCAATCTGGCAGATGAGTACATCAACCATGTGCAGCGTTATGGCCACTGGAAGGATACGGCGGTGATGGTGAAGGGAGAGGCCGCCCGGAGCTTTGCCCTGATGTTTTTGCAGCTCTGGAACCTGACGGAGTGGAATCCCCAGCCGCTGCCTGCCTTTACCGCCTCCGGCACCGGCACCGGCTCCGGCTTCGTCCTGCCCTATGCCGATGACCCCCTGGATGGGGAGAAGGTGGGGCGGCAGGTGTATATGGACATCCTGAACCGGGCGAAGCGGTACGTCCATATTATGACCCCCTACCTGATTTTGGATGCGGAGATGGAAAACGCCCTGACCTATGCCGCCAAGCGGGGGGTCCAGGTGCGGCTGCTGCTGCCGGGCATTCCGGATAAAAAAATTCCCTATGCCATGGCGAAGAGCCACTACCGCCGCCTGCTGGAGGCCGGGGTGGAGATTTTTGAGTACACCCCCGGATTCGTCCACGCCAAGAGCTTCGTCTGCGATGACCAGGAGGCGGTGGTGGGCACCATCAACCTGGATTACCGGAGCCTGTACCACCATTTTGAGTGCGCCGTGTACCTGTGGGGGGTGGGCTGCATCGCCGATATGGAGGCGGATTTTGAATCTTGCGTCGAAAAAAGTCGCCGCGTCACATTTGAGAGCATCCGAAAAGAAAAATGGTACACCAAGCTCACCGGCTACATCATGAAACTGGTGGCTCCCCTGATGTAAAGGATTATGGGCAGCCAAAACTTGATTTTCCTTCAAAATTGTGTTATCATGAATAAAATCAACTAACTGAGGGATGAATGTGGAAGACCTGAAGCCAATTATTGCGCGAAATATTACCAACCTGCGGCTGGAGGCCAAGCTGACCCAGAGCGAGCTGGCGGACCGGCTGAATTATTCCGACAAGGCCATCTCCAAATGGGAGCGGGCGGAGTCCATGCCGGATATCACGGTGCTGAAGGCCATCGCCGACCTGTTCGGGGTGCCCCTGGATTACCTGGTGCGGGAGGAGCATGATGAGCCGGAGAAGCCGGTTTTCGTCCCCGATAAACACCGCAACCACACCGTCATCACGACGCTCAGCGTCCTGCTGGTCTGGTTCGTGATGACCCTGGTGTATGTGGTGCTGGACGTGATCCCCATCAACGTGAGCTGCCACTGGCTGACCTTTCTCTACGGCGTACCGGTGACGGCCATCGTCTGGCTGGTGTTCAACTCCATCTGGTTCAACCCCCGGCGCAATTACTTCATCATTTCCCTGCTGGCCTGGTCCAGCCTGCTTTGCACCACGGTGACACTGCGGGTATTCGGCATCAGCGCCTGGCAGCTGCTGTTGCTGGGCATTCCCGGGCAGATTATTATCTGCCTCTGGTCCAAGCTCCAATACCGGGAGAGATAACATCTAACAGCACGCAACATATCATAATCGCCGGTGCGAAATGCACCGGCGATTCACTATTTATCCTTCTTCAACCACAATTTCCTTCAGCACCAGACCGGGGTTCCGGCGGCAGATGAAGTCGATGGCCCAGAAGCTGCTGAACACCAGCAAGCTCCGGCCGCGGTAGTCCTCCAGCAGCTCCGCGTCACTGCCCAGGTTCAGGTCCTGCAGGTCCCCGGGATAGCTGTCGATGAGCCGGATTTCCTCGTAGGGCAGGCCCTCCATCCGCAGGTCCACGCCGTACTCGTTCTTCATCCGGTACTGGAACACGTCAAACTGCAGGGTGCCCACGACGCCCACAATGACCTCCTCCATACCGGAGTTGGGCACTTTGAAAATCTGGATGGCGCCCTCCTGGGCAATCTGCTCGGTACCCTTGACAAACTGCTTCCGCTTCATGGAATCCTTGGCGGAAACACGGCTGAAATGTTCGGGAGCAAAGGTGGGAATGCCGGAATAAGTGAACTTTTTTCCGGGAACGGTGATGGTATCGCCGATGGCGAAGATGCCGGGGTCAAAGACGCCGATCACGTCACCGGCGTAGGCCTCCTCCACGATTTCCCGCTCGGCGGCCATCAGCTGCTGGGGCTGGGAAAGACGCATTTTCTTGTTGCCCTGGACGTGGAAATATTCGGTGTCCCGCTGGAATTTGCCGGAGCAAATCCGCATAAATGCCAGCCGGTCCCGGTGAGCTTTGTTCATGTTTGCCTGGATTTTGAAGACAAATGCAGAGAAATTGGGATCAAAAGTATCGATCTCGCCGCAATCCGCCACACGGGCCAGAGGGGGCGGGGTCAGCTTCAGGAAATTCTCCAGGAAGGGCTCGATGCCGAAATTGGTCAGGGCGGAGCCGAAGAATACCGGGCTCAGCTGGCCGCAGCGGACGGCCTCAAAATCCATCTCCCGGCCGGCAGAGAGCAGCTCCACATCGTCGATGAGCTGCTGATGCTTGGCCTCGCTGTCCAGCAGCTGGGCAACCTGAGAATCGTACAGGTCGATGGCCATTTTCTCCGCCTTGGCCTTGCCGTTCAGGCCGGAGAAGAATAGCAGCTGGCTCTGCTCCCGGTCGTAAACGCCCTGAAAATCCTTGCCGGAGCCGATGGGCCAGTTCATGGCGTAGGTTTCGATGCCCAGCTCCCGCTCCACCTCGTCCAGCAGGTCGAAGGGGTCCTTGGTTTCCCGGTCCATCTTGTTGATGAAGGTGAAAATGGGAATGTGCCGCATGGCGCAGACCTTGAAGAGCTTCCGGGTCTGGGGCTCCACGCCCTTGGCGCCGTCGATGACCATGACAGCGGAGTCGGCGGCCATGAGGGTCCGGTAGGTATCCTCGGAGAAGTCCTGGTGGCCGGGGGTATCCAGAATGTTGATGCAGAAGCCGCCGTACTGGAACTGCATGACGGAGGAGGTGACGGAGATACCACGCTGTTTTTCGATCTCCATCCAGTCGGAGGTGGCGGCCCGGGAATTTTTCTTGCCCTTGACCACACCGGCCTGGGCGATGGCACCGCCGTAGAGCAGGAATTTCTCGGTCAGGGTGGTCTTACCGGCGTCGGGGTGGGAAATAATGGCAAACGTCCGGCGGCGGCTGATTTCTTCTACTAAATTAGACATATCATTGGCTCCTAAACCATAATTTTCACATAAATCAATTCAGTTTACCACATTTTTCGAAAAAGTACAAGAGAAATGATGAGAATAAGGAAAATTATTGTTTAGGGTACGAACCTACCGTTCTGTCATCCTGAGCGAGCGTCAGCGAATCGGAGGATCTACGCACTACATTACCCTAAAACATATCGATGGTGCGTAGATCCTTCGACTCCGCTTCGCTTCGCTCAGGATGACATACATCTTACATTTTCTCCGCTAAACAGTCCCACAGCGTGGACACTTGTACTTGTATAGCGGAAAAATTTGTGATATACTGGTGGTATCTATTCCAATTGGAGGTGTTCCCATGAAATTCAGCATCAATCATCCGATTCTGTTTGTGCTGGTGGGGCTTCTGGTGGCGCTGGTTTTGGGTCAGTCGGTGTGGTTCCTGGTGAAGGCGCTGCGCCGGGCCAAGGCCATTGGCATGGACCCCAAGAAGCTCCGCAAGACCATGAAGACCGCTGCTGTCTTTACCATCGCCCCGGCGGTGGCCATCGTCATCAGCGTCATCGCCCTGGCGAAAAGCCTGGGACTTCCCCTGCCCTGGCTGCGGCTGAGCGTGGTGGGCTCCCTGAGTTATGAAACCATCGCTGCGGAAAACGCCGTCAGCGCCATGGGCCTGTCCCTGGGCAAAATCGCAGAGCTCAACGCCTCCCAGTATGTGACCGTGGCGCTGGTCATGACCATCAGCATCATGATGGGCATTTGGCTGGTGCCCGTCATCGGCAAGCGCCTCCTGGGCGGGATGTCCTCCCTTAAAAATCGGGACGAAAAATGGGCGGATACCCTGCAAAATGCCATGTTTATCGGCATGATTTCCGCATTTTTGGGCTATGTGTTCTGCGACTTCTCCCGGCTGTGGAGCCCCGGAGATTACAGCCCCACCTCCGGCCTGATCCCGGTTTGCGTACTGGTAGTTGCAGCACTGGTCATGGTGCTTTGCGGCCTTCTGATGAAGAAATTCAAGTGGCTGGGTGACTACGCCCTGCCCATCAGCCTGGTGGCTGGCATGGCTTCCGCCATTCCCATCACCGCCTGGCTCAGCTAAGGAGGTGCCATTATGAAACGACCTGCCACTTACATCGACTCCGTCCACCGTGACGGCCGGATCTGGAACATCGGCGTGATGATGGCCCTGCTGCTGTTCCCCATTGTCGTGGCCCTGATTTTCGGGGCATCCCCGGACTGGAAAGCCCTGGCCCTGGGCCTGGTGGCCACCGCCCCCATGTACTGGGCCGTGGGTGTCATCGAGACCATTACTTATGTCCCCATGCTGGGTGCCGGCGGTTCCTACCTGAGCTTTGTTACCGGCAATATCTCCAATCTGAAGCTGCCCTGTGCTCTGAACGCATTGGAGCAGAACGGTGTCAGCGCCAACTCAGAGGAGGGAGAGCTGATCTCCACTATCGCAATTGCCACCTCCAGCATTGTCACCACTGTGGTGATCGTTTTGGGTGTGATCCTGATTGCGCCTCTGACTCCTATTTTGCAGGCACCGGTTTTGCAGCCTGCCTTCGAGCAGATATTGCCTGCGCTGTTTGGCGGACTGGGTGTTGCCTTTGTGTCCAAGAACTGGAAGATCGCAGTCGCGCCCATCGTGCTGATGCTGGTGCTGTTCGTATTTGTGCCTGCGCTAAATTCCGGCACAGTAGGCATCATGGTTCCTGTTAGCGCACTACTGACCATTGCTACCGCCCGGATTCTTTACAAAAAAGGAATCCTGTAACAGACGGTGAAATAAACAAATCTGGGGGTGTTGCCAAAAACGCAACACCCCCAATGCAATGCGCTGCATACCACACGTTGTTGAATTCGATACAAATTGCGTTGCTTTATACCAAATAATTCCATGTATGCCGTTGCATTTCTTGGAAAAACATGATAAAATCTTACTAAGTTACCCATATTATACAGAAGGGGCCATACATATATGAATATTGCCAAACAAGCTTATGCGTTTCGGCTGATTGGACAGCCGGTTACCTGCATCAACTTTGGTCATGGGCATATCAACAGTACCTTTAAAATTTCCACAGACACCGGCAACGAGTATATCCTGCAGCGTATCAATAAATATGTGTTTAAGGACCCGGTGAAGGTTATGGCCAATGCCAGCGCAGTCACCAAGTTCTTGCACAGCCGCAGCGATGATCCCCGTTCAGCGCTGCACTTTACCCCCACTCTGGAGGGAAAGTATTATCACCGGGACTGTGACGGTGAGTTCTGGCGGATGTACGATTTCGTAGGTGGCTTCTGCCTGGATACAGCGGAAACCGATGCGGACTTTTATGAAAGTGCCCTGGCATTCGGCAGATTCCAGGAGCAGCTGTCGGATTTTCCTGCACAAACGCTCCATGAGACCATCCCGGAATTTCACAATACCATTGACCGCTACCGTCAGCTG
>JAZQHH010000010.1:0-10395 GCA_045540495.1 Faecousia sp.
ATCCTGAGTGAGCATAGGGGGCCTCCTTTGAGTGGATTGGTGGTACTTTTTATTCTAAGGATTTTGTTCCCTATGCTCAACTATTAAATTATGACTTCGGGGTCAGGCTCATCGCCTGACCCCAACATTTATTATAGAACCAAAAAACGTCCTCCCCTGGACAGGAAGGACGTTTGGTGCTGTTACTGACCTACAAGAATCCCAATCGCAAAAGCCGCCGCATCGGAGATATACTGATCCCGCCGGGTCACCACCGCAGGCCGTCTGGTGTAAACCATATCCCGAATGCCGATAATGGCCATTTTTTCGTCGGAAGCATCCCGCTCCACAAACTGCCAGGGCAAAATGGTGGCCGCAGCCCCGGATCGGGCCATCGTCCAGGCGGTGGTCAAGCCCACCACCTCAACCGCAATATTCGGCACAAACCCAGCCCCGGCGCAGAGCTTGTCAAACAGAATCCGCATCTCCTGATTTTCCCCAACCACCGCAAAGGGCAGGCTCCGACATTCGGCAAAGGATATTTCCCCGCCCTCCGGCACATCAGGGAGCAAATGGAGTAGCTCCACCGGAACCGCCAAAACCAACTGATCCGGCTCCAGCTCCCGGACCTCCAACACGGAATCGTCCACCGGAAGATTCACCACGGCGAAATCATATTTCCCTTCCGCCGCCTCCTTCCGCAGGATGTCGCTGCCCGCCTCATGGAGCCGAATCCGGATCCCCGGAAACCGGCTGCGAACCTGCTGTACCACTCTGGGGATCAGATATGCGCTGCGAAAAGGCGTAATGCCGATCACCAGCTCCCCCGCCTCCCCGCTGCGGAACCGCTCCATGGAGCGCAGCAGCTGATCTTCCTTATATAATAGACTTTCTGCCTCCCGAATAAAGTAATCCCCCGCCGCCGTCAGCGACAGCGGATTGGAATTCCGGTCAAACAGTCGAATCCCCAGTTCATTTTCCAGCGCAAGGATCTGCTTGCTCAGGGCAGGCTGGGAAATATCCAGCTTCTCCGCCGCCTGAGAAAAATTCCGTACCTGCGACAACAAAATCGCATATTGCAATTGCCGTGAGTTCATAAATAGCTCCCTTCAGAAGGTAAATGCATTCAAATTAGGAATATCATACCGCTTTCACCGGGAAATATCAAGTATTTCAGTCAATTTTCCCCATTGACAAACAAGAAATATATGTTACAATATTCCTCGTTGGATATAAAATCTATAACTAATTAGAAATAGAAAGGAACATCACTATGCCGACTTGTTTGATTTATCTGGGCATCATGCTGGCAGTCATCATCGTGTGGTTCGTGATGCTGAAGCGGCCTGTTTACGAAGCCGTTCTCATCAGCTTCCTGCTGCTGCTGACCATCACCGGTACCTGGGGCAATGTCCTGGTCTACATCGATGCGGCGCTGTCCACTTCGCTGCTGTATTCCATGGTTGCCTTCGTCGCGATGTCCATCCTGCTGACCAAAACAAAGGTCATTGACAGCTGTATTGCCGTCATCCTTTCCCTGATCGGCCGGGTCTCCGGCGGTGCTGGCTATACCGCCGTCATTGCCAGTGCCTTCATGGGCGCCCTGTCCGGCTCCGGCCCGGGCAACGTCATGGCCACCGGTGCCATCACCATCCCCGCTATGAAGCGCTCCGGCTTCCCCGCTGAGCTTGCCGCCAACATCGAGAGCAACGCCAGCTACATGGGCAACATGATCCCCCCTTCTTCCAATATCGTCGCCGCTATGGGCGCCTTTGTCGCTTTGTATGGCGAGAACAGCATCAGCCAGGGTAAGTTCTGGATCATCCTGTGGGGCATTTCCCTGTGGTTCATCGCCCAGCGTGTGCTGATGGTCTGGGCCTTCTGCAAGTATTACAAGGTCAAGCCCATGTCCAAGGACGAGCTGCCCGACCTGAAAACCACCCTGAAGGAAGGCTGGCAGGGCCTGCTGCTGCCTGTGATCATCATTGCCCCCTTCGTTCTGGACTACCTGTTCAAGGACAGCTTCTTCACCTCCCGTCTGGGCGCCACCGGTGCCAGTTACTTCTCCAAGTCCACCCTGCTGTTCGTTGGCGGTGTTGCATCCATCTATACCATCCTGATTGCGAAGGATCGGAAGATTGTGAGCCTCCCCGGTCTTGCCAAGATGTTTGGCGACGGCGTGAAGACCATCGCGCCTTCCATCGGCGTATGCGTCTTTGGTTACATGATCGGCGAGCTGTTCGGCGATCTGAACGTTGCTGAAGAGATGGGCGCCATTATCACCGGCTGGAACTTCGGCAAGTTTGGCACTGTTCTCGCCATCTGCCTGATCACCTGCTTCATGGGCATGGTGGTCCCCGGCTCCTCTCTTGTGGTCATCTTCGGTTCCATGTTCATCACCACCCTGGCCACCGTCGGCTGCGATCCCCTGCTGGCCGGTGCTATGCTGCCCTGCATCTGCGGCGTTATGTGCGGCATCACTCCCCCTCTGGGTCTGGGTATGTACGCCGGTATGACCTTGGCTGAATCCGATTTCAAGAAAACATTTAACAACAATCTCTGGTGGGTCGCTGCCCAGTTCATCCTTGAGGTAGCCATCCTCATGGGTTGGCTCCCCATCATGGGTCTGTAAGGAGGTCAAATTATGAAGAATATCTGCAAAAAGATCTCCAGCATCCTGCGTGTTGTGTTCGGCTACGGCATTGCACTGTGCCTGCTGGCCGGCGGTCTGACCTTCTTTGGCTATCTCGCGGCTCTGATCATCGGCGGTGATACCGCTACCACTATCTGCACTGTGATTTACAAATCCATCATTCCCTATATCATCAAGTGCTCCACCATCATGGTGCTGCTGGGTCTGCTGGTTATGTACCTCAACGGTGAAATGGCCCTGACAGCCGACAAGAAAAAGACCTCCAAGCACCAAGGCGAAATGTAATAAGCAACCTCCCGATTCCATAAGGAATCGGGAGGTCATTTATTTTAAGCATATTTTGCGATCATTTGCTTCCGGTCGATCTTGCCGTTGAAAGTCTTAATGATCTCATCCACGGTCACAATGTGCTTGGGCAGCTTATAGGGCTCCAGATTCTTGGAAATCAGCTCCCGAATCTCAGCCTCGTTCAGCTCCATGCCCTCTTTCAGGACGACCAGCAGCTTCAGGGCCGTATTGCCAGCCTTCACCACCGGGATCAGCAGGCATTCATCCACACACTTGGCCCGCATGACCACCTCTTCCACCTCCAGAGGCGCAACCTTCAGGCCGCCCAGGTTGATGGTGTCGTTGCTGCGGCCCACCAGGATCAGCTCACCATTGGGCGCGAAGTAGCACAGGTCGCTCATAACCAGCATCCCGTTCTTAATCGCCTTGGCGGTCTGCTCCGGCTCATTCCAGTAGCCCTGCATCACAGACTTGCTGCGAATCGCGCACAGGCCCGGATTCTGGGCGGAGGGATTTTCGATCTCGTTGCCGTCCTCGTCCACAATGACGATCTGGCTCAGGGAGTTGGGATAGCCCACGCTGCCGGTGTACTGGGAGCCACCGGAAACACAGAACTCATCGGTACAGGCCACGCCCACCTCGGAGCAGCCGAAGCAGTTGTACATATACACATTGGGCAGAAGCTTGCGCATCTTCTCTTTATCGGTCTCGGGATAAGCGGTGGAGCTGGAGTAGATGAACCGCAGCTGACCGGCCAGACTCTCCAGATCCTTGGAGCAAACCGCCAGCAGCAGATGGATGGCCGAAGGGGGCAGATACAGAGAGGTAACCTTATGGTCACGAATGGTCTTGAAGTACAGCTTGAAGTTCCGGAAGCCCTCCAGCAGCGTAGAGGTGGAACCCACAGCCATGGCGATATGCACCTTACGCAGACCCGCCGCATGGTTCATAGGGGTGGGAATCAACCAGTTGTTGTCGGGCTGGATATTGGTGGTCTCGATACCGGCCAGGGCAATATTGATCTGGTTGGCATAGGACACCATAACGCCCTTGGATTTACCGGTGGTACCGGTGGTAAACAGAATCTCCGCCAAAGAATCATCGGCAGGCTCCACCGCCACAAAATCATCGGAAGTAGCCTGGATCTCGGGGGTAATGGCATCCAGAGCCCAGCTGCCGGGCAGATCCTCCCGGGCGGTCAGGGTGACCATCACAGCGGCATCCAGCTCCCGGGCAATCTCCGCCACACGGGCGCTGGGGGTGTTCTTTTCCACAGGCACAAAGCAGGCACCCAGCAGCTGAATGCCGTACCACAGATACACATAAGGCAACAGATGGTCCGCCTCAACCACAACACGGTCGCCGGGACGAATCCCCTTCTCCTGCAAATACCGGGCCGCCCGGCGGTTCTGCTCCGCCAGCAGGCCGTAGCTACAATATTCATCGTTTACAATCAGGGCAGCCTTCTCAGGATGCTCCTGGGCTTTTTGCTGAATAATCAGTGCAACAGATGACAGCATAATATCACTCCATTTTTTATTTTCGGCCCTTCCCGCTGGGGGTAAGGGCCGATTTTTTATACTTTAGCCGCCGCTGGAGGCAGCTTCCTTCGCATCCTGCTTCGCATGGATAGCTTCATAATTGGCTATGGTTTTCTTGATATGATCGTAAACACCATCCCAATCCTTGCGCGCCGCATCATCATTTCTGCGATCAGGCAAATCATAATGCTCATCCACGTAAGCCGCCAGGGATGCGGTAAATTTCTCTGCACCGTAGTAGTTCACGTGTGCATCGTCATAATAGTCCTTTTCCGGATCCATCTGGACGCCCAACTGCTGGGCGGTGCTGGGGAAATTGTAGGAAATGTAGGCCGCCCCCTGCTCCTGCAGTATCTTGCGAACCGTGTTAGCGCGGCCTCTTTCCTGCTTAGACATATACTGAGGAGAATCCACGAACAGAACCTGTACACCAAGCTCATTCGTGTAATCCAACAGCTCATACAGAGATTCCTCAGAAAGAGGGTCCAGCTCCTCATAATAATCCTCATCATATTCCGAGGCCTTTTGTGCCTTATGATCAATGCTCAGCAGGAAATGGACGTAGAATCCACCATACTCATGCTCCTGCTTGTCGTACTGCGTCTCGACAGAAAAATCATCATTCGACCACTTGGTATGAAACTTGGCAAAGGAGAAGATAAAGGAAGCATCGAAAACCGGCTTGGAATCATCCAGGCTGTGGATGATCTCCATGGTTTTCAGTGCCGTTTTCACCCGGTTGACAGAGAAGAAATCCATGGAATCCAGCACCCGTCTGGCTCTGACATCCGCATTTTCCGCAGAATGGCTCTGCACAAAGGGGCGGGTATCAATAATCAAAAGCTCGGGGTTCTGATAAGCGAAGGCCTCGTCCACCAGATTCTTGTACAGCCAAACCGGCGTAGCCTCAACGGCCAGCGGATACACAGTCATACCGTATTCATCATATGCTTTGGGGCCGATCCAATACCGCTCCACACCACTGGTGCCAAGGTAAACCGCATCCACTGTATTCTTCTCAAAGTTTCGATAGGTATTGAACCGTCTGCCATAGCTGGCATGGTCCTGCTCAAAAATATCTGTCAAGCCAACCAGTACCAAGCAAACCACTATAAAGAAGGCCACACAACGCAATACTTCTTTTTTTGTCATAATAATCCCTCCTTAGTAGCTGTCGGCATCGTATTCCGGCCTGAAGCAAATAGAATCATACTTGCAATCACCTGCTTCATGGTAAACGAAATTAATCTTCGCTGGAAACAGTGTCCTGCGTTTCCTGTTTTCCCTGTTTCTTATACTTGGCTTCATAACCGGCGATGGTATTTCGTAAACACCATCCCAATCCTTTTGCACCGCCTCATCATTTCTGCGATCAGGCAACTCATAATGCTCATCCAGATAAGCCGCCAGGCATGCAGTAAATTTCTCCGCGCCGTAGTAGTTCACATGGGCACCATCATAATAATCCGTCTCCGGATCAATCTGATTATCCACCCGGTCGGAGAAGCTGGGGAAATTATAGGAAATGTAGGAGAACCCCCGCTCCTCAACGATCTTGCGAACCATATTTGCGCAACCCCATTCCGTTTTGGACAATATTTTAGGGGTATCCACAAAAAGCACCTGTACATCCGTCTCTTTCAGGTGATCCAACAATTCATACAGAGATTCCTCAGAAAGGGGATCCAAATCCACATAATAATCCTCAGCGAATTGTCTGACCTTTTTGGGATTGCTCTCAATGCTCATCACTTCATGAGGGAAGTATCCGCCAAATTCTTGCTTCTGCTTGTCATACTGGGTGTCAACGGAAAAATCGCTGTCCGCCCACTGGGTATGAAATTTGGCGAAGGAGAAAATGTAGGAAGCATCGAAAGTCGGCTTAGACTCATCCAGATTATGGATAACCTCCATGGTTTTCAGTGCGGCATTCATCCGATTGACGGAGAGTATCTCCATAGAATCCAGCACCCGTCTGGCTCTGACATCCGCATTTTCCGCGGTATGGGTCTGCACAAAGGGTCGGGTATCAAAAATCAAAAGCTCGGGGTTCTGATAAGCGAGTGCCTCATCTACCATAACCGAATGTAGAAACGCCGGCATAGCATCTATGGCTAACGGATACACGGTCATACCATGTTCATCGTACGCCTTGGAGCTGAGCCAATACCGCGCCACCGCGCTGGTGCCAATAAACACCGCATCCATCGTGTCCTTTTCAAAGCAACGATAGGAATTGAAGCGTTTGGCATAGCTGATCTGGTCCATCTCGAAAATATCCGTCAAGCCGACCAGCACCAAGCAAACCACTATGAGGAAGGCCACACAACGCAAAACTTCTTTCTTGGTCATGGGATCCCGCCTCCTTAGTGTCCGGCGTAAATAAAGTCGCTGGCATTGTAGTCAGGGCCATACATACCGAACACCAGTACAACAATCAACAGAGCCAGGACAATACCCCAGCGGAAGATCAGGTTCTGCTTGGCCAGCGACTCCCGAATCTTCACGCCCCGCTCCTGCAGAATGCCCACAACCAGCAACGCCAGAATCGCGAAGAACAGAACCTTCATATTCTTTTCATCCACACCCAGGGTATAGATCTTCTTGTCAATACCCAGGATAAAATCCCAGCTCCAGGAAGTGAACAGGGTCTTAATCATCCGCAGGGCATGGCGCAGGCTGGCCGCCTGGGTAATAATCCGGCTGATGCACAGCAGCAGGAAGGTGCGGAGCATCTGGAACAGGCGGAAACTGAAGCATTCGGTACGAATCTTCAGTTTTTCAGTGATCTTCTTAAAGACCGGTGCCAGTGCCACACTGGAAGAAATCAGCGTTGCATGGTACAGGCCATTCACGACCCGCTGCAGGGTAATGCCGTGCCAAATGCCCATGAGGAAGAACACCACAAAAGGTGCCGCCACGGAAGGCACGATTTTACCGGCATGGGGGCCAAACTTCTTGCGGAAGGTCTTGCTGACAGCGGTAACGGGCTTGCTGAGCATGACGGGATAGAACACGAACTCCCGCATCCAGGCACCCAGAGACATATGCCATCTGTGCCAGTAGTCACCCATGGAGGTGGCAAAGAAAGGCCGCTCGAAGTTCATGGGCAGGTTGATGCCCAGCATCTGAGCCGCACCCCGGCAGATATCGGTACCGCCGGAGAAATCGCCGTAGATCTGGAAGGAATAGGCCAGCACGCCAAAGAACACATGGGCGCCGGTGTAGTTACTGAAGCCGGAATGGAACACGGTCATGGCAATGGCCGAGACCCGATCCGCAATCACCAGCTTCTTGAAGAAGCCCCACAGCATCAGCTGGGCGCCATACTTCAGATTATTGTACTCCAGCTTATGGGGCTGCTGGAGCTGATTGCCCAGATCGTTGAACCGGCACAGGGGGCCCTGAACGATCACCGGGAAGAAGGAAACAAACAGAGCAAACTTGCCGATATGCTTCTCGGCAGCATGTTTACCCCGGCCCACATCCACCAGATAACCGATGGAGTTGAAGGTATAGTAGGACAGGCCCAGGGGCACCAGAATATTCACATGGGGCATGGAAGCATCCCAGTGGAAGAACGCGAAGAGCTCGTTGAAGGAGCGGACAAAGGTATTGGTAAACTTCACCAAACCCAACACACCCAGGTTCACCAGCACGGTGACCACCTGAATGGTGTGAATTTTCTTGCCGACGGCCTTCTTCATGGCCCGCTTTTCGTCCTTGGTGATCTCGCCCATGGCGTCGATTTTCGCCTGATTGTCATCCCGGAGCTTCTGCATCCACCGGGCGGCGAGATAAGAAAACAGTGTCGTGAACAGGATATAAATCACCTGTTCCACACCGGAGCTGAGGTAGAAGCCATAGCTCGCCACCAGCAGCACGACCCACTGCAGCTTCTTGGGCACGATGTAATACACCAGCACCGTCAGCAGCAGGAAGGCCAGGAAAATCAATGATGTATAGGCCATATCTTTCTCTCTCGAACGGACTTATGCCTCGTCCAGGATCCGCTCCACCAACTCGAAAATAGCCTTGGCGCTGTTGAAGTTTTCGGGTTCCATATCATCGGTGGTGATGGTGATGTCGAACTCATCGCACAGCTCGCCGACAACGGAAACGATGTCAAAGCTGTCCAGAATGCCGTTGTCAATCAGCTTGTCTTCCTTCTCGAAATCAACGTCGCTGCGGATGGACTTGAGGATCGCCAGAATCTTTTCCATAATAAATTACTCCTTAAAACAATGTTTTGAATGAGGCGGGCTCTATTCCATAGTACCCGATTTTAACCTCTACATTATACCATAGCCATATGCAAAGTCAACCCCGCAAACCGCCAAAAAACACCACTGCGAGCCGTTGATATTTGACAAATATCTGCTATAATATCAATTATCACACAATCGAGGCGAACATTATGAACGAACAGGAGCAAAAATTTATCCAAATGACCCAGCCGCCGGTCCACCGGCTGATCTGCCGTCTGGCAGTGCCCTGCATCATCAGTATGCTGGTTACTTCCTTCTACAACATGGCGGATACCTTTTTTGTCGGCATGCTGGACGATACCGCCGCCACCGCCGCGGTGGGCGTGGTGTTCTCCATGATGGCTATCATTCAGGCAGTGGGTTTTTTCTTCGGCCATGGCAGCGGCAACTATATCTCCCGGGAGCTGGGCCGTAAAAATTATGAGGAAGCCTCCAACATGGCCGCCACCGGCTTCTATGCAGCCCTGGCAGCTGGCCTGCTGATCTGCGTGGTGGGCAACCTTTTTCTGGACGAGCTGGCCTACCTGCTGGGCTCAACAGAATCCATCCTCCCCCACGCCAAGGCCTACCTGCGGCCCATTCTGCTGGGCGCTCCCTGGATGACCACCTCCCTGGTGCTGAATAACCAGCTCCGCTACCAGGGCAGCGCCGCCTATGCCATGGTGGGCATCGTCTTCGGCGCAGCGCTGAACATTGGCCTGGACCCGCTGATGATCCTGGTGTTCGACATGGGCGTTGCCGGTGCCGGCTGGGCCACCATCATCAGCCAGTTCGTCAGCTTCTGTCTGCTGTATATCGGCTGCCGCCGGGGCGGAAATATCGAGATCCGCATCTCCAAGGTGCAGTTCAAGCGCTTCTACTACGGCATGATCGTCCGGGGCGGTCTGCCCTCCCTGGCCCGGCAGTGTCTGGCTTCCGTGGCCACCATCTGCCTGAACAGCGCCGCCCGGTCGTATAATAACGACGCCGCCATCGCCGCCATGGGCGTGGTGCAGCGGATCATGATGTTCGGCGCCTCGGCCATGATTGGCTTCGGCCAGGGCTTCCAGCCGGTCTGCGGCTTTAACTACGGCGCCAGACTCTACGACCGGGTGAAGCAGGGCTTCTGGTTCTGCGTCAAGAGTTCCTTTGTATTTTTGGTGGGCATCAGTGCCCTGATGTTCATTTTCGCCCCGGAGCTCATCGGCATTTTCCGGGACGATCCGGCAGTCCGGGAATTTGGCACGGCAGCCCTGCGGTTCCAGTGCCTGACCTTCCCGGCCCAAAGCTGGATTGTCATGAGCAACATGATGGAGCAATCCATCGGCCGCACCGCCCCCGCCACCTTCCTGGCCGCCGCCCGGCAAGGCATCTTCTTTATCCCCGCCGTATGGATCCTCAATGCCGCCCTGGGCCTGACGGGCATCCAAATGGTCCAATCCATCTCCGACCTGCTGACCTTGGCCTGCGCAATCCCCATCCAAATTCACGTCCTGCGCACCCTGGTTCCCAAAAACAACCCATAACTGCAAAGAAACGACAACTTCCACCGGAAGTTCAGACCGTCAAAAAAGTAGTGTCATTCCGAGCCAGTGCGCACACAGCTTCGCGCTAAGAGCCGCCTACGGCGGTTGCGCTACGCATAGTCTGCGGACTTATGGCGTGGGAATCCCCCGACTTTGACGGC
>JAZQHH010000011.1:0-10137 GCA_045540495.1 Faecousia sp.
CTGATGCGCACCACCCATGTGGTCCGGGGTGACGAGTGGCTGCCCACCCTGCCCTTCCACATTCAGCTATTCAAGGCTCTGGGCTTCAAGCTGCCCAAATATGTCCACATCGGACCCCTGATGAAGATGGACGGCACTTCCAAGCGGAAGCTCTCCAAGCGGAAGGACCCGGAGCTGGCGCTGACCTTCTACAAGGCCGAGGGCTTCCCGGTGGAGGCGGTTTATGAGTATATCATGACGCTCCTGAACTCCAACTACGAGGACTGGCGTCGGGCTAACCCCACCGCCGATCCCACCACCTTCAAATTCAGCCCCAAGAAACTGAATCCCGCCGGTAACCTCTTCGATTACGCCAAGCTCACCGACGTTTCCAAAAATGAGATTGCCAAGATGGACGCGGCCAAGGTCTACGCCCTGCTGACTGAATGGGCCAAGGAATTTGACCCGGACTTCGGCAGCAAGCTGGAGCGCGACCCCGAATTTGCAACCAAAATCCTTGCCATCGGCCGTGGCGGCAAAAAGCCCCGGAAGGACCTGGCGGTGTGGAAGGATGCCAAGGATTACATGGGCTTCTTCTACGATGAATATCTGCAGATGCCGGTTTTCGACGAGAAATTTGACAACGCCACCATCATCGACGTGCTGAACCGGTTCCTGGAGTCCTTCGACATTGCCGATGATTCCGGTGTCTGGTTCGACAAGGTCAAGGCCATTACCGAGGCCATCGGTTTCACCACCGACATGAAGGCCTACAAGGCTGACCCCAATGCCTTCCCCGGCACTGTGGCCGATGTTTCCACCTTCATCCGTCTGGCCGTCACCGGCAAGACCAACTCTCCCGACTTGTACACCGTCATGCAAATTCTGGGCTGCGACCGCACCACTGAACGGATCCGCTGCGCTATCAGCCATCTTTCATAAAAAACCACTCCCCATTCCTTTCGGAATGGGGAGATTTTGCTGTTATTCGCCAACCGTCTGGATGGAAATCGTGTAGGCAGGCAGGTAATAAGATTCGTACACCCGAATCGTATAGGTACTGCCGGGGGCCGCGTCGAAAATGGTCAGGCCATCGTTATTATAGACGCTGCTGTCGTAATCAATCTCCTCGCCATCAGCATCGAAAATCTTCATATTGACGCTGGTGTAGTAATCCATACCAGAAATCGCAACCCGGTAATTTCCCGCTTCCTCAACCTTAAAGATGTAAGTCTTAAACTGGTAGTTATAGTCGATCTGATCGACCACCGCCATGTCATTCTTCATCTCAACAGGAGCGGAGGGCGTGCCAATTTCAACGGTGTAAGCCGTATAATCATACAACTGCGCAACTTCGATGGTATAGGTCTGACCCGCCACCATATCATAAGCAAGCATCGCGTCATAGTTTTCAGCATAGCTGATCGAATCCAGCACATCACCGGAGGCGTTCCGGATCCGCAGGGTCACTTCCTCGCCGGAATCCATGCCGGACATCATAAAGCGGTAGTTGCCATCATAGGGTGCCACATAAGTATAGCAATTGGTCTGATCCGCAAAGCTAACGGAATCGCTGACAGAGGTATAGCCGGAAACATCCGCCACCGGCTTCGGGCTGCCAATGCTTAAGGTATACGCAGATTCTGCGTAATACTCATATTCAACATAAATGGTAAGGGCCTCACCGGCTGCCACACCGTCAACGGTCAGACCGTCGCCGTTGCTGGCATAGGTATCGGACTTCAGTTTCTTGCCATCGGCATTGAATATCTCGATTTTCACTCGGCAGACATCCGTCATACCGCTCAGCTCGAAACGGTAGGTACCGGCAGACTCAGGAATGTAGGTATAGATATTGATCTGCTTGGAATGCTCCAGGCTGTCGTTAATGGTGCCGTAGCCTGTGATATCCTGCACAGGCTTATCCTGGGCAACCCTCAGTTCATAATCGCCCAGGCTCCAATCCTCCTCTGCCTTGATGGTGTAGACCTCGCCGGCAGTGGCATCCAGGGTCATCACTCCGGTATGTATCTGGCTGACCAGCTGCGTACCCGCACTGTCGAGAACAAACAGATCAACCGACAGGCCATCGCTGCGCTGGGATATCCAAATATAATAAGTGCCGTCATTTTTCGCGGTGAAGGTATGGGTGTTGATCTGCCCCCGCTCAGAAATGGTACCGGTGAACACCTCCGCCGGCAACGCGGAAACATCCAGAACCGCCTTCTCCGCTGCATCGGGAGCAACGTAAGGCTTTTCTTCCACGCCGGTCACAGTAATGGTCTCAAAACCGGGCTTCACTTCCGTGCAAACGGTGCAGACGCCCGCCACATAGTTGTGGCCCAGTGCATCCCGCTTGTTTTCGGGGAATTCAGAATAATCGCAGTTTTCGCAGGTATTGTAGGAATACCAGCCAACCTCGGTGCAGGTGGGATCCTGATAATCATGGTACACATAGCTGTGGCCGGTGGCGTAGAGGTACTGCACATCCACAATGGCGTAGCAATCCAGGCAGATCTCATTCTCCTGGCCGTCCTTCAGGCAGGTTTGCTGGGCTACGAGGAGGGTCTTGGTGTTCCCATGGTCGCAGGACCGCTGGGTTCTGCCGCAGTATTCGCAGGTTCCGTCAACGTACATATGACCGGTGTAGTTGAGTTTTTCTTCCTCTTCCCGGCCGCAGAGGTCGCAGGTGTGGCGCTGGGTGCCGGATTTGGTGCAGCTGTTTTCCTTGATGACCACCCAATCCTTCCAGACGTGGGCGCAGTCCTTGTCGCCTTCGGCAAGCTCGGCTTCGGTTTCCTTGGGCTTGTCATCGTCATCATCGTCATCAGAGGACGAATCATCGCCGCAGGCAACCAGGCTCAGCAGCATTACCAGGCACAGGAGCATTGCCAGCAATTTTTTCCATGCTTTCATATTGAACGTTCCTTTCTGTCTGTAATTCTGAAAACTACTAATATTATACCAAAAATCCCCAAAAACGTCAACATTCTTTTTTCAAGACCGCCGTCTGATAGCTGCCAAGGATGCCGTTGAAACTCCGGTTGGAAATCAGCTCCCGGAAGCCACGCAGTTGGGGGACATAGACATCCCCTGCCCGGCCATGAAACAGCAGGATCAGATCCCCCCGTTGGATGGTTACAAGGCCCTTCGCATCGTCGCAACATTGATCGATGGGGTCGCCCTCCAACAGCAACGGGTTGGATTTGCGAATCTCGATGAGCTGCTGATACCAGGCAAGCAGCCCCCTGTCCTGCCGCCGTTCGTCCCACAGCATTCCCCGGCGACAATCCGGGTCACGACCACCGGTGAGTCCCACCTCGTCGCCATAGTAGATGAAGGGCATTCCCGGCAGCAGCAGCTGAATGGCTGCCAGCAGCTTCAGCTTTTCCTTGTTTTCGCCGCAGCGGTGGAGGGCCCGGGGTGTATCATGACTATCCAACAGATTCCACAAAAGGCTATGGCAGGCATTGTTCAAATTCCCCCGCAGGAAGCCCAATTCGTCCAAAAATTCACTGGCGGTCATGGTTTCCTCCACCACAAAATCCATGGCGGCGTTCAGGAAGGGATAGTTCATCACACTGTCCCAGTTGTCGCCCTGGAGGAAATCCGCCGCATAGTGCCAAACCTCGCCCACGATCAGGGCATCGGGAAATTCCGCCTTGACCGCATGACGGAATTTCCGCCAGAAATAATGGGATACCTCATCCCCCACGTCCAGCCGCCAGCCGTCAATCTTCGCGGTGCGCAGCCAGTAAAGGGCAACATCGATGAAGTAATTTGCTGTCTCCTCATTGTCCATATTCAGCTTGGGCATACCGCCGAAGTAGCTGAAGCATTTGTAATTGGGTTTGGTCAGCCGCAGCTTGGGTCGCTTGGGCTTGCCATCGGGATAGTACCAGCTGCGGTAGGGGGTGTTTTCCCAATTCTCCTCCAGGTCCCGGAAGGCGAAAAATTCAGGGGCGGTGTGATTGAATACGCCGTCCAGCATCACCCGCATTCCTCTGGCATGGGCCTTTTCCACCAGCTCCACCAAATCCTCGGTGGTGCCGAAGGCGGGGTCGATGGCATAATAATCGATGGTGTCGTATTTGTGGGTGGATTTCGAATGAAAAATGGGGGTCATATACACGATATCCGCCCCCAGGGCCTGGATATAGTCCAGCTTTTCGATAATCCCCCGCAGATCGCCCTTCAGGTCAGTGGTGGAATCCATGGGGGTTTTGTACCATATTTTCTCAGGAATCGGTTGGCTGGAGGCAAATCGGGCGGGGAAAATCTGATAAACGATCTTATTTTTCGCCCATTGGGGCACGGTAAAACGCTCCACCTCCCGCAAATTCTGGGGCAGATCAAACATTCTGTCGTTATCCTCCGGGGCCTCCTTCAGGAAACGGCAGTTGCTGTAGAAGACACGCTCCCCATCGTTGCCGATCAGCTCGAAGAAATACCGCAGGCACACCACATCGATGGACAGCTCCACCTCAAAATAATCATGGCACCCATCCCGGGCCACCCGCCGCATAGCAGTCGCATCCCGGGTATCCATCAGCTTTACAGGAATATACTTATCCCGAAAATGCAGCTTCACCTCCGCAATATCGTCACGGCCCACCTGCAACCGAAACAGAAACCGTCCCGGTTTGATGCAGTAGCAGTATCGACTGTCCGGCATATGCGCAATTGCTCCGCGGTTCATAGGCATTCTCCTTTGGATTTGTAATATACGATTATTGCTGTGACTTTGTATCCATCACTTTTTTGACTTCCCTGGTAAGCCGTTTCATTTTTCTGGGATGCAGCGCACGAAAGGCTCTGTGGAGCCAGCAGAAGGGATACAGGATTTTATGGCGCTCCAAAACAGGATAGGCTTTGTACAGTTTTTCCTTCGTGCCGAAAAAACGGCGCAAGAGATATTTTATTTTCGCAAACCGAACCGTGCCGTCGAAAGTCCTTTTCAGGCGGTTATCCAATTCGTTGAGTCTGTTTCCATGGAGACCGGATTGGACGATGTAGCGTTCCACATCACTTCTGCCGGTATCCGGCTGTTCCTCACCAAACCAGCGCTTTGCAATGGCTGCCAGCTCTTCCACAAGATCAGCGACCTTTGCCCTTTCCAAAACCGATCTGACATATTCCCGATCAATCTTCTGACCGTGGTTTTTGTTCAGATAGTAAACATCCAGCACTCTGCGGATCCCGCAGCCGCCAGTGCCATAATGCTTGGCGATATGGAGCATATTGTAAATGTAAAACTCGCTGATATCATACTCACCGGTTTCCTCTACCGAAGCAAAGGGCGGGCGCATGATGTTATGGAAATCCACAACCTCCGGGAAATACGCCGTGTGCATTTCGATATTGATATTCGGCGGACGGAACGCATCCACCTCCACCCCCCGCGAATCTCTGCATTCGTAGCCGAGGCTTTCCAGTACCGCTCTGGCCCTCGGGAGATTGTCAAAATCGATAATGAAGTCGATATCCGACATGGTTCTCCATTCTGGCTGAGGATACAGGGGTTTGATCTTTGTTCCCTGCACTTCCAGCGCACGGATGCCATCGGCTTGGAGGGCGTTTCTGATCTCCTCCGCAGCGTAGCTTTGGTTGATGTCGCGGATGATCGCCCGATTCCGGCAGGCTTCCCATTTGGCATACAGCGGCTGTTCCGGCTGTTTCGCCAGCTTCTCCACACTGTAAAAGGCAATATTCGCCACGTGATGATACACGCCGCATTCATAGACCCGCTCAAAAAGAAAGGCCTCCGGCAGCTCCTGGGGCTGCTCGTTACGAATTGCGCACCTGACCAGATGGATCAGGTAGTCGCATTCATCCAGAAATTCACACATAAATTACCGCCTTATCAGACCGTTTCTTCCAGCAGGTCATTTTCCCTCAGCTGGTCTATAAAGGCCAGAACAGAGGGTCTTGCCGTTTCTTCCGAAATGCCGAACTGCTGGGCAAACCGGGCGACAATTTCATCACAGGAAGGCATTCCATGAATGAGCATTTTGAAAATCACCTCGCCGCTGGGGTTGAGCTTGATCATGCCATTGAACCGCTCATTATCCTGACCAACCGCAACGGCAACGGGCTTTCCGCTGACGTTTCTGACGACGAATGTATATTTTAGCTTCATATCTATCTCTCCTACGATGGCATTGTAAGCTGTGATGACAGCTTCTTTTCATGGGTTTTGGTGCATTATCGCATAAAGAACGCTGGTGGTGATGTCAATTTTCTTAAAAAATAAAATCGACAATCTTCTATTGTAGGATGTCGATTTCTGGTCGGAGTGTCGGGATTCGAACCCGAGGCCTCTTGGACCCGAACCAAGCGCGATACCAAACTTCGCCACACCCCGTTATCTTCGCTATTATAATGAAAATTTGTCCGCCTGTCAAGAGTTTTTATTCATAGTCACCCCTCCCCTTCCGTATGTTAAAGGGAAAAGGGGTGGTCAGATGGGGTATCGGATTTCTTACCAGGGCGGCGCTGCGGAAAAAATATCGGTTCGTTCCAGGAAAAAATTGAAATGGATTCCCTTTGTGGCGGTCTTGTTTATGTTGGCGATGACGATATTTCCGGCTGGGCGATTGACTTTATGGAATATTTTCCTTCCCGGTAACGAAGCGGTGACGGCAGAGGCTTTGGAGAGTTTGGCGGCGGAGCTGATGGCTGGGGAGCCTTTGGGCGATGCGGTGGAGGCCTTTTGTTTGGAGATCATTCATGGCAGTTAGCGGGGCGTTTTTGATCCTTCTGGCGCTGGGGGTGTTGATCCTGCCTCTGCAGTGGGTATGCGCCATGGTTTTGGCGGCGGGATTCCATGAGCTTTGCCATCGGGTCGCGATCCGGCTGTGCGGCGGAAGCGTTCCCTCACTCTTGATCGGCATCCGTGGCGCCCGGATGGAGGCAACAGGGCTTGACGCAAGGCAGGAGCTGATTTGCGCCTTAGCGGGGCCGGTGGGAGGATTATTACTGCTGCTATTGACCCGCTGGCTGCCCAGGACTGCCATTTGCGCCGCTTTTCAATCGCTGTTTAACCTGTTGCCGGTATATCCATTGGACGGCGGACGGATTCTTCGATGTCTGGGTCTCAGTGGGAAATTTTGTGACGGCGTGGAACTATTTTGCTATATTGGCATCGCAATTCTTGGGGTTTACGGTACATTTTTTTTGAGATTAGGAATATTCCCCCTCTGCGTGGCGGGTTTCGTGATACTTCGGGCAAAAAGACCTTGCAAAGTGGGGGCATTTTCGGTACAATAGGGGGAGCAAATACAAAGAGGTAATGCTATGAACGATATGCTGCAGCGGATTCTTCCGACGGTCCAAAAACCTGCCCGGTACACCGGCGGTGAATTCAACGAAATTAAAAAAGATCCCCGTGATGTGCGGGTCAATGTGGCGTTTTGCTTCCCGGATACCTATGAGATCGGTATGTCCAATGTGGGTATGCGGATTCTTTACGGCGTGATGAACGAGATGGAGGGGGTCTGGTGCCAGCGGGTCTTTGCCCCCTGGGGGGATATGGAGGAAGCTATGCGCAAGCACAAGCTTCCTCTGTGGGCCCTGGAGAGCCAGCGGCCGGTTAAGGATTTCGACATGATCGCCTTCACCATCGGCTATGAGATGAGCTACTCCAATATTCTGAATATGCTGCGCCTTTCCGGGGTGCCACTGCGAAGCGCGGAGCGGCAGGGGCTGAAAAATATCGTCTTTGCAGGGGGCGTTTGCGCCTTTAATCCGGAGCCTCTGGCGGATTTTATTGACTTTTTCTCCCTGGGTGAAGGGGAGGAAATCACGCCGGAGATCATTTCCCTTTACGATCGGGCCAAGGCCGAAAACTGGACTAAGGATTCATTTTTGGAGGCCGTGGCGAAGATTCCCGGTATTTATGTGCCCTCTTTTTACCGCCATGAATATAATGATGATGGGACCTTGAAGGCCATCGTACCTCTCAGGGATGTTCCCACCACCATCACCAAGCGAATCATCGAGAATCTGGACGAAGCCTACTGGCCCACCAAGATGATTGTTCCCTCCACGGAAATCGTCCACGACCGGGCGAATCTGGAGGTGTTCCGGGGCTGCATCCGGGGCTGCCGGTTCTGCCAGGCGGGCTTTTCCTGCCGCCCGGTGCGGCGCAAGAGCGCCGATGTGCTTTATCAGCAGGCGGTGGAGACACTGACCGATTCCGGCAATAATGAGATTACCCTTTCGAGTCTTTCGACCTCTGATTATCGGCAGCTGAAGGAGCTGACCGACCGGCTGATCCCCTACTGCGCCGAAAATAAAATCAACCTGTCGGTCCCCTCCCTCCGGGCGGATAACTTCTCCCGGGAGCTGATGGAAAAGCTCCAGACCGTCCGCAAAAGCGGCTTGACCTTCGCGCCGGAGGCCGGAACCCAACGGCTGCGGGATGTGATCAACAAGAACCTGACGGAAGAAGAGATTCTGACCACCTGCGCCAACGCCTTTTCCGGCGGCTGGAACAATGTAAAGCTCTATTTCATGCTGGGGTTGCCCACGGAAACCGACGAGGATGTTCTGGGAATTGCGGATTTGGTGTACAAAGTCATTAAAACCTGGAAAGAATGTGCGGTAAACAAGAAGCGTGGCCTGCGGGTCCATGTGGCTACCGCCTACTTTGTGCCGAAGCCCCACACTCCCTTCCAATGGGAACGCCAGATTGAGCCGGCGGAATACCTGCGCCGGTGCCGCCTTTTGAAGGAACATTTCTATTCCAAATCCATCGAATACAACTACCACACCCCCGATCTGAGCCGCCTGGAGGCCGTGATGGCCCGGGGCGACCGGCGTCTGGGCCCGGTGATTGAGGCCGCCGTCCGCAACGGTGCCCGGCTGGATGGCTGGGATGAATATTTCCGCTATGACCTGTGGCTGGATGCCTTCAGGGAACAGGGCGTGGATATGGATTTCTATACGACCCGTGGCTTTGGGGAAGACGAATTGCTGGCCTGGGACCCTATGGATGTGGGTGTCAGCAAAAAATTCCTGCTCCGGGAGCGCAAGCGGGCATATGAGGCGCTGGTGACCCCGGACTGCCGCCAGGGCTGCGCCGGATGCGGCGCCAACGGGCTGCTGAAGGAGGTGGGCTGCGATGCCTAGAGCGTTATTTGAAAAGACCGGCAAGGCGGTCTGGATGTCCCACTTGGATCTGATGCGGCTGTTCCAGCGGGCCTTCAAGCGGGCCGGGCTGCCGCTGACCCATACTCAGGGCTTCAATCCCCGGCCCTCGGTGTCCATTGCGCTGCCCCTTTCCGTGGGGGTCCGGAGCCATTGCGAGCTGCTGGATTTTGAGCTGGATGGCGCTGCGGCGACCTGCGAAGAAATCCGGGAACGACTCAACGCCGCCCTTGTAGAAGGGGTGAGAGTGCTGGATGTTTACGAAAATGGTCGCAAAATCAAGGAGCTGGCAGTGCTGCAGTGCGCCCTGACCATGGAATATGATGATTTTGCCCCCGATGGAGCCGGAGATATGCTGCGGGAGCTGTTCGCCCGGAAGTCCCTGGTTGTGGAAAAGAAGGGAAAGAACGGCATAACGGAACAGGACATTATTCCGATGATTCGTGCCCTGGCGGTGGAAACCTGGCTGGATGTGATTGAAGTGAAGGCCCAGGTTTGCTGCCAGAATCCGACCCTGAATCCCATGCAGCTGTATGCCGCCATTGAAAAGTATTTGCCGGAGCTGAAGCCGGATCATGTCAAATACCGCCGGGAGGAGATTTACGACGCGGCGGGAGAAGTGTTTCGATAAGGAGTGAACGGAATGGATAATATCATTGAACTGGAAGAGTGCCCCATCTGTCGTGGCGCCGGAATGCTGATGCACGAGGGCGGCTGGTGCGTGCAGGTGGAGTGCGTGGATTGCAGCGCCCACACGGTGTATGTAGAGTATGACGATGACGCAGAAAAGGCCGAAGCAGAGCGCGCCGTCGCCCATCTTTGGAACATCGGCAAGGTCGTCAGCAGCGAGCGGGGCGAGTAAGAAAAAATTTTTTCAAAAAATCAAAAATAATGCTTGCATTTTGCGGCAAGGTGTGATATTATATCGAAGCTGTCGTGAGACGCAAGCAAACATCCGGGTGTGGCGAAGTTTGGTATCGCGCTTGAATGGGGTTCAAGAGGCCTCGA
>JAZQHH010000012.1:0-3461 GCA_045540495.1 Faecousia sp.
GGTGGTAACGCCGCAGTTGCACATGGTGGACTTTACCTTGTACAGGCTGGCCTCCACATTGTCATGCAGAGAACCGGCGTAGGTGACGTAGGAATCCACGCCCTCTTCAAAGCTCAGCTTGGAGGAACCGCCCAGGTCATAGCGCTGCCAGTTGCGGGCGCGGTTGGAGCCTTCGCCCCAGTATTCCTTCATATAAGCGCCGCCCACCATGACCTTGGGGGTGGGGGATTCGTCGAACCGGGCGAAATAACGGCCCAGCATGAGGAAATCCGCGCCCATGGCCAGAGCCAGGGTCATGTGGTAGTCATGAACGATACCGCCGTCGGAGCAGATGGGCACATAGATGCCGGTCTCGCGGAAGTATTCGTCCCGGGCTGCGGCTACTTCGATCAGTGCGGTGGCCTGGCCGCGGCCGATGCCCTTGGTCTCCCGGGTGATGCAGATAGAACCGCCGCCGATACCGACTTTGACAAAATCCGCGCCGGCTTTGGCCAGGAACAGGAAGCCGTCCCGGTCCACAACATTGCCTGCGCCGATCTTGACGGAGTCACCGTAATGCTCCCGGACCCAGGCAATGGTCTTTTCCTGCCAGCAGGTATAGCCTTCGGAAGAATCGATGCACAGCACATCGGCACCGGCAGCCAGCAGGGCGGGAATGCGGGTGGCATAGTCACGGGTATTGATACCGGCGCCTACCAGGTAGCGCTTTTCACTGTCCAGCAGCTCCAGGGGGTTGGCCTTGTGGGAAGCGTAGTCCTTGCGGAAGACGAAATACATCAGATGATCGTTTTCGTCCACAATGGGCAGGGAATTGAGCTTATGATCCCAGATAATATCGTTGGCCTGCTTCAGCGTGGTCTCCTTGGGGGCGACCACCAGCTTTTCCCGGGGGGTCATAAAGGTGGAGACCTTGTCGGTGGGGCTCATACGGGAAACACGGTAGTCACGGGAGGTGACGATGCCCAAAAGCTTACCGGTTGCGGTGCCGTCATCGGTGATGGCCACGGTGGAGAAACCGTTGGATGCCTTCAGGTTCAGCACATCGGAGAGGGTATGGTCCGGGGTCAGGTTGGAGGCGGAAACTACAAAACCTGCCTTGTAATTTTTCACACGGGCCACCATGGCAGCCTGGGATTCGATGCTTTGGGAGCCGAAAATGAAGCTGATACCGCCTTCCTTTGCCAGGGCGATGGCCAGGGTATCATTGGAGACCGACTGCATGATGGCAGAAGTCAAAGGGATATTGAGACTGATGGGGCATTCCTCCTGGCCCTTGCGGTACTTGACCAGGGGGGTGCGCAGGCTGACACGGTCGGGGATGCAATCCTCGGAAGTATAGCCGGGGATCAGCAGGTACTCGCTGAAGGTATGGCTGGGTTCGGGATAATAGTAGGCCATGGGAAATTACCTCCTGAAATAATGGAAAATAAGTACAATATGTAGAAATTGGCTTGTTTACACTTTATCACCGGCATCCAGGATTTCCACCTGAAGATTGCCCTGGCTGTCCAGACGCTTGAAATTGCCCATCACTTCGCCCACCTGGCTCATAACAGCGAAGGTATTGGGCGTGCCGCGGACGATCTCGGAGAGCATGGCGATCTGGTTCTTGTTGATGACGCAGACCAAAATGTAGGTTTCCTTGCCCAGGTACATGCCCTTGGCGGGGATCAGGGTGGCACTGTGGTGCAGCTTATGGATGATGGCATCGGAGATCTCGTCCGGATGGTCCGTGACGATCTCGAAGCGGATAGCGCTGCGGCCGCCTTTGGTCAGCTTGTCCGTAACGGTACTGGAAGTGAAGGAATAGAGGATGCACAGCAGCACCGGCTCGATCTTGTAATCGTAGACAAAGTAGGACGCGATGGCCACCATGGTATTCATGGCGAAGATAATGTAAAAGAAATTCATATCCGGCCGCTTTTTGTGGATCACCGCGGCGATGAAGTCCATGCCGCCGCTGTTGGCGCTGGCTTTGACCAGCAGGCTGTAAGAGCTGCCGAAGATGATACCTGCCACCAACGGGCCCAGAATGACGCTGCTCTGAGTATCATACACAAAAGCGGAAAGATCCACCTTTTCCAGCAACACCAGGCTCACGGACATGGTGACCACATACACCATGGAGCGGACCGCCAGAGAGTGGCTGACCTTGATATACACCCAAATGGCCAGAGGAATATTGATGATCAGGCTCAAGTAGCCCACACTGATGCCGGTGAGGTACTGGATCATGGTGCAGATACCGTTGATGCCGGACGGCGCGAACTGGTTGGGGAAGACAAACAGATTATAGTTCAGCGCGCAGACTACGGCCAAAACCATGATACAGCCATAGGTCAGGACCTTTTTCACTTGCTTCATAGAAACCTCCGAAGGTACACAAAGCAAAAGCTTATATTTTGTCAATTTTACCACACCGGAACAAAAATAGCAATATCCGATTTTGCCTTTTCCGAAAAAATCCCCCGTCCGGAAGGTACAAAATCCCCCTTGTTTTTTCCGGGATCCGCGGTATAATGAAAGAAAAGGCGTTTAGGAGGCTGTGTTATGGGCAAACAACCGGTTCTTGTGGTAATGGCCGCCGGCATGGGCAGCCGCTACGGCGGGCTCAAGCAGATCGACCCGGTGGGCCGCCGGGGCGAGGCGATCCTGGACTACTCGCTGTATGACGCATACCGGGCGGGCTTCCGCACCGCTGTGATCATCATTAAAGAGGCAATCCGCCAGGACTTTATGGACACGGTGGGCAAGCGGCTGGAAAAGAGCCCCTTAAAGATCCGCTATGCTTATCAGGAGCTTGATAAGCTGCCGGAAGGATTCCCCGTGCCGGAGGGCCGGGTCAAGCCCTGGGGCACGGGCCACGCCATCCTCTGCGCGAAAGAAGCCATTGGCGGTGCGCCGTTTGCCGTGATCAATGCCGACGATTATTACGGAAAAAGTGCGTTTCAGACCGTTTTTGACGCGCTTTGCCAGGCAAAGGACGGGGAAAAGTACGATTACTGCATGGTTGGCTACTATCTGAAAAACACCGTCAGCGACTATGGCAGCGTTTCCCGCGGCGTATGCTCTGTGGATGAACAGGGAAACCTGGCTTCCATCGTGGAGCGGACCCGGATCGAAAAGCAGGGCGACGCCATCCGCTTTACTCTGGACGGCGAACACTGGGAAGAGCTGCCGCCGCTGACCCTGGTGAGCATGAATCTGTTTGGCTTCACCGCCAGCTTCCTTTCAGAGCTGGAAGCAAAATTCCCGGCATTTTTGGCCGACGAAGCGCCCAAGAATCCCATGAAAGCCGAAATTTTGCTGCCCGTAGCTGCCGGCGACTTGCTGAAGGCCGGAAAAGCACAGATCCGGATGCTCTCGTCCAATGACAAGTGGTACGGCGTGACCTACGCGCAGGACAAGCCGCTGGTGGTGGCCGCCATCGGGGAAATGACCGACCGGAAGTCGGGGGCCAA
>JAZQHH010000013.1:0-3525 GCA_045540495.1 Faecousia sp.
CAGGATCTGCAGCTGAATATACTGCAGCACTAGGGGGGGCAGGGGGGGCGGAGGGCCGACGACGCTCATATCTCCCTTGAGGATATTCCACAGCTGGGGCAGCTCATCCAGGCTGGTCTTGCGGATAAAGCCGCCAACCCGGGTGATCCGGGGATCATCCTTCATTTTGAAGGCGGGGCCATCCATCTCATTGTCCTTCAGCAGGTCCTTCAGCCGCTCTTCGGCATCCATATACATACTGCGGAACTTATACATTTTGAAAAGTTTCCCATCCCGGCCGCAACGGGTCTGGGCAAAGAAGGGACTGCCATGGGGGTCATCAATGTAGACCACCAGGGCCACGATCAGCATAATGGGACACAGAATCAGCAGGGCGATCAGGGAAAACAGGATATCCTGTCCCCGACGAAGGACCCAATAGCCACGTTTGGTATGCAGCTGCTCCTTCCGGTCCAGAACGACCAGTTGCTCTTTTTCCTGCGTAACGGTTTCCATAAACACACGACCTCTCTATTCTGTCTTGGGCGGCCAAACCGCCAGGGGGGAGTATGCCATGAAGGGCGAGCGTCAGGCTCTGCCGTAGGTATCTTCGTAGCGAACGATATCGTCTTCGCCAAAGTAGTCGCCGATCTGAACCTCAACCAGAATCAGAGATTCCTGATCGTCGGTATTGGTCAGCCGGTGCTTGGCGCCGATGGGGATGTAAACCGAGGACCCCCGGGAAACCGGGATCAGCTCATCATCCACCTGGACAACGCCCACGCCGTGGGCCACAATCCAATGCTCCTCCCGCCGGTTATGAGACTGGAGGCTCAGTTTTTCATGGGGAAAAACGGAAATGACCTTGGACTGGAAATAATCGTTGAGAACCGTGGTCTTATAAAAGCCCCAGGGCCGCTGGAAGGCGTCCTGATTGACCTCCTGATTGTCCAGTTCCCGGAAATCGTAGTTCAAATCCGCATGAATATCCATCAGAAGCAGCGTATGCATCTGGGTTTTGGTAATGACATTAACCAGCTCCCCACAGTTGTTGACGATGGGAAGGAATTTAATGGAAGCTCTTTTGAACAGCTCCGCCGCAGTCATAATGCCATCGGACAGTTTCAGAAACGTAAAATCCCGGTTGTAAACATCATCAATACAGCTGCCCACGGATTTTCCGCGGATAAAGGCCCGGCGGATATCACCATCGGTAATGGTGCCGATGGCCCGGTTCCGGGCATCGGTGACCACCAGAAAGCCTTTTTGATTGCTGTCAATCTTCTTCAGCGCCTCGAGGATGGAAGCAGTGGGCTCAATGGAATAGTAATGCAGAGATTCTATCATTTTTCGCTCTCCCTCTCAGCCGCCGTGGGGCGGCAGATCGTTCTCAGTGCTTGCGATATTTCAGCTTATCCCGCTGAACCTGTTCGATGGGCAGGATCTCGGCAGACTTGTAGGTCAGAGCCTGATGAGCGGCGGACAGGTCATCCACCAGCTGACGGATGCCCTGGGGCTCCAGGGAGGCGGCATGATCGGTGCCCTTCCAGGTCCGATCGATGGTGTAGTGGCGCTCCACAATGTGGGCCCCCAAAGTATATGCGGCAACGTCAACGGCGGTGCCAAGATGATGGCCGGAGAAGCCGATGGCCTTCACCCGATGCTCATAGGCCTGACGCATCCGGCTGATTTCCAGCAGGCACACATCGGCGTAGGGCACGGGATAGCCGGAGGTGCAGTTGAACAGCACCAGGTCCTTGGCCCGGCCGTTCTTCTCGAAGAGCTGAACGATCTGCTCCTCTTCCTCGTGGCTGGTCATGCCGAAGGACAGCTGGATCTCGCCCTGATAATTGTCGCACAGCCACTGCAGCATCTCGAAATGGGTGTTGCAGGCGGAGGGAATCTTGATAAATTCGGGGTTCAGGGAGGCGATCTCCTTGGCGCTGGTCATATCCCAGACGGAGGTGGAGTAGACGATGCCGCACTCCTCGCACCAAGCCTTCAGCTGGGCGTGCTGCTCCACGGTCAGCTCCAGGAACTCCCGGTGGGCACCGTAGGTGTCGCCATAGGAATTGACGGGGTTGGGATGGGGGGCATTGTACTGCTCCTCGGTCAGCAGTTCCTTGGGGCAGCGCTTCTGGAATTTGATGGCATCGGCCTTGCAGTAGTAGGCAGCGGTTTTGATCAGGTCATGGGCAATCTCCATGGAGCCCATATGGTTGCAGCCGGCCTCGGCGATCACATAAGGCTTTTGATACATAATAATTTCCTCCATTCATTCAGACAACAAATATTGCCATTTATGGGCATAATTTTATATATAGTAACACAACGAAAGAAGAATGTCAATAAACAGCCACGACATTCCTCTTATTTCAGCGGGCAAGCCCTTGCATACCCCGTCCATTTCGGATTGGATTATACCATAGCTTTTTGAAAAACGCTATCGGTAGATTGTACAAAATGAACCGATATCTTACGGCATGTGAACAAATATATCACAATTTATGAACGATTATGAAACAAAATCCAATTTCTGCGAAGGATTGCGCCCGTATTAAGTTGAATTGTTTTCCATCCTTACAAAGTTTCCCAAGGAAAGGACTCTCCTTTCAGCACATTGCAGCGGATGTAACGGAGGGTTTCCTTTTCCCCCTTTTCCTGAAGCATGGTCAGCAGAAATTCCAGCTCCTTGCGAGTCTGGGGGTGCATCAAATCTTTTTCCCGGCTTCTCATCAGGTAACGCAGCGGGGAACCGGGATCGAATTTTTCCTTTTCGTAAATCTTACAGGCCGCCAGCCGGTCCGCCACCATTTCCGCCAGATATTTGCGGGGCATGGGAACCGCTTCGTAGGTGCGGGTTTCCTTATTCATATCGGTCCAGTATTCATAGTGATGGCGGTTGCGGCCCTTGTGGTGCATCCAGGCCTCGCTGTAGCCCTTCTCCTCCCGCTCGGCGGCGTTGGGGCTGCGGACCCCCTGATAATAGCGGGCACCGTTCCAAAATTCCACCGGGGAATATTTGGAAAGGTCGTGGGTCAATCCCTGCTTATACAGGCCCATTTTGAAGCACCCTTTCATCACAAGGATACGATGGGCGGTGATGGTTTTGAAATGCTGCCAAGGTTTCATACTGCGCCTCTTCTCATCATGTTTTCGGATATATTATAAATAGCGATCCCCCAAATTGCAAGGGTTTGAAAAGGATTGTTTATACTGATATTCAATTAAAAACTTTAATTCGTGAGAATTGAAGTTTTTAATATGAAGATCATTATGAGACGGGATTTTGTTATTTTCCATTTCGAAAATAACAAAATCGGCAGCGCCTACAGGCGGTGCCTTTTTAATAAAAACGAAAGGTTTTTATTAAAAATTAGTATTAGATTAGAAAATCCCCTCGCCCCCTCATAAATGAGGAGGGGCAAGGGGCGCTATTGTAAACAACCGGGGCCCTCTAAAAACTGATTTTCGAGCGGGCGGTGGATATTTTGTCGCAAATTGAAGTCACGAAAACACCAGCAATACTGGATGTATTTCGGTGTT
>JAZQHH010000014.1:0-5488 GCA_045540495.1 Faecousia sp.
TCCATATGGCCGCCGATGGGCCGGGGGGATTCGTTGGGGGCGGGGCACTCGTTCAGGGGCAGGTCCAGGATTTCCAGCTCCCGCTCGTAGAGCTTCTGGAAGAAATCGTAGTCGAAGAACCGGACACCGTCGGCAGTGTAGGCCTCCTGGAGCTGCTTGGCAATCTCGGAGCAGCCGCAGACGCTGACCCGGAAGCCGCCGATGGACCACAGCAGGAACTTGACGTAGCGCTCGATATAGCGGTAGTCGGCCTCAGCCATGTCGGGGGTGCCGTGAATATAGGTGTGCCGGACGGACACATGGCCCTTATCCCGCTCCACGGCGATGGCCACGGGCTTCTTGGCACCCTTCAGGTAAGCATCGGTCCACACGCCGAAGGGGATGAAATCCGGGTCCAGGGCGGGAACGTGCTTCAAATCAAACTTAATGCCTAAATATTCCATAGTCTTCTCCTCAATTACGCACTTTTGCGGCAACTTCCGCCACGATGCGGTTCATATCCTCCAGCTTGCTCTGCATATCGGCAGCCAGCTTCATCTGGGCCCGGGCCCGAACCAGGTTATGCTCGGGGTAGGCGGTCTTGAAGTAGAGGTCCCCATCCAGGTAATCCTTCATGAACCGGGTGGCCAGCTCCAGGGTGATGACGAAAGCACCCATGGGCAGCATCTCCACTTCCTTATCGGTCAGAGAAGTGGCGGCCTCCAGGAAACCCTTGGTATAAACCTCAAACAGGTGCAGGTCCATGGACATTTTGGACAGGTCCTGCTCATCCTCGGCGGCGGTGGCGGCGCCGAAGCGGATGGAATCGCCGAAATCATACAGGCTCAGGCCGGGCATGACGGTGTCCAGGTCCAGGACGCACAGGGAAGTCCGGGTTTCCTTATCCAGCAGAACGTTGTTCAGCTTGGTATCGTTGTGAGTGACCCGCAGGGGCAGCTCGCCGCGTTCGCGGGGCCGCTGGAGGGTGCATCCCAGCTCCTCCCGCTCCATCAGGAAGGCCACATCGTCCTTGACGCTGTCCAGCCGGCCGGCGGCGTTGGCTTCGATGGATTCCCGAAGCTGGCGGTAGCGGTCGATGGTGTTGTGGAACTCGGGGGTGGTCTCAAACAGGGTATGAGCCGGGAACTCGGAGAGCATATGCTGGAACCGGCCAAAGGCCAGAGCGCTCTGATAGAAGTCCTCCTCGCTCTCGGGGGCATCCAGGCAGAAGCCGCCGATAAAATCGTACATCCGCCAATATTCGCCCTCGTCGTCCAGGAACCAGAAGGGGCCCTCGTGGGTGGAAATGAAATGCAGGGCCATCCGGGGGTCCTCCACCCGACTGCGCAGAAAATCGGTGACGGAGCTGACATTCTCCATCAGCCGAACGGGGTCCTTAAACACATATTTATTGATTCGCTGGAGCACATATTCGCTGCCCGTGTCGGTCAACACCTTTACCGTGTAGTTGATGTGGCCGCTGCCGAACTCCTTGCAGCTGATGGGCTGACCGTCGATGCGGAAAGCCTGGGCGATTTTCTCGACTTGCACTCTTTTCACCTCAAAAATTATTTGGAACGCCCCATTCCGGGCGTTTGGATACACAATCAAGGATATGTTATCATAAATATCACTAAAAAGCAAATATTATTTATTTCCAGAACACTTTTTTTGCAAAAAAGTTGTTATAAAATCGGAAATAAAACATTCAGTAAGATTTTTCCCCGCAAAAGTAAGGGCGTTTCCTGACTTTTGCGGGGAATTTACAGCTTTATTTAATTTTCACAATCCCAAAACTAAGGTTCTATCCATTCAACATCCTTTTTCATGACCAGCAAATATTCCACAGAGCGATCTGGGTAACGACAAACAAGGGAAATCCTTCGGCTTGGGAGCTTATCCAGATTGGATCCAAGCGCGCTACCCAAATTGTTCCCCAATGGGATCTCGATCTGTGCTTGACCATCGCAGGCAATGCTGCCCTGATTGGATTGCCCAAAACCATCTCTTGTGTACCAGTCAATCAAGACGGGAACCTGATCCGCAAAGCGCAGGATCAACAAGCTGTTTTCATCGAATGTTCCATTTTCTTTTTCCGCATCCGCGAAACGTTCGCTTTCAGATCGGGGATCGTTGGTGGAAGCATCCCGCCCGCGGATCACCCGTCCATCGGTTGTGACCATAGTATCCCCCCGCAAATTCAGCACCAGCTCGGTGGATAGGGAGTCCATCTCTTTTATGGGAGGTACCGTTGCTTCAGTAGTCTGGGATTGGGGATCGGTGGTTTCGACAGGCTTTTTCTCACTGCAACCGGCAAGAAGAAATGCCAGCAAAAGAATCGCAATGCGTTTTTGCATCATACTTCAAAGACCTTTCTTACCCAGGATAGAAGCCATAATCCGAAACCAGCGAAGAATTATCTTCATTGTAATAATAGGGACAATTACTGAGATCATGCTCATATAAGCCACTCATACCCCATTTTGATCTTATTGTAAAATTACGATTACCGGACGATTCCGTTATACCGATCACAACGCCACTGTGCGTAGGATTTTCATAACTACCATCCGTAGATTCGTAATAAACTACTTTATTCTGGACAAGTACATCTTCCAAATCTTTCTCCGATCTTGTCAGTAAATAAACACTAGGATCATTTATCCAATAAGGATTTGCGGGATTCTGCCAATACCATGCGTAGGAATGGCAGTTGTACTTAATGGTCGGTTGGGCCGTTGGCGTAATTTTATATACTGCATAAAACTCATTGTTTATTGCAGTTTTTTCCTCTTCCGACATATCTTCATGTAAGGTATAACGCTTCACACCATCAGAACACATCCATATGTTTCGCCACTCAGTCGTATAGAGTGTAACACCGCCTCCTGTAACTGAAAGAATCTTTTGATCTGTAAATACAATTTCCGCACTTACTCGATAAAGGATTGTATAGGATTCTGTCGTCATTATATCCGTATCCCCAGAAACGACCATAGGTTCCACTTCTACCATTTGGTTCTGGTTTATCACTTGCGCTCTATTCGACGCAACTTTGGATAAATTAATCACATCATCGTTTGTTAATTTTTGGGAGTATGTATCATTTTGCAATAATACATCAAGCACCATACCCCGAAAGTACTCTTTCGATAACATATCGTCCCTACTAATTGAAGCAGAGCTACCATCCGCCTCCATCTTTACCACATCGACATTTATCGAATTAAGAGCATTTTCTGCATATAGATTCGCCAACTCAGACGCACTATCCTCACGTTTCGAAAACTCAGTTAACCCATTAAAATGTTTAGTTACAATTTCAAGGCCTAAATCATAATCATCATAGGCGAAGATATCCACAAGGAGAGGGTATGCCAGAATTGTTTGAGCTAGCTCTTCTGATGTCATCGTTGATAAAATATGCTCAGGAATCATGCAGGCTTCAACCATCGCTTGATGATCAGGTAGTGCTTCCCATTCCGCAGTTCCGGGGCGAATCGGATAATCATACCCAGTATAATTTGCAGGATAGTATTCCTCATCTGTGAGATAATTAGATAAAAACTGTTCCTCCTGTACTGCACATACCTCAAAGGGAGGGATTGACATCAATACAATTACAATTGCAATCATTAGCGCATTTTCTACACCTCCAATTCAAGAACTAATCTACGATGCTAATACCTTTTTAGACAGTGTATCATAATTCAAGCGAATTGTCAATTATTTACTGGATTTTATTTCCTTATAAATAGGAGGAGTATGCGGCGCAGCGGTCTTATCCCCCTAAACAAGGTTTTCGAAAGCAAGGTGTTATTTCCGACACAACGTAGGGTGCTGGCTACTCCTGCCCCCACTTTCCTGGTTTGAGCGACTCGATTCACGGAACGATACCGCTCAATTTCTAAATTGCACAGTTGGGACAGCTTCCCCGCCCTATGGATAATCACAACAACCCTTTACCTCTTTATCGACACGCTGAAGGGAGGGTCAAGACCCTCCCCTACTGGCTATTATCAAACTTTCATCACAACCGGTGCGCCGTCCAGATTTATTCTGCCACCGGTGATTTCCACCGTTTCTCCGGTAAGCAGATTTTCATACCGGCCATCGGGCAGGCCAGTCTCCACCTGGCAGGGGTTGCCACGGACGCTGAAGAGGCCCAGCAGTTTTTGCCCGTTCTTCTCATGGGTGGCAAGCAGAACATCCCCGGCCAGGGCGGAGACGTGGTAGGCGCTGTCGGCAACCAGCGGCTCCCGCTTCAGCTTCGCCAGGCGGCGCAGATAGTCGGAATAATCCCGGCCGGTGTTCCAGTTCACATCGTCCTTACCGAACAGGTCGGGGCGATGGGCCGTGCCCACCTCCTGGCCCCCAAAGAGCAGGGTCATGCCCTTCTGGAAATAGAGAAAGGCCGTCCAGTTCAGCAGAGATTTTTCGTCGGGGATAATGTGGGCCGCCCGGTCCTGGTCGTGATTTTCCAGGTAGCGCAGCTTCACATAATGGTCGGCGTACAGAGCCTCCTGGCCATTCACCGCCTCGGCATAGGCGCTGAGGGGCGCATTGCCCTCCAAATATGCCTTGAAGGTGCCCCAGATGTCATAATCATAGGCCGCGTCAAAGACCTCCAGCACCTCGGAATCGGTGTGGGCTACCAGATTTTGGCTCCGCAGATAGGTGATGAAGCCCGGCTCCACGGATTCGCTGAGCCAGAAGCAGCCGGGGCGCACCTGCTCCACCGCCTCCCGGGCCTTCTGCCAGAAGGCCATGGGCAGCAGCGGCGCCACATCGCAGCGGAAGCCATCCACAATTTCCGCCCACATTTTCAGGGTATCAATCTGGTAATCCCACAAATCCCGCTGGGTGTAGTCCAGGTCCACAATGTCCGACCAGTCCCCCACATGGTTGCCGAAGCTGCCGTCCGGCTTGTGGTAGAACCACTCCGGATGGTTCGCCACCAGCCAGGAATCGGGGGAAGTGTGATTATAGACCACATCGATGATGCACTTCATGCCCAAGCTGTGGATGTCCGCCACCAGGGCCTTAAAATCCTCCAGAGTGCCGTACTCCGGGTTCACCGCCCGGTAGTCGCTGATGGCATAGGGGCTGCCCAGGGTACCCTTTCGGGCTTTCTCGCCGATGGGGTGAATGGGCATGAGCCAGATGATATCCACACCCAGGGATTTGATGCGGCTCAAATCCCGCCGCAGGGCCTGGAAGGTGCCCTCCGGGGTGTGATTGCGGACGTAGACGCTGTACATGATTTGGTTGCGGTAAGTTTTCGGGGTATTGATTGCCATAACGCAGCCCTCCTTGTTGTTTGATGTGATTTTATCATATTTTGGTGCAAGACGCAAGATTCTGGTGTAAATGATTGTTTAGTGGCCTAAAACGGCGCACCCAGCTACAACAACCATGTCATTGCGAGGCCGCAGGCCGTGGCAATCTCCTGGTACAACTTTGGTCCTAATTCGCACCAAAATCTATGGATAATCCCATTCTACATTGT
>JAZQHH010000015.1:0-11795 GCA_045540495.1 Faecousia sp.
CTACGTACAATGTGCGATAACCACCAAAGTGCCCTGGAAATCCGGGGGATTGCCACGCCATAAGTCCGCAGACTATGCGTAGCGCAACCGCCGTAGGCGGCTCTTAGCGCGAAGCTGTGTGCGCACTGGCTCGCAATGACAGCATGATCTTAGTACGCTAAACAACCATTTAGAGCACCACCCAAAAAAAAATAAGAGCCGCCGCAAAAATGCGGCGGCTCAAAAATATCAATCTTACTTTGCGGCGTTGACCAGCTCAGCGGTGTCCTGCGCGATCATCAGCTCTTCGTTGGTGGGGATGACCCAAACCTGAACCTTGGAATCGGGGGTGGAAATCAGAGTTTCCTTGCCACGGACGTTGTTCTTCTCGGGGTCCAGCTTCACGCCCATGAACTCCAGGTAGGAGCAGACAGCGGCGCGGGTGTCGGGGCCGTTCTCGCCAACACCGGCGGTGAAGGTCAGCACGTCAATGCCATTCAGAGCGGCAGCGTAGGAGCCAACGTACTTGGCCACCTCGTAGCAGAACTTGTCCAGAGCCAGACGGCAGTCCTGGTTACCATTGGCGGCGCCGGACTCCAGATCACGGAAGTCGGAGGACACGCCGGAAACAGCCAGCACACCGGACTTCTTGTTCAGCATATTCAGGCAATCATCCACATTCATGCCGTACTTGTTACAGATGAACTGCACAACAGCGGCGTCGATATCACCGGAACGGGTGCCCATGGGCACGCCGCACAGAGGAGTCAGACCCATGGAGGTATCCTGGCACTGGCCGTTCTTCACAGCAGACAGAGAAGAACCGTTGCCCAGATGGCAGTTGACCATCTTGAACTCCTTCTTGCCCACCAGCTCAGCAGCGCGACGGGCCACATACTTGTGGGAGGTGCCGTGGAAGCCGTAGCGGCGGATCTGGTCGTTCTCGTAGTACTCGGTGGGGATGGCATAGCGGTAAGCCTTGGGGGGCATGGTCATGTGGAAAGCGGTGTCGAACACAGCAACCTGGGGGGTCTTGGGCATAACGGCCTGGCAGGCACGGATGCCCATCAGGTTGGCGGGGTTGTGCAGGGGGCCCAGGGGGATGCACTTCTCGATGGCGGCGATGACAGCATCATCGATGATGCAGGAGTCAGAGAACTCCATACCGCCGTGGAGCACCCGGTGGCCAACAGCGTCGATTTCGTCAACGGACTTGATAACGCCATCAACGGGGTCAACCAAAATGTCCAGAACCGCGGCAATGGCCTCGGAGTGGCTGGGCATGGGGATGTCCTTGACCACCTTGTTGTCGCCGACCTTGTGGGTCAGACGGCCGTCGATATAGATCCGCTCGCACAGACCCTTGGCGGAAACATCACCGGTCTCGGGGTTCATGAGCTGATACTTCAGGCTGGAGCTGCCGGCATTGATAACCAGAACGTTCATTGGAATAGTCCTCCTAAAATAAATATTTTCATTTTTCGCACTTTGTGGTATGATACCCATAGCTAAAGCTATTTTACCGCATTTGACGAAAAATCTCAACCCTTATTTTTGAAATGGAGGGATAATTTTGAAAACAGTTGGCATTATCTGCGAGTATAACCCCCTCCATCTGGGGCACCAAAAGCAATTGGAGCAGCTGCGGCAGCAGGATGCGGCCGTGGTTTGCCTGATGAGCGGAAATTTTGTCCAGCGGGGGCATCCTGCCATCATCGACAAATCCCACCGGGCCAAAGGGGCAGTGTTGTGCGGGGCTGACCTGGTTTTGGAATTGCCCGTAACGGCGGCCCTGTCCTCGGCGGAGGGGTTTGCGGCAAAGGGTGTCGAAATTTTAGGAAAATTCTGCGACGGGCTCTGCTTCGGTGCGGAAACCAACGATAAAACCGCCCTGATGGATACAGCGAAGGTGCTTCTTTCTGAAGATTTTAAGGTGGCCCTCCGGGCACAATTGGATCAGGGGAAGTCCTTCCCCGCTGCCCGGGCCGCGGCATTGGGAGAAATGGGAGAAATCCTCGCCACCCCCAACAACATTCTGGCGGTGGAATACTGCAAGGCCATCCTGTCGCAAAACCAAGCCATGGAACCCATGCCCATCCACCGGGATGGCAGTTATCATGACGTAAACGTAGATACGGAAAACCCCTCTGCCACGGCAGTCCGAGGTCTGATGCTGAAGGGTCACGATTGGAAATCCCACATCCCCGAACCGGCCCGCGAAATTTTTCAGAACACCTCTTTCCACAGCCTGTCCGCCGGAGAGCGGGCCATTCTGGGCCGTCTGCGAATGATGACGGAGGCGGAATTTGAAGCCGTTCCCTTCGGCTCCGAGGGCCTGTGGCGCAAGCTGATGCACGCCGCCCGCCAGGAGGCCACCCTGGAGCAAATCGCCACGGCAGTCAAATCCAAGCGCTACACCCGCACCCGGATCGACCGAATGATCCTGTGCGCCTTCCTGGGTCTGACCCAAGCCGATATGGACGCCCCCATTCCCTACACCCGGGTCCTGGCCTTTAACGACAAAGGCAGAGAAATACTGAAGAACGCCAGAAAATCCGGCTATTTTCCCAATATTGGCGAAAAAATCGACCATCCTTATCAAAAAATCGAAAACCAAGCCGATGCCCTCTATGGCCTCTTCGCCCTGGATACCCCGGAGCCTCCGGAAAGCAAATGCCGCGTGTTTTATTTCAAAAATACCGCAGGGGAAATGATACGGTAAATGAATAAAACGCATATCATTGCGAGGCCCGAAGGGCCGTGGCAACCCCCCGGATATTCCGGGTACTTTGGTGGTTGTTGCACATTGTGCGTAGCCGTAGGGGATTGCCACGTCGCTTCGCTCCTCGCAATGACAGCATTATTTTAGTGCGCTAAACAATCATTTATCTCCTGATCATCAAAAAAGAGCCGCAAAGCGGCTCTTTTTTTGAATATTTACAGGTGCAAAACCCGGTCCTTGATTTCCTGGGTCCGGCCCTGGTTCCAGTATTGGGTGCCGATGTAGCCGCAGGTGCGGCGGGCGACGTTCATTTTGCTCTGGTCGGTGTTGCCGCAGTTAGGGCAGACCCAAACCAGCTTGCCATCGTCGTCCTGAATCTGAATCTCGCCGTCGAAGCCGCAGACCTGGCAGTAGTCGCTCTTGGTGTTCAGCTCGGCGTACATGATGTTGTCGTAGATGAACTGCATCACCTGCAGCACCGCGTCCAGATTCTGCTGCATATTGGGCACCTCCACATAGCTGATGGCACCGCCAGGGCTCAGCTGCTGGAACTCCGATTCAAAGGCCAGCTTGGTGAAGGCATCAATGGGCTCCGTCACATGGACATGGTAGGAATTGGTGATATAACTCTTGTCCGTGATGCCGGGAATCAGGCCGAAGCGATTCTGCAGGCACTTGGCGAACTTGTAAGTGGAGGACTCCAGGGGGGTGCCGTAGAGGGAGAAGTCAATCTTATGCTTCGCCTTCCAGCCCTTGCAGGCATCGTTCATGTGCTGCATGACGGCAAGCGCAAAGGGCTTGGCCTCTGCATCAGTGTGGGATTTTCCGGTCATGTACTTGACGCACTCGTAAAGGCCGGCGTAGCCCAGAGAGATGGTGGAATAGCCGCCGTAGAGCAGCTTGTCGATGGGCTCGCCCTTCTGGAGCCGGGCCAGGGCGCCATACTGCCACAGGATGGGAGCCGCGTCGGACAGGGTGCCCTTCAGCCGCTCGTGGCGGCACAGCAGCGCCCGGTAGCAAAGGTCCAGCCGCTCGTCAAAAATCTGCCAGAATTTATTCATATCCCGGCCGGAGGACAGGGCCACATCCACCAGATTGATGGTCACAACGCCCTGATTGAACCGACCGTAATACTTGGGCTTGCCGTTTTCATCCACATAGGGGGTCAGGAAGGAGCGGCAGCCCATGCAGGTGTAGCAATGGCCCTCGCCGTTGGCATCCACCTTCAGCTCCAGCATCTTCTTTTCGGAAATATAGTCCGGCACCATCCGCTTGGCGGTGCATTTCGCCGCCAGCTTGGTCAGATACCAGTAAGGGGTACCCTCCCGAACATTGTCCTCCTCCAGCACATAAATCAGCTTGGGGAAGGCAGGGGTGATCCACACGCCCTTCTCATTCTTCACGCCCTCGATCCGCTGCAGCAGCATTTCTTCGATGATAAGGGACAGATCCTTCTTCTCCTGCTCGTTGCGGGCCTCGTTCAGGTACATGAACACGGTGATAAAAGGTGCCTGACCGTTGGTGGTCATCAGGGTCACCACCTGATACTGGATGGTCTGGACACCACGCTGAATCTCTTCCCGGAGCCGGGATTCGACCACGGCGCTGATTTTCTCCTCATCGGGCCGCACCCCCAGCACCGCCAGCTCCTGCTCCACAGTCTGGCGAATCTTCTCCCGGCTGATCTGCACGAAGGGCGCCAGATGGGTAAGGGAAATGGACTGACCGCCATACTGGTTGGAGGCCACCTGGGCAATGATCTGGGTGGCGATGTTGCAGGCGGTGGAGAAGGAATGGGGCTTATCAATCTTGGTGCCGGAAATGACGGTGCCGTTTTGCAGCATATCCTCCAGATTCACCAGATCGCAGTTGTGCATATGCTGGGCATAGTAGTCGGAATCGTGGAAATGGATGATTCCTGCCTCATGGGCGGCCACGATATCCTGGGGCAGCAGAATCCGGCGGGTGATATCCTTGGAAACCTCACCAGCCATGTAGTCCCGCTGAACGGCATTGATGGTGGGGTTTTTGTTGGCATTCTCCTGCTTGACTTCCTCGTTGTTGCACTCGATGAGGCTGAGAATCCGGTCATCAGTGGTGTTGGACTGGCGCAGGAGGCTGCGGGTATAGCGATATGTAATGTAGACCTTGGCCACCTCAAAGGCACCGTGGGCCATAATGGACTTCTCCACCAAATCCTGAATTTCCTCCACAGAGGGACTGCGGCCAAGCTCCTCGCAGGCAATCTGGACGCTCTCGGAAATGCGCTTAATCTGCAGCGGGGTCATGCGGACGCTCTCCTCCACCGCCTCATTGGCCTTGGTAACGGCCATCTCTATCTTGCGGATGTCGAAAATTTCTTCGGCACCGTTTCTCTTAATAATCTTCATAAAACAGACCTCCTTTTCGTTAGCACGACTAATTATACTACATCTTGTGGTTTTTGCAACAGGAAATCACTAAATCATGTGTCAAATTTTACCCCCAAGATTTGTGCAACTTTTACGGAGATGATACTTTTCATGAGGGAGCAAATGTGGTATGATTGCGTAAATGATTGTTTATGCGACAATTGCAAATTGACACCGTAGGGACACCCGTCCTCGGGTGTCCGCAGAAAATGCGACACAGTTTCTGATTTTCCAAGGTGAATCACAATGATTTTGGTACCTCTATTGACAACCTTTATTCGGACACCCGAGGACGGGTGTCCCTACAAGAGTCCTTTTTCATTTCGCAAAACAATCACTTACCTTATTATTGCCATACGGAGAAGAATGTGATAAAATGACAGAAAAAAGGAGTGTGCGCTTATGAAAGAGAAAATTTACACCATTCCTGTCAACGAAGCCTTTGATTCCGGGGATGAATGCCCCTTCTGTTGGCTGGAGCGGCAGGTGGAGCAGAAGACGATCCGCTACACCATCGGCCCCGGGGCCAGCTATATGGAGCCGGAGGTGCGCCTCGCCACCGACCGGGAGGGCTTCTGCGGCGCGCATTTCAAGAAAATGTACGACTACGGCAATGCCCTGGGCAACGCCCTGATTATGCAGACCTATTTCGTCAGCCTGTTCGAGGAAATGGTCAAGGAGATGGATTGTTTCCAAATTCCCGGCAAGCGGAGCCTCTTCGGAAAGAAAAACGACGATGAGGAATGGAGCATCGTCAAATGGGCCCGGGAGAAGCAGGGCTCCTGCTTCATCTGCAACAAAATCGCCTACAACATGGAGCGCTACTATGCCACCTTCTTTTACCTCATCAAGGATGCGGAATTCCGCTCCAAGGTGGAGGGGAGCAAGGGCTTCTGTATGCGGCATTTCCTGGGCCTGATGGAGGCGGCGAAAAATCAGGTGCCCAACGACCAGCGGGAATGGTTCTACCCCACGATCTTCCGGCTCATGCGGGAGAATATGGTGCGGGTGAAGGATGATCTGGACTGGTTCATCGACAAATTCGACTACCGCAATGCCACTGCCGACTGGAAAAATTCCCGGGACGCGGTGTCCCGCACCATGCAAAAGCTCCAGGGCATCTACCCGGCGGACCCTCCGTTTAAGAGCGAACCTCGATAAAGAGAACGGCCAGCCCATAATCGGGCTGGCCGTTTTTGCATGGAAATTATACTTTTTCGATGGCCTGGGCCAGGTCTGCAATCAGATCCTCGGCGTTTTCCAGGCCGCAGGACAGGCGGATCAGGTCGGCACCCACGCCGGCGGCATCCAGCTGCTCATCGGTCATCTGACGGTGGGTGGCGGAAGCGGGGTGGAGGCAGCAGGTCCGGGAGTCGGCCACATGGGTTTCGATGGAGCCCAGCTTCATATTCTTCATAAAGACTTCCGCTGCGCTGCGGCCCCCCTTCAGGCCGAAGGAGATGACACCGCAGGAGCCATTGGGCAGATACTTCTGGCCCAATTCATAATACTTGTCGCCCTTCAGGCCGCAGTATTTGACCCAGGCTACCTTCTCGTTGGTCTGCAAAAATTCGGCGATTTTCTGGGCGTTGGAGCAGTGCTGCCGCATCCGGAAGGGCAGGCTCTCCAAGCCGAGATTCAGGTAGTAGGCGCTCTGGGGGGACTGGACGCAGCCCAGGTCACGCATCAGCTGGGCGGTGCATTTGGTGATGTAGGCACCGGCCAGGCCGAACCGCTCGGTGTAGGTCACGCCGTGGTAGCTGTCGTCGGGGGTGCAAAGGCCGGGGAGCTTGTCGGGGTACTGGGTCCAGTCGAACTTGCCGCTGTCCACAATGACGCCGCCTACGGCGCTGGCGTGGCCGTCCATGTATTTGGTGGTGGAGTGGGTCACGATGTCTGCGCCCCATTCGAAGGGACGGCAGTTGATGGGGGTGGCGAAGGTGTTGGCGATGATCAGGGGGACACCGTGGGCATGGGCCACCTTGGCAAATTTCTCGATGTCCAGCACGTTCAGGGCGGGGTTGGCGATGGTCTCGCCAAAGACAGCCTTGGTGTTGGGCTTGAAGGCGGCGTTCAGCTCCTCTTCGGTGGCATCGGGGCTGACGAAGGTGAAGTCGATGCCCATGCGGCGCATGGTCACGTTGAACAGGTTGAAGCTGTCGCCGTAGATGGCGGAGCTGGACACGATATGGTCGCCGCAGGAGGCCATGTTGAATACGGCATAGAAGGTGGCGGCCTGACCGGAGCTGGTCAGCATGGCAGCGGTGCCGCCCTCCAGGGCCGCGATTTTGGCAGCCACGGCATCACAGGTGGGGTTTGCCAGCCGGGAGTAGAAGTAGCCCTCAGCCTCCAGGTCGAAGAGCTTGCCCATGTCCTCGGAGGTGGCGTATTTGAAGGTGGTGCTTTGATAAATGGGAATCTGCCGGGGCTCGCCGCTTTTGGGACTGTAGCCGGCCTGAATGCATAAAGTCTCAATTTTCTGGTCCATTGGGATCACCTCATTGGTAGGATGGTGCTATTGTAACCCCAAAGGCCGGATTTGTCAATTCCGCTTGGTGGGTGCTGTGGTAAATAATTGTTTAGCGGTGTATTTGAATTGCGGCGGCCTCCGGCCACCGAGCGCCCCGGAGGGGCGCCAGTACCCTAAACAATCGTGTCATTATACCGCTAAACATTAGAGGCCTCAATTAATTTAGCCCACGATGGGAACGCCGTATTCTGGGGAGAGTATCATAGGGTCGTCGCCCAGGAGGGCGGTCAGTTCTTCTCGTTCCACGGTGCGGCAGCTGCCGTCGGGGGAGAGCAGGTAGTAGAGCGCGTCGTAATAGGATGTGGGGCTGCAGGTGATATCTCGATCGATATACTGCCAGGTGACGCTGACGATGCCGTAAAGCTGTCCATCCACCTTGGCGTATTTCCCGGCGGCACCCTGTCTGTAGAGCCAGAGATTCATCCCTTCGTAAATTTCCGTATGGGGCGGCGTCAAGGTGTCCAGGTCAAGATTTTCAAGGAGGGCTCCGATGTCCGGCAGGCGGGCCAGGTCCTCCTGGGTGAATGCCTCACCCTGGCGGGTAACGGAATCTGCGGTGACAATGATCTGCTCCGTGGTCCGAAAGCCGTTGATGAGGCGGTAATAGTGAACGGAATCCGCTGCCAGATGGAGACTGTGGGCAAACACGCCATTTTCAAAGGGGGCCACATAGTCAAAGAGCGGATCATCCATCAGATCCCCTTGGGTGATGACAGACAGAGGGGTGGTCCAGCGTCCGTCGCGGAACCATTCCAGAATCTTCGCTTTGGTGCCGGCGGGGGTGGAGCCTTCGGAGGCTGGGTAGTGCATATATTCGTCGCCTTTGAGGATTTTGTTCAAATAATAGTCGTCGATTTTCCAGCGATCAAGCTCCCAAAGGGAAGGATCCATGACCCCGCCGTTAAAGGCCACCACGGAGCCATAGTGGGGACTGTAGGAATGGTAGACTCGGAACAAAAGGGTGAATGCTTCGATGGTGTGGGTCGTTTCGTTGCACATCATGTAGTTTTCGATGCCAAGCTGCTCAAGGGATAAAATCAGGCTGTCAAACCGGTCCAGTTCCGAGGACATCCAGGCTCCCAGCCTCAAATAGAAGGATTGCGGTATATTTTTACCCACGATCGCATCCAGGGTTTCCAGCTTGAGAATCTTATAATGGCCGTTATTCAGAGCATCCCGATAGGTGTCCGGCAGGACCTCAACCACCCGGGCTTCCACGACCAGGTTCATTTCAAATTGGAAAGCGGGCGGTTCATTCTGCTCGCCAGTGCTGGGGGCAGAGACGGGAGATCCCAGGATTTGAACCCCGGTAAGTTTCTCCGGGCAGATGGTGTGGTTGAATATTGTGGGGAATTGGGGAGGCACGATGGGGTCCGACAGAGACGGAGCGGTAGGGGAGGTCGTGATAAGCGCAGGCAGGGAAGTCGGTCCGGGCGTTTCCGCCGGAGGGCGGGGGAGGGCGGCCAGGGTTACGAGCAGAGCAAAGCAGGCCGCGATAGCGGTCCAGCGGAGCCAATGGGGGGTGGGTTTCCGGTCGGCGGCCTCAATGAGGTCCGGATCGAGGTGTTCCAAAATATCCAGCAGTTCGTGGCCTCTCATAGGTCGTATCCCTCCTTTTCAAGATGGGCCCGCAGGGCATTGCGGGTGCGAAAGAGCATGGATTTGGTCTTGCTTTGAGTTATGCGGTACCGCAGGGCGATGGCGGCGATGGAGTCGGCGAACCAGTAGCGCCGCAGGAAGACATTCCGCTGCTGATCCGGAAGGGTTTTCAGGAAATCGCTGATGATCCGGGCCAATAGCCGGGCCTCTATGCGGCAGTGCACATCGTCGGGGGCGGGGATGCAGCATTCCAGCTCCGCGGACAGTTCCGTGATGCAGGCGCTCCGCTTCAGCCGCTCCCGGCTGCGGCACCGGTCGATGGACAGGTTTCGGGTGATCCGGGCCAGGAAGGCGAAGAGGTAATTCCGGGGCTCCTGGGGCGGAATCCGCTGCCAGGCCTGTAAATAGGTGTCATTTTCACATTCTTCGGCGATTTGCCTATCGTCCACAATGCCGTCGGAGATCCGCCGCAGCCGGGTACCATAGGCCTGGGCCGTGTGCCGGATGGCGGCTTCATCCCGGGCCAGGTACAGGTCAACGATTTGGGAATCCTCCATGTCGATCAACTCCTTTCACCCTATATAGCGATATTTTACCGCCGTTGGTTGCGTTTTGCAATGAAAATGATCGCTTAACCCACGAATCTACAGTTCCTGTCATCCTGAGCGAGCGTCAGCGAGTCGAAGGATGACATACATCTTGAATTTACTCCGCAAAATAATCGTTTTTCACAAAAAACAGGCCGCTGCATTGGCAGCGGCCTCAGACTTTCAAAAAGTAGTGTCATTGCGAGCCAGTGCGCACACTGCTTCGCACTAAGAGCCGCCTACGGCGGTTGCGCTACACATAGTCTGCGGACTTATGGCGAGGGAATCCCCCGGCTTTGGCGGAAAACGTATCGAAAACCACCCTGAAAACTTCGGGGATTGCCACACCAGCCTGCGGGCTGGTTCGCAATGACAGGTTCTTCGACACGCTCACAGGCCGCTGCCAATGCAGCGGCCTGGGTGGGGGTGAAATTATTTCTTGGAGAAGATGGCGTTGATGGCCATGGTAGACAGGATGATCACGCCGATCAGGACGAAGATCACCAGCATGCCGATGCCCATGTAGGACAGCATTTCCACGAATTTGCCGGGTTCGAAGGTCAGGCCTTCGGCGGCGGGGGCGGTGGTTTCGATCACATCAGTCAAAAATTCCATGGTTGACCCTCCTTAGCTGAAGAAATTCAGGATGATGCCGCCGGCGATGACCGAGGCGATCTGGCCGGAAACGTTGACGCCGATGGAGTGCATCAGCAGGAAGTTCTGGGGGTCTTCCTTCAGGCCCATTTTATGGACGATACGGCCGGACATGGGGAAGGCGGAGATACCCGCAGCACCGATCATGGGGTTGATCTTCTTCTTCAGGAACAGGTTCAGGATCTTGGCGAACAGCACGCCGCCGGCGGTATCCACGATGAAGGCGATGAGGCCCAGGCCCATAATGAGCAGGGTGTCCACCTTCAGGAACTGGGCGCCGGTCATGTTGAAGGCCACGGTGATGCCAAGGAAAATGGTGACCAGGTTGGCCAGCACATTCTGGGCGGTGTCGGACAGGGAGTTCAGCACGCCGCACTCACGGATCAGGTTGCCGAACATCAGGAAGCCGATCAGAGCGGTGGCATCGGGCACCACAGCGGCGGCCACGATGGTGATGATGATGGGGAACAGAATCCGGGTCAGCTTGGAGACGTTCTTCTGCTCGTAGGGCATCCGGATCAGCCGCTCTTTCTTGGTGGTCAGGGCTTTGATGACCGGGGGCTGAATGATGGGCACCAGGGCCATGTAGGAATAGGCTGCCACAGTGATGGCACCAACATAGCTGGATTTCAGGGTGTTGGCAACGGCGATGGAGGTAGGACCGTCAGCGGCGCCGATGATGGCGATGGAGGCGGCGTCTTTGACCTCGGGGAAGAACATACTGGCCATGCACAGGGTGAAGAAAATGCCGAACTGGGCTGCCGCGCCGAAGAGCATCAGCTTGGGGTTTGAAAGCAGCGGGCCGAAGTCGATCATAGCACCGATGCCGATGAACAGCAGCAGGGGGAACAGCTCGTTGGCGATGCCGGCGTAGTACAGCTCCTGAATGGGGCCGGTGAGAGCGGTGGAGCCGGGGATGTTCACCAGGATCGTGCCGAAGCCCATGGGCAGCAGCAACGAGGGCTCCATTTCCTTGCTGATTGCCAGATAGATCAGCAGACAGCCGATGGCGATCATCACGGCCTGTTGCCACTCGAAGGCAAACAGGTTTTTGTAAAGGATATCCATTGTTTGGTTCTACCTCCTGTTTTTAATAAATTCGCTTTATTTTATCATAAATTTAACAAGAAAACAAGTACCATGTTCCGGTCTTTAACAAAACTTTATTGGGGGATAAATGATTGTTTAGCGTACTAAGATCATGCTGTCATTGCGAGGCCCGAAGGGCCGTGGCAATCTCCCGGTATCATCTACGATAAGGAAAAAGTTCGATGAACGTACAATGTAGAATGGGATTATCCATAGATTTTGGT
>JAZQHH010000016.1:0-2123 GCA_045540495.1 Faecousia sp.
ATCCAATACCAGAAAACAAACGAATCCAGAAGTATAAGGCTCGCTATGCGGCCTAAACAAAACAGCTGCCACCGTAATGGCAGCAGCTGCTTGCATATATTTTTTGTTATTTTCCTGGTCTACTTGACAAGGGGCGGTTCACGGTTGGAGGGGCGTTGGATTGTTTATAGGGTTATTGTTCCGCAATAGCGGTGGTTTTTTAGCGCCGGCCCGTTGGTTTGCTGGAATCGAAAGCTGTTCGGATTCGCCGCATACAGCTGGGCCAGGGCGATGCCGATGTCGATTTGGTTCATTTTGCCCAGCATCTTGTGCCGCAGCAGACCGGCTTCGTTTTGATAAACGTGGATTTTATCACCCTCGTGGGTAAAGTACCAGGGTTGGCTGTTGGTGCTGGAGGGGGCCAGCCGGGCGGGCTCCAGCCGCCGGTCGGGGATGTCCGCAATCTCTTGCGGAGATTTTCGTTGAAACTGGCTGATATCGCCCCGCAGGGGTTCGTTGGTGTGTCCGAAGGCCATGAGGATCACAAATTCCATGCCCTCGACATCCACACCCACATCCCGCAGTTTGCCAAGACCCAGCCAGCAGGAGCCGAGGCCCATGCTTTGCAGAAATAGATCCACTTGTTGGAAGATAAATCCCACATTTTCCAGGAATCCTGGCTTATTTTCGCTAAAAATTGCCAAAAGCTGGGGCGTTTTCCAGGGCAGATAAAACCGCACCTGTTCCTTCTGCACGATTTTTGCCTGGACCTGAATTTCGGGGAAAAGGGGCGTGGCGTTGGCGCAGAAGGATTGAATCGTTTCCAAATCAGAGCCTGAAACAGCCTCGCCGGTGTATTTTCGCACGGATCGGCGCCGGGGAATCATATCAGCCAGCGGCGTCATCATGCTTCGTCGGAGTTGGAGGGCAGCAGCTTATACAGCAGCTTGTAAAGGGTCAGAGATTCCTCGGGGGTCAGGTTGACGCACTTAGCCATTTCGGTGGGAATATTCAGGGCCGCCTCCCGGAGCTTTTCGCCTTTTTCGGTGAGGGTGACAATCAGGTTCCGCTCGTCCTCGGTGGAGCGCTTCCGGGTCAGCAGGCCCTTGGCCTCCAGCTTTTTCAGAAGGGGAGTCAGTGTGCCGGAGTCCAGATACAGGGCAATGCCCAACTCCTTGACGGTAACGGCCTTCTTTTCCCACAGGACCATCATGGAAATATACTGGGTGTAAGTCAAATCCAGTTTATCCAAATGGGGCTTGTACAGCCGAATGGTCTCCCGGGAGCAGGCGTACAGCGGAAAGCACAGCTGATTTTCCAGCTTCAAAGCAACGTATTTCTGGTTGTCCATAATGCAGTACCTCACGGATTTGTCAATTGATTTGTTACGGAATTGTAAACATCTAAATGGATTCTATCATATATGACAAAACATTTCAATAGTTTTTGTAAAAAATCGCAAAAAATTTTATTTTAATGTAAGAAATATAAGGGGATAAATTTGTGAAAAAAGACCGGCGGAGAACCGCCGGCCTGTGTCAAAAAATCAAAGCAGATTGATAACAGCGTCGGCGTACTCCTGGCAGGTGGCGCAGGAGCCGTCGGATTTGACGGTCAGGGGGCAGGCTGCCATGGCCTTTTCCAGAGCTTCGGCCTTGTCCGCCCGGCAGATGTGACGCAGCAGCAGGGCAGCGGCTTTCAGGATGGAATCGGGGTTGGCATAATGGCCCATGCCCCGCTCGATCATCCGGGGGGCGGAGCCGTGGATGGCCTCGAACATGGCGTACCGGTCGCCGATGTTGGCGCTGCCGGCAGTACCCACACCGCCCTGGATCTGGGCGGCCTCGTCGGTGATGATGTCGCCGTAGAGGTTGGGCAGCAGGATCACCTGGAACTGCTGGCGCAGGGGGTCTTTCAGCAGGTTCGCGGTCATGATGTCGATGTAGTAATCGTCCACCGTGATCTCGGGATAGTCGGCGGCCACTTCGTGGGCGATGGCGGTGAATTTGCCGTCGGTCTTCTTCATGATGTTGGCCTTGGTGACGATGGCCACATGGGTCTTGCCGTTGTTCCGGGCGTACTCAAAGGCGGCCCGGGCGATCCGCCGGGTACCCAGATCCGTGGTCACCTTGAAATCCACGGCC
>JAZQHH010000017.1:0-2410 GCA_045540495.1 Faecousia sp.
CCGTTGCCGTCGAAGCTCTGCTTGAACAGGCCGAAGCGGTAACGCAGGCCGTAGCCGGACAGAGGCACGTTGATGGAAGCGGCGCTATCCAGGAAGCAGGCAGCCAGACGGCCCAGACCGCCGTTACCCAGAGCGGCATCCTCGATGTCCTCCAGGACAGCCAGGTCAACGCCCCGCTCGGCGAACAGCTGCTTCATCTCGTCCAGAATGCCCAGGTTGTACAGGTTGGAGTACACCAGACGGCCGATCAGGTACTCGGCAGACAGGTAGTAGGCCTTCCGCTGGGGCATACGGGTCTTCTTGGCATGGTTCCAGTTGTCGGAAATGGCCATCATGACGGCCTCGCCCAGAGCCTCGTGCAGCTCCTGGGGGGTGGCCTCCTGCAAAGAAACGTCGTAGGTGTACTTCAGCTGGGCCTCAGTCCACTTCAGAATGTTCAGACAATTGTATTTCATTTGGAATCTCCTTTAGTGTGGGGGTGTTATCTATGTAATCAAGCCAGACGGCCGTACAGCTCGGTCAGCTTACGGATCTTCTGGGCCAGCTCACGATTGATGACGCCGTCCTTGGCGCGCCAAATCCAGTTGGTGCCGTCGCACTTGCCGGGGAAGTTCATGCGGGCATCGCCGCCCAGGTCCAGGAAGTCCTGCATCTGGATGATGGCCCAGTCGGAGACGGAGCTCATGGCGGTGCGGATGACGCCCCAAACCAGGCCCTCCTGCTCATCGAGCTTCATGTACTCGGTGGCGTAGGCGATGGCCTCGGGGGTGGCGGTGTCGAACCACTGACGCATGGTCATGTTGTCATGGGTGCCGGTGTAGCAGACGCTGTTCTGGGGGTAGGTGTGGGGCAGATACTCGGAGGGCTCACGGGAATCGAAAGCGAACTCCAGAATCTTCATGCCGGGGTAGCCGGAGGCATCCCGCAGGTCCAGAACCTCCTGGGTCAGGAAGCCCAGGTCCTCAGCGATGAACGCAATGTGGGGCAGGCCGTTCTTGACGGCGTTCATGAAGTCCATGCCGGGGCCCTTGACCCACTGACCGTTGCGGGCGGTGTTGTCGCAGGCAGGGACGGACCAGTAAGCCTCGAAGCCACGGAAGTGGTCCATACGGATCACATCGTACAGGTTGCCGGCGGCACCCAGGCGGCGCAGCCACCAGGAGTAGCCATCCCGGGCCAGCACATCCCAGCGGTACAGGGGGTTGCCCCAGAGCTGGCCGTCGGCGGAGAAGGCATCGGGAGGACAGCCGGCAACAGCCACGGGATCCAGGCCCTCGGTGAGCTGGAAGTATTCGGGGCTGGACCAGACCTCCACGGAGTCGTAGGGGACGTAAATCGGCACGTCGCCGATGATTTTGACGCCGTTGTTGTGGGCGTAGTTACGCAGGTCGTTCCACTGGGTGTAGAAAATGAACTGCACGAAGCTGTAGAACCGAATCTCGTCCTTCAGCTCCTGGCGGGCGTTCCACACCGCGTCGGGGTTGCGGAACTTCAGGCTGTCTTCCCACTGATACCAGGGGGCGCCGCCGAACTTGCCCTTCAGGGCCATGAACAGGGCGAAGTCAGCCAGCCAGCTGGCGTTGTCGTTGCAGAACTGGTCGAATTCCCAGCTGCCATTGAACCGGGCGTAGGCCTTCCGCAGGACGTTCAGCCGGTTGTTGTACTGACGGCCGAAGTCAACCTTCTCGTCGGACCAGCTCCACTCGATGCCGGCCAGATCATCGCCGGTGAGCAGACCCTGCTCGATCAGCTTATCCAGGTCGATCAGGTAGTGGTTGCCGGCGAAGGTGGAGCAGGACTGATAGGGGGAGTCGCCATAGCCGGTAGGAGTCAGGGGGAGGATCTGCCAGTAGCTCTGACCGGCTTCTCTCAGGAAATCAACGAAGGCGAAGGCATTCTTGCCCATGGTACCCACGCCGTAGGCGCCGGGCAGGGAGGTGATGTGCATCAAAATACCGCTTCTGCGCATGATTCGTACTCCTTCACATATTAAAAATAATAAGTTGATTTTCAGCAGAACCGCGCGGCATCCGGTGGGATCATACCCGGGGATTTGGAATATTAAACTTGCAAATATGCATCTTTTTTATTCCACCGCATAAAATTGAAACGTTTCCAAATTTGATGATATGAAACGTTTCCAAAACGATTCCATATAAAGAGTAATACTTTTTTTGTGTTTTGTCAAGCAAAAGTCGCCGGAAAGGAGCTTGGTGTAAAATTTTTGGACAATTTGTTAATAAACCGGCCACACATTTCAGCATTTTGCCGGTCACTTTGGGCGGTATCACGGAATATACAGAGCTATGCGCATACACATTCACCTTACCGCCGGGAGCCGGAAACCCATCCGTGTGGTAAATGATTGTTTAGAATAGGAAGCACCCCTTGCCCCCTCGTAAACGAGGGG
>JAZQHH010000018.1:0-6965 GCA_045540495.1 Faecousia sp.
TCCTGAGCGAGCGACAGCGAGTCGAAGGATCTTGGCACCAATTGACCCACCAGGGCCCGTTCATGCGTAGATCCTTCGACTTGCTTTGCTCGCTCAGGATGACAATATCTTTACATTTTCGGCTTTTCGATTCCTGGGGAAAGGAAACGGATTGCCACGGGCCTGACGGCCCTCGCAATGACAGAGGGGGAGGCGGCTTTCGCAATAATCCTATGCATATATCAATATAATCTGATAATTTCCGGAAAATTTAATATTTATCAAGTAGCTTTTTCCACCTGAATATGATATGATATTCCAAATGAACGATGAAAGGACGGGGCAGATGAAATTCCTGCGAATTTCCGGAAAAGTGCTGCTGAATATCGCGGTGGTGCTGGTTGCACTGCTGTTGCTGCTGCATTTGGGCGTGACGGCGCTGTATTTTGACTTTTTTCTCCACTCCAAGGGTGAATTTCTGACCCCCGGCCTGAATGCGGCCTTTGTGCCCCAGGGGTTTGACTATGTGCAGGAGGATGAAACTTACCTCATCAGCGGCTACATGAGCGACGATACCGCTGCCCGGGTTTATGTCCGGGACGGGGAGGGGAATACCCACTTCGTCAGCCTGCTCCGGGGCGACGGCAGCCCCTATGTGGAGCACGCCGGCGGCCTGTGCCATAATGGGGATTATCTCTATGTCGCCGGTCCCGGTGGCGTGGACGTGTTCTCTCTGGCGGATGTGCTGGCGGGCCATGACCCCTGGCAGCTTGGAAAAATTGAGACCGGTTACGACATGGCCTACTGCTCCTTCTACAATGGCTATCTGTTCACCGGCGATTTCTACTACCCCGAAACCTACGAGACCCCTGCCGCGCACCGCCTCATCACCCCCGCCGGGGAGATGAACCCTTCGCTGATGACGGTGTTCCAGGCAGATTCTTCCGCTCCTTTCGGCATCGATCCTGCCCCTGTGGCGGCGATCTCCACTACAGAGCGGGTCCAGGGCGTGTGCTTCAATGGGGATACGGTGATCCTGTCCACCTCCTACTCTGTCAATTCCTCCCATCTGTACGCCTACCGCTTCGACGAAAGCCGTCAGGGCACCGCCACGGTGCTGGGAGAATCGGTGCCCCTGTACTACCTGGACAGTGCCAATCTCACCGAAACCGTCACCGCACCGCCCATGTCCGAGGAGCTGGTCTACAAGGACGGAAGAGTGTATGTTTTGAACGAATCTGCCTGTAATAAATACATTTATGGGAAGTTTATCCGTGGATATCAAATTTTTGCTTACGAAATGGAGGGCGACCGGGATTGAAAGAATTACGCTCTAAAATTTGGGAAGCGCTGCTTTCGGCGCTGCCCATTACGCTGATCGTCTATGTTCTGGCCATGACACCGCTGTTCAATCTGAACCGGGTTGAGCTGATCACCTTCTCTGTCGGTGCGGTGTTGCTGGTGCTGGGCATCGGTATGTTTAACCTGGGCGCCGACCTGGCCATGACCCCCATGGGCACCCATGTGGGTGCGGGTCTGTCCCGGCAGCGCAAGCTGGGATTGCTGCTGAGCGTCTGCTTTGTGCTGGGTATGCTCATTACCATTGCCGAGCCGGATTTACAGGTGCTGGCCACCCAGGTTGGCAAGGTCATGAACGGCACCGTGCTGATTTATGCGGTGGGTGCCGGTGTGGGTGCGTTTTTGTTGGTGGCGATTCTGCGAATCGTGTTCCGCAAGACTCTCTCCAATATCCTGATGCTGTTTTATATGCTGCTCTTCGCCCTGGCGCTGCTGCTGGCGGTGAATGAGAATCTGAATCTGCTGCCTCTGTCCTTTGATTCCGGCGGTGTCACCACCGGCCCCATCACCGTGCCCTTCATCATGGCTCTGGGTGTGGGTATTTCCAGCGTCCTGGGCGACAAACGCTCCCAGGAGAACAGCTTCGGCCTGGTGGCGCTTTGCTCCATCGGCCCCATCCTGGCGGTGCTGGTGCTGGGCATCTTCTCCAGCAATAATTTGAGCTATGAGGTGCCGGATTATTCCGTCAGCAGCGATATTTTGGGCGCATTCCTCCACACTGCCGGTCATACGGCCAAGGAGGTTGCCCTTGCCCTGGGCCTGATTGTGGCGTTCTTCCTGATCTGCCAGTTTGCGTTCCTGAAGCTGCCCAAGCGGCGGCTGAAGAAAATCGCCCTGGGCGTATTCTTTACTTATATCGGCCTGGTGCTGTTCCTCACCGGCGTCAATGTGGGCTTCATGCCCATCGGTTACAAGCTGGGCATGGAGCTGGGGCAGGGGAACAAGTGGTTCCTGATTGGCTTCGGCCTGGTCACCGGCGTGCTGGTGGTGCTGGCGGAGCCTGCCATCCATGTGCTGAACAAGCAGGTTGAGGATGTGACCGGCGGCTTTGTCACCCGCAAGGCCATGATCACCGGCCTGTGCATCGGTGTGGGCGCTTCCATTGCCTTGAGCATGATCCGCATCGTCTATGATTTTTCCCTGGTTTACTACATTATTCCCGGCTATTTCCTTTCCCTGGCCCTGAGCCTGTTCGTGCCTCCGGTGTACACGGCCATCGCATTTGACTCCGGCGGTGTGGCCAGCGGCCCTATGACCTCCGGCTTCATCCTGCCTCTGGCAACGGGTGCCTGCGTGGCACTGCAGGGGGCGGACGCGGTGCTGCGGGATGCCTTCGGCGTGGTGGCCCTGGTTGCCATGACGCCCCTGATCACCATTCAGCTCCTGGGCTTCCGGGCCATCGTCACCAAGCAGGTGAAGGAACGGATGGCTATGCAGAAGATCCTGGATGCGGACGATCAGCAAATCATCGAGTTTTAAGGAGGAGAAACCATGGCGAATCGAATCGATACCTCGGCCATCAAGAAGCTGAAGCTCCTCTTTACGGTGGTGGACCGGCCCAAGGCGGAGTTTTACCAGGATTTCATCAGCCAGTATGAGGTGAATTTTCAAATGATCCTCAACGGCCTGGGCACCGCCAATTCGGATTTGGTGGATATGCTGGGCCTGAACATCCACAAAGCGGTGATCCTCAGTGTGGTCCGGGAGGACCTGGTGGACACCATCATGAACGCCCTGGAGGACAAATTCGTCACTATCAAAAAGGGCAAGGGCGTTTCCTTTGCGGTGCCGCTGAGCAGCGTCATCGGCGTGAATCTGTATCAGTTTTTAAGTAACAACCGACTCAAGAGGGGGGAGCAGTCATGACCACCAACAACCATGAAGTGATTTTTGCCATCGTCAACTCCGGCTACGCCGAGGAAGTGATGGATGTGGCCCGGGAAAACGGCGCCCGGGGCGGCACGATTATCAACGCCAGAGGTGTCGCCGGTGAGGAGGCCGCGGCCTTCTTCGGCATCACCCTCCATGCGGAGAAGGAAATTCTGATGATGGTGGTGGATAAATCCATCCGGGATGACATCCTGAACGCCATTTATAAGCAGATGGGCATGGCCAAAAAGGCCCAGGGCATCGCATTCTCCCTGCCGGTGTCCGATGTGGCGGGCCTTGTGAAGGACCCGGACCCCAAGGAGATTGAGGAATAAACGTTCAGCCCCCTCCGAGTGGAGGGGGCTGTTTGTATGTATCAAATATCTTCGTAGCCCACCAGCAGGCCGCCGCGTTCGGCGTAGAAGCTGCACAGGGCAGAGCAGGGCTCATGCTGTACCGTGGCCTTGGGGAAATCCTTGCGAATCAGGCTCTCCAGATAATCCGCTGCCTCTTTGTTGAAGCAGTCGGCGATCCGGACCAGGCCGCCCTTGTAGCCCCGTTCCTTCATGTCCCCGAACAGGGTATCCAGGGCCTTTTTCTCACCCCGAACCTTGTGCAGGGGCTCCAGGGTGCCGTGGTCAGAGGCCACACCCACCACCCGGATGCCCAGAACACCGGCGATCTTTGCGACAGCGGGGCTAACCCGGCCGTTCCTGGCCAGATTGGTCAGAGATTCCAGGGAGAAGGACAGATGGGTGTGCTTCAGATATTCGGCAATATCCGCCGCCATCCGGTCAAAATCCCGGCCCTCGGCGATCCAGGCTTTCAGCTTTTCCAGAATCAGACCCAGCTCCGGACCGGCGGAGAGACTGTCGATGACGCAGACCTTCGCACCGGGGTTCTCGGATTCGTAGTCCGCCGCAGCCTGAACGCAGGAAGCGTGGGAGCCGGACAGATTGCTGGTGATGGTCACGGCAAAAACCCGGTCGGCACCCTCGAAGGCATCCAGCCAGTCCTGCATATTGGGGCAGGAGGTGCCGGATTTACCCTTGGTGACCTTGATTTCGTCCACCATAGCCGCCACATCCAGGGCGGTATTGTCTACATATTCGGCCTGGGTGGTGATGATTTTCATGGGAACGCTGGCGTAGTCCACGCCGTCCATGGCAAAAACATTGGCGGAGGAATCCGCAACGAGCTTATAACGCATAAAAACACACCTCAATCGGTTATTCAAAAACTCTATTAACGTTATTCTACACTTCTTTTTGCGATACGTCAAGTATAACTTGACGTTTTTTGATTTTTATTGTATGATATCAGAAAACGTGAAAGGAGAATGCGGCATGGATCAGAGCATCAAAGAGGAAATTCTGGAATCGATTCGCGGCTTCAGCCTGCCCCGGTATGAGGAAATCCCCAATGTGGGCCTGTATCTGGAGCAGACATCCAAATATATTTCCGAGTATCTGGAAAAATTAGGGGATTTCACCCTGACGGGTTCCATGATCAGCAACTATGTGAAGAAGGGCCTGGTGGCCAACCCGGTGAAAAAGCAGTACACCCGGGAGCAGATCGCCTACCTGATTTTCATCGCCGTGGGCAAGAGCGTGCTGTCCATGGAGGATATCCGGTTGCTGTTCACCCTGCAGAAGGAGATTTACACCCCCAAAAAGGCCTACGACTATTTCTGCACGGAGCTGGAAAATGTGCTGCTGTTCGTTTTCGGCCTGAAGGACACCCTGGACACGGTGGGCATCGATAACACGGATACCAAAAATCTGCTCCGCAATACCATCATCACCGTGGCCCATAAGGTGTACCTGGACAAAGCCTTCGCCGCCCTCCACGAAACGAAGGCGGAATAAAGATCATGCTGTCATTGCCACGGCCTTCGGCCTCGCAATGACATGGTTATTGTAGCCGGGTGCGTCGTTTTAGACCGCCAAACAATCATTCACACCACAAAAACAGAAACGGCCTGCCGCAAATCGCGGCAGGCCATTATTTATGCCCGGTATTTGGGTTCGCAGGTCAGGTTCACGCCCAGGCGCTTGAAGGTCTTTTCGTCCACCGGGGACAGGATCACGGTGGAGTGGGCCTCGCAGCCCCGGAGCTTGCTCAGCTGCTCCATGGCCAGTTCCGCAGTGGGGTTGGTGGCGGCGGAGATGGACAGGGCAATCAGCACCTCGTCGGTGTGGAGCCGGGGATTCCGGTTGCCCAGATGGTCCACTTTCAGGTGCTGGATGGGGTCGATGACCACCGGAGAAATCAGATGCAGCTCATCCCGGATGCCTCCCAGGGCCTTCAGGGCGTTGAGCATCAGGGAAGCGGAGGCTCCCAGCAGCTCGGAGGTGCGGCCGGTGACGATGGTGCCGTCGGGCAGCTCCATGGCGGTGGCGGGCAGGTCCGTTTCCTGCTCCCGGGCCAGAGCCGCGGCGATGACGGTCCGCTGTTCCGGGGTCACCCCGGCCTTTTTCATCAGCATTTCCATCTTAAAGACCACGTCATCACTGACTTTGCCCTTCTTCTGGTCGCACAGCACGTCATAGTACCGCCGCAGAATCTCCCGGCAGGAGGCTTTCCGGACCATCTCATCATCGATGATGCAGTTGCCCACCATGTTGACGCCCATATCCGTGGGGGATTTGTAGGGACATTCGCCCCAAATCCGTTCAAAAATCGCCACCAGCACCGGGTAGGCTTCCACATCCCGGTTGTAGTTGACGGTGGTGACGCCATAGGCATCCAGATGGAAGGGATCGATCATGTTCACATCGTTCAGGTCGGCGGTGGCGGCCTCGTAGGCCAGATTCACCGGGTGATTCAGGGGCAGATTCCAGATGGGGAAGGTCTCAAATTTGGCGTAGCCCGCCTGAACGCCCCGCTTGTGCTCGTGATACAGCTGGCTCAGGCAGGTGGCCAGCTTGCCGCTGCCAGGGCCGGGAGCGGTGACCACCACCAGTTCCCGGGTGGTTTCGATGAAATCATTTTTGCCGAAGCCCTCGTCGCTGACGATGTGGGCGGTGTCGGAGGGGTAGCCGGCGATGGCGTAGTGGCGGTAGACCTTGATGCCCAGCCCCTCCAGCCGGGATTGGAAGGCCCGTGCCCCGGGCTGGTCGGAGTAGCGGGTCAGCACCACGCTGCTGACGTAGAGCCCCAGCTCCCGGAAAATGCCGATGAGCCGAATCACATCCCGGTCGTAGGTGATGCCCAGGTCGCCCCGGACTTTATTTTTCTCAATGTCGGCGGCGTTGATGGCGATGACCATCTCCACCTGATCCTTCATGTGCAGCAGCATCCGCAGCTTGGAGTCCGGCTGGAAGCCGGGCAGCACCCGGGAGGCGTGGTTGTCGTCGTATAGCTTGCCGCCAAATTCCAGGTACAGCTTGCCGCCGAACTGGGCGATCCGCTTCCGAATCCGCTCGGATTGGGTGTGCAGGTATTTATCATTGTCAAAACCGATGTGTGTCATATGGTTTCGCCTCGCTTGCAAAAACTTAGGACTATTATACAGGATTTCGCCGATAAAAGCAAGTGATTCCGAGGGGGTAGGGTTGGTAAATTATTGTTTAGCGTATCAGATTAGTATGTCATTGCGAGGCCCGAAGGGCCGTGGCAATCTCCCGGTATCATCTACGATAAGGAAAAAGTTCGATGAACGTACAATGTAGAATGGGATTATCCATAGATTTTGGTGCGAATTAGGACCAAAGTTGTACCAGGAGATTGCCACGGCCTACGGCCTCGCAATGACA
>JAZQHH010000019.1:0-23145 GCA_045540495.1 Faecousia sp.
CTGGTGTTTTCGTGACTTCAATTTGCGACAAAATATCCACCGCACGCTCGAAAATCAGTTTTTAGAGGCCCCCTTTCGTTTTCCGGCGCGGGAGCGCCCCAAAGGGGAAGGTTGATTGGTACGGCAAAACACCTGAGAACGGAGTATTTTAATGATAGAATTAGGATTTATTCACGGAAGATTCCAGCTTTTCCACAATGACCATCTCAACTATGCCCTGCTTGCCAAGGAGCAGTGCAAGAAGCTGATCGTGGGCATCACCTCTCCGGAAAACGCCTCCCTGATTCGGGAGGAGGTTGACCCCCACCGCAGCGAAGCGGCCTCCAACCCCTTTACCTATTATGAGCGGTATCAGATGGTGAAGCTGGCGCTGCTGGGCGCCGGGCTGAAACAGGAGGATTTTGAAATCGTGCCCTACCCCATCGAGCGGCCTGAGATACTATATAATTATGTCCCCCTCCACGCCACCTCCTTTTTCACCATCTACGATCAGTGGGGCTATGAAAAGCTGCACCGGCTCAAAGCTCTGGGTTACGGCACCGTGGTGCTGTTCGATGACCGGGAAAAGCAGATGTGCAGCACCGAAATCCGGCAGAAAATCGTCGATGGCGACGATTGGAAGCAGATGGTGCCCGAGGCGGTTTACCAGTACATCATCGAAAACGACCTGACCGCAAAGGTAAAGCAGATTCTGCAAAAGAAATAATCCAGAGAGGAACCAACCTATGTTTGATGTCAACACCATTCCCCAGGCAGAAAAAGACAGAATCACCGGCAATTTGCTGAAATGGGGCATCGCCATTGACCAGCAGACCGGCAAAATCGATTACATCGAGGGTTCGGTCATTCCTCAGGTCCTGTGCGAATCCATCCACCTCATCCGGCACGCGGAAACCGAGGCGGTGGTCAAGCACGAATTTATGAGCGACACCTCCGATAACTGCGGCTTCACAGAAAACGGCATCGAAATCACCCACAGACAGGCCAGAGAGCTGGATGCCTATGATTTCGACATCGCCCTGTTCGGCCCCATCGCCAGAGTGGTGAACACCAAGGAACTGATCATGCAGACCCCCCAGAAATTCGACTGCGTCCGGGTGGAGTATCTGCACGGCATCAACAATACCGGTTGGGAATATAAATCCTTCTTCGACCTGGAGCATGATCCCACCTTCATCGCCCGGGAAATCGAGAATAATATGTTCGCCCGGACCCCCAACGGCACCTCCTGGGGCACGGTCATCGCCAACTGCGCCGATGTGCTGGCTCTCATCAATGAAAAATACCAGGGCAAACGGATCCTGCTCATCAGCCAGGGCAGCGTTCTGCGGGCTATGCAGATTCTGCTCCGGGCCAGAAAGCACCCCTGGGATGATTTCACCGTCAGCGGAATGTACCATGTGGGCGACGACTCCAAAAAGAAAAAAGACTACGGCATCATCAACCGGGTTTATTGATAATTGCCCAAAGCCTCCCCTTTGAGGGGAGGTGGGCCGCTGTAAAGCGGCTCGGAGGGGTGTGTGATTTGCGAAGCAAATCACCTGGAACCTGTGCGAAGCACAGTTCTGCCGACCCCTCTGCGACTCGCCAAGAGCCGCCTTCGGCGGTTGCTCGCTTGCACAGCGCCTGCGGGCGCTAGAGTCAGCTTCGCTGACAGCTCCCCTGGGAGGGGCGCCTTATGGGCGCATCTGAAACTGTATAGAAGTGTAAACACTTACTATAAAATTTTAAGAAAAGGAGCAAATACTTATGGATCGAATCAAATCCACCCGTGTTCTTGCGCTGGTGCTGTGTCTGGTTATGGTCATCGGTATGCTGCCCGTCATGGGCTTTGCCGCGGATGACTTCTCCCTGACCATTGCATCCACCAAGACCTCTGCTTTGGCACCTGGCGTGCAGGAGCAGGAAATTGTGGCTTATGACGCCAACGGCGACCGTATTGTTTACTACGCGATTACCGCCGACGTCGCCTCCAACCCCGATGTCCAGGTCAAGGCCAACTACCATGACAACGACAACACCGGCGTTTGGGGCAAGGCCACTGTCATCGAGCAGGCCAACGCCGCCACCGAAAAGCGTGGCTACAACGTGGTCGCTACCACCAATGCTGCCTACTACAACGTTTCCACCGGTCAGCCCACCGGCGGCTTCGTCATGGAAGGCATCAATATCAATGGCGACTCCATGGGCAACAGCTATCCCTTCTTCGCCATCCTGAAGGACGGCACCGCCATGATCGGCCAGAAGGGCACCTTCAGCCAGTACTCCGCCAACATCCAGGAGGCGGTCGGCGGCTGGACGATGCTGGTCTGGGACGGCCAGATCGTCAACAACGGCACTTCCAAGTATCCCCGTTCCACCGTGGGCGTCAAGGCCAACGGCGACGTGGTGCTGATGGTGGCCGACGGCAACCAGAAGCCCTACTCCGCGGGTCTTACCTACCGTGAGCAGGCCGAGGTCATGCTGAACCTGGGCTGTGTGGCCGCGGTTGAGCTGGACGGCGGCGGTTCCGCCACCTATGCCGCCAAGCTGGAGGGCACCGATGAGCTGGTGATCCGTAACTCCTGCTGCGACGGTACCGTCCGCTCCGTTTCCAATACCCTGATGGTCATCTCCACCGCCGTGGCCGACGGCACCTTTGACCATGCCAACCTGGCTACCGACTATGTGTTCTATGCTCCTCATTCCAAGGTGGAGATTGATGCAACCGGTGCCGATAAGAGCGGCCATCCTGCCGAGATCCCCGAGGGCACTTCCTGGGCTCTGTCCGACGACAGCTTCGGCACCATTGCCGACGGCGTGTTCACCTCCAACGGCAAGCTGGGCACCGTCACCGCTTCCATGCTGGTGGACGGCGCTACCGTGGGCAGCGTGGACATCACCCTGGTCAACCCCACCGAGATCGCCTTCGGTGCGGAAGAGAAGATGATCCCCTACGGCAAGCCCTCCGACTTTACCATCACCGCCCTGTACAACGGCGCTGATATGTATGCCGCCGCCGATGCTTATGACTTTGTCTGCACCGCCGGCACCATGAACGGCTTCCTCTACACCGCTCCCGCCGAGGGTGCGGCTACCACCGCTACTGTTACCGCTTCCTATAAGTATGACAGCACCGTGGCCTCCGACTCCGTTGCGGTGACCTTCGGCAAGGGCTCCGATCTGCTGTTCGACTTCGAGGACGGCATCGATCAGTGGGGTACCTACTTCGATATGGTAGCTGCCGCCGAGAAGGGCGAGTACACCGGCGGTTACACCAATTCCTACGAATCCGAAGGCTCCTCCGCCGGCAACATGGTAGAGCTGGGTATCCATGAGAATGTGTTCCTGGCCACCAAGGAGAACGGCGGCCAGGTCCACAGCGGCAGCAATGCCCTGGGCTATACCCTGGACTACCGTTACTCCACCGCCCATGCCAACTGGCAGTATGCCTACCTGTACTTCTGGGGTGAGCCTGTCACCCTGCTGGATACCGAAAACGGCATCAACGGCACCCGTCTGGGTATGTGGATGTACATCCCCGAGGAGGCCGTGGGCAGCTGCGCCCGGTTCTGCTACACCTACAAGCGGGCTGACGGCGTTCTGAACACCGCTTACCTGTATCTGACCTATCAGTATGTGGAGAAGGGCTTCTCCAAGCTGACCAGCGAAAAGATCCCCGAGGCCGGCTGGGCTTATGTCTATGTGGACATGAAGCAGATCTCCGATACTTATGTGTCCACCTCCTACTACAAGGATGAGACCGGCTTCAGCACCCGTAAGGATAATAAGGGCAACGGTTCCGGCGAGGACTACAGCTCCAACTATGCCCCCGGCTTTATCCAGTTCATCATCTCCTCCTCCGCTGTGGGCGCTGAGAAGGTCACCTTCTACATCGACGACATCACCCTGGATTACTCCGACGCCGTGGATGATCGCGATATGCCCATCATCTCCGATCCTCTGGTGCTGGACAGCCTGAACAGCTATCCCATCAACGGCAGCAGCATCGCTTTCAATGAGATCAGCGTTACCGCCAATGCCGTGGAGGATACCTCCCGTGGCTCCAACTACACCGGTCTGGACGAGGCTACCGCCCAGGTCTATGTGGATGGCCGCAAGGTTCCCACCCAGTTCTCCGCCGGTAAGATTTCCGCCTCCGGCCTGGTGGTGGCAGACGGCATCCATGACATCTCCTTTGAGATTGCCGACAAGCAGGGCAATTACACCAAGCTGACCCGTCAGGTCAATGTCCAGGCCGGTACCGAGTACCCCAGCCTGACCCTGTCCGGCCAGCCCACCGCCGTTGATAAGAATGGCAACATTTACTCCGGCGGTCAGTATAATATCAGCCTCAGCACCGACAAGGTGGAAGCCATCGACAATGTGGAATTCCAGCTGTGGCTGAACTCCGCTTCCGAGTGGGCTCTGGAAGAGATGACCGTGCTGCCCGGCTTCGAGGTTACCTATGAGCTGGACGAGCTGGCTTGCATGGCTACCATCAAGATTCAGCGGGTGGATTCCGAGGCTACCGGTGAGGCTTCCCTCGTGACCATTCCCGTCTACGCCTGGAGCTGGAACGAGGAGCTGGGCCTGTCCACTGCCACCAATCAGTGGAACAAAGAGGGCTGCGCGCCCCAGACCACCGTCAGCTACAAGGTGAAGTACGGCTTCGTCACCTACACCGATGCGTTCAAGGTGGCCAACAGCAAGTATTTCGCTGGCTTCTCCAACGTTCGTGTGGATGCCAAGACCGAGCTGAATTCCTCCATCGCCAACCTGAAGAACACCATCGGCGAGTGGCACTACCACACCGAGGTGGCCGTTGCCGACGTGGCTGCTACCTGCACCACCGGCGGTCACACCGGCCGTACCGCTTGCTCCGTCTGTAACTCCATCCTGACCTGGGGCACCACCCAGGCCACCGGCCACAACTACGAGCTGACCGACGGTGTCCTGAAGTGCGCCTGCGGCGAGCTGTTCAACGGCGAGAAGGACGGCGCCACCTACATTGATGGCGTTGCCTACGTCAACGGCTGGTACAATAATACCTACTACTTCGTGGGCGGCCAGAAGGTCACCGGCCCCTATGTCATCGACAAGAAGGCCTATGTCTTTGGTGACGACGGCGTGTATCAGCCCGATGGCCTGTTCACCGGCTTCATCGATACCGCCGAGGGCACCATGTACTTCTTCACCAACACCGACTATACCGAGGACTTCGTGTATATCTCCGGTGAGCCCTACTTCTTCGAGGATGGCTATCTGCGTAACGGCGAGTATGTCATCAACGGCGAAACCTGCCTGTTCCAGGGCGGTAAGTACGTCAGCTGCTCCACCGCCGACCTGTATCTGGCCGGTTGGGCCGGCCCCGAGTGCCAGTTCATCCACTATAAGGATGGCCGGTTCCTGTTCCTGGGCAAGGGCGGTATGTTCTACCATCAGTCCAACTCCACCGTGCCCTGGGCCAACAACAAGCACGATATCACCAGCGTCTTTATCGCCAAGGATATCACTGAAATCTGCCGCTTCGCTTTTGCCCACTCCTACTACATCACCAGCATCGAGATCGAGGAAGGCAGTGTGCTGGAGGCCATCCGCTACAGTGCTTTCCACTATGTCAACAAGATCAAGTCCTTCGAGCTGCCCGAGACCGTCAAGGTTCTGGAGTGGCGTGCATTCGGCTACTGGACCAGCCTCCAGACCATCCGTCTGCCCGACAACATCGAGAGCATCCACAAGGACGCCTTCGACCATCACAAGGATAGTCTGACGCTGCAGGTCGCGGAGGGCACCTATGCCCACAATTACGCCACCCAGTACGGCTTCCTGACTGACCTGCGTGAGAAGCAGCCCATCCTGCTGGGCAGCGGCACCACCGGCGACCTCAGCTGGGAGCTGTATGATACCGGCGTGCTGACCATCTCCGGCGAAGGCTCTATGCCCGACTACCACTACAATAAGTACAACGCCAATGCCGCCCCCTGGGCCATGAACAGAGCCGACATCCAGAAGGTTGTTATCGGTTCCGGCGTCAAGAACATCGGCGCTTACGCTTTCTATCAGTGCAACAAGCTGACCGAGGTGGAGTTCGCCGCTGAGGGCGCTCTGGAGACCATCGGCGAAGGCAGCTTCGGCTACACCGCTGCCCTGGCCGCCATCGAGCTGCCCGCTTCCCTGAAGACCATCGGCAAGTGCGCCTTCTACTTCTCCGGCCTGGAGAACGTGACCGTTGCCGCCGGCAGCAAGCTGACCAAGATTGATGCTTATGCTTTCCGTGACTGCTACAGCCTGCAGAGCATCTACCTGCCCGACGGCGTGGAGAGCATCGGCGCCATCATCTTCCACAAGTGCGGCGATCAGGTGGTTATGAACGTGGCCGAGGGCTCCTATGCCCACAAGTATGCCACCAGCAATGGCTACGCCGTCCAGACCCGTGAGCCCCAGCCCTCTGTCAAGTACAGCGGCACCACCGGCGACCTGACCTGGGAGCTGTATGACAACGGCGCTCTGGTGATCTCCGGCAACGGCTCCATGCCCGACTACCACTACAATAAGTACAATGAAAACGCCGCCCCCTGGGCTATGTACAGAGCCCAGATCTTCAAGGTCGTCATCGGCTCCGGTGTTAAGAACATTGGTACTTACGCTTTCTATCAGTGCAATGAGCTGACCGATGTGGCCTTCGCCGCTGAGGGCGCTCTGGAAACCATCGGCGAGGGCAGCTTCGGCTACACCGCCGCTCTGACTGCCATCGAGCTGCCCGCTTCCCTGAAGACCATCGGCAAGTGCGGCTTCTACTTCTCCGGCCTGGAGAACGTGACCGTTGCCGCCGGCAGCAAGCTGACCACTATCGTGGCCTATGCCTTCCGTGACTGCTACAGCCTGAAGAGCGTGTATGTGCCCGACGGCGTGGAGAGCATCGGCGCCATCATCTTCCACAAGTGTGGCGATCAGGTGGTTATGAACGTGGCCGAGGGTTCCTATGCCCACAAGTATGCCGTGAGCAATGGCTACGCCGTTCAGACCCGTGAGCCCCAGCCCTCTGTCAAGTACAGCGGTACCACCGGCGACCTGACCTGGGAGCTGTATGACAACGGCGCTCTGGTGATCTCCGGCAACGGCTCCATGCCCGACTACCACTACAATAAGTACAATGCCAACGCCGCTCCCTGGGCCATGTACAGAGCCCAGATCTTCAAGGTCGTTATCGGCTCCGGCGTCAAGAACATTGGTACTTACGCTTTCTATCAGTGCAATGAGCTGACCGATGTGGAGTTCGCCGCCAACGGCGCTCTGGAGACCATCGGCGAGGGCAGCTTCGGCTACACCGCCGCTTTGACTTCCATCGAGCTGCCCGCTTCCCTGAAGACCATCGGCAAGTGCGGCTTCTACTTCTCCGGTCTGGAGACCGTGACTGTCGCCGAGGGCAGCAATCTGCTGATTATCGATGCCTATGCTTTCCGGAACTGCACCGCGCTGACCAGCATCGAGATTCCCGCCAGCGTCAAGAGCATCGGCTCCATCATCTTCCACAAGTGTGGCGATCAGGTCGTGATGATCGTGGCTGAGGGCAGCTATGCCGCCCAGTACGCCGCCAAGAACGGCTACACCGCAGAAGTTCAGTAATTAACATCATCCTGCCATTGCGGGGGAAACCCCGCAACGGCAGGACCAGCTGCACAGCACTTCGGTGCTGTGCAGCTGAAAGTCAAGCCTTTTGGAGAAAACAATCGAAAAGGTTTGACTTTCAGCTGCAAAAAGTTTGAAATGAGAGATGATTATGGATATACAGACCCTTGTGGTTACCATGAACCAGCATGACCACAGCTTGCTTGACCGCATGAATATCCAGACCGATGCCATCGTGGGCAACCAATGCGACCGGGATGCGGTCGAGCGGTTTGAGGACGGCGGCCGCCGGGTCTGCTGGCTTTCCCTGCGGGAGCGGGGCGTGGGCTTGAACCGGAACAATGTGCTGATGCGGGGCACCGCGGATATTCTGGTGCTGGCGGATGATGATATGGTGTTCCACGACGGTTATCCCGAAACGGTTCGCAGCCTCTTTGAACAGCATCCCGAGGCGGATGTGCTGATTTTCAATCTGGACGAGGCCCGGCCCAAGCGGTTTAAGAATACCAAGGTGGTCAGGGTCAACAAATCCAATTACGGCAAGTACGGTGCGGCCCGGCTGGCTCTGCGGCGGGAGCGGATCCATATGGCCGGTGTCAGCTTTAATCTGCTGTTCGGCGGCGGCGCCAAGTACAGCAGCGGCGAGGACAGCATCTTTTTGCATGACTGCCTGAAACGGGGCCTGCGGCTGCTGGCCATGCCGGTGGCCATCGCCGAGCTGAAGGACGACCGGGCCTCCACCTGGTTTTCCGGCTACAACGATAAGTTTTTCTACGATAAAGGCGTGTTTTTCGCCCAGATTTATGGTTGGCGCAGCAGTTTTATCGCGCTGTATCACTGCTTCAAGCATCGCCACGGCCGTTACCGGGACTACGGCTGGCGGGCTGCCTACAAAAAAATCACGGAGGGAATCCGGGATTCCCGTTAAGGAAGGAGGGACTGGCTTTGGAATATGGCATACTGACCACGTTGATTCCGGACCAATACGCCGAGGAGTTTCGGCGCATTTCCAAAAACACCATGCAGGATGCCGCCAACGCCCTGCAGCAGAATCTGTATAAGGGCCTCAGCGAGAATCTGGGCCGGTCCATTCCTGTGTTCAACGTGCTGCCGGTCAGCGGCTACCCCAAGTATTGCGCCAAGGCGGTAATCCCCCGGTTCACCTTCAGCGGAGTGGGGGTCAACATCGGCTTTTGCAATATCCGGCTCCTGCGCAACCGGGCCCGGAGCAATGGGGTTTACCGGGAGCTGAAAAAATGGTGCGATGCCAGTGATGAACCCAAGACCCTGTTTGTCTATACCATTTCCCAGCCCTTCATGGCGGCGGTGGAAAAGCTCAAAAAGCGCTATCCCCACCTGCGGGTCTGCGCTTTTGTGGCGGATTTGCCCAATATGTCCAATTTGTCGGCCCAAAAGAGCCTGGGGGTCCGGCTGGTTTCCAAGGCCCGGGCGAAGGATGCCTATTCCAGGCTTGCGAATGTGGATTACTTTGTGCTGCTGACGAAGCACATGGCGGACTACATGAAGCTGACCCAACCCTGGTGCGTCATGGAGGGCATCGCCGAGGTGGAGGATGCGGCGGCGAATCTGGAGCCGGTGGATTCCAAAACCATTATGTACAGCGGCACCCTGCACCGGAAATTCGGTGTGATGCAGCTGCTGGAGGCCTTTTCTATGATTGAAGACCCGGATTTGCGGCTGGTCATCTGCGGCATCGGCGACTGCCAGGCGGAAATCGTCCGGGCGGCGGAACGGGACAGCCGGATTGAGTTTTTGGGCCAGCAGACCCGGGAGGATGTGCTTCGTTTGCAGAAGCAGGCGGCGGTTTTGGTCAATCCCCGGCTGAATAACGAGGAATTTACCAAATACAGCTTCCCGTCCAAGACCATGGAATATCTGGCCTCCGGGGTGCCGGTGATCGCCTACCGGCTGGACGGCGTTCCGGCGGAATACGACGATTATCTTCATTATCCGGCAGACGATACCCCGGCGGCCCTGGCGGAAAAATTGGAGCAGATTTGTGCCCTTTCTCCCGAAGAACGCCGGGAAATGGGCAAAATTGCCCGAGAATTTGTTTTGAACAACAAAAACGCGGTCAACCAGACCAGAAAAGTATTGGAGTTTTTAGAAAATGACTGATATCCGAGCCACCAAGCAAAGACTTAAGCTCACCCTGACCGGTGAGACGGTTTTTTGCGCCCTTTTGGTGGTGCTTTGGACCTATCAGACCCTGGGCGGTTTTGTGACCCAGATTTTCAGACTCCTCCCTGTCATCGGATTCACCTATCCGTGGATTTTGCCTTTTGTCACCATTTCCCTGACGATTCTGTCCATCCCCTACGTTCTGCGGCATTTGCGGCCGGGGGATATTCTGTTTTACCTGGCGTGGATGCTGACGGTGCTGCTGACCCTGTTTCTACCGAAGAACGGGCCCTATGTGGAGGAGGTCCTGCGGCTGGTCCTGGTTTCGGTGCTGCCGATGTATTTTGTGGGCGTGGCCATGCCCTACGAAAGAAGCAAAAAGCTGCTGTTCTGGGCTTCGCTGATCGGCGTCCTGGCCACCTTCGCTTACCAGCTCTATTCGCTGATGAGCGGCAGGGCGCTGGCGGCGGATGGCGTGTCCTATAATATGTCCACCGCCTATAAGGTGCTGCCCAGTGTGATGTATCTGCTCTATTGGGCGTTTGACCAAAAAGGAATACGATATTGGTTGCTGGCCGCCGTGGGCATTGTGCTGATCCTGCTTTGCGGCACCAGAGGCCCCATTGTGATCGTCGGCGTATATAGCCTGCTGGAGGTCACCCTTCGGATTTTCCGCAAGCGGTCCTGGAAGCGGGTGGTGAGCCTGGGGGCTGTGGTCCTTGTGCTGCTGTTCCTGCTGGTGGGGGATGGAATTTCCGCTTTGGCGACCTTCCTGGGAGAGAAGGTCAGCGAGATGGGGTTCAGTTCCCGGATTTTTGACTATATCCTTCTGGATAAATTTGCCACCAGCGATGGCCGTGCGTACCTGTCCGGAAACCTGATCGAGGCCATTTGCGCCAGACCCATCCAGGGCTATGGCCTGATGGGTGACCGGATCATCAACAACGGCTCCTACGCCCACAACCTGGCTCTGGAATTGTGGTGCCAGTTCGGCGTATTTATCGGGTCGTTTTTGCTGGTTGGTTTCCTTGGGGTTTTGCTGTGGAGTGTGTGGAAAAGCCGCAAAACGGACCGGGGCATTTTCTGCAGAATGCTGGCCTGCCTGATGGTCAAGCTGTTCCTGTCCAGCAGCTATTTGCTGGAGCCGTACCTGTTCCTGACATTGGGCTTCGCTATGCAGACAATTCGTTCGAGGGATGGTAAATAAATGAAAGCACTGGTAAAAAAAGCCCTGGTGCGCTATAAAAACCGGGGCAAGAACCTTTCAATTGCCGCCGGGGCCAATGTGACCCTGGATTCCACCTTTGAAGGCAGCAACTATATCGGCAAAAACAGCCGCTTTCGGGGCAGTCTGGGCTATGGCTCTTACATTGGCGCGGAATCCAGATTATCCGCAAAAATCGGCCGGTTCTGCTCCATTGCAGACAAAGTGACGGTGGTCAACGGCTTTCATCCCACCCGGGATTTTGTTTCCACCCATCCCGCTTTTTTCAGCAGGGGAAATGTGACCGGCCTCAGCTTTTCCGATGTGGATGCCTTCCGGGAAAACCGATTTGTTGATGCCGGCCGGAAATTGGCGGTGGAAATCGGCAGCGATGTGTGGATCGGCCACGGGGCGATTCTGCTGGCGGGGGTGAAGATTGGCCATGGGGCCATTGTGGCCGCCGGGGCGGTGGTGACACGGGATGTGGAGCCCTACGCCATTGTGGGCGGCGTTCCCGGGAAGCTGATTCGCTACCGGTTCACCGGGGAACAGATCGAGAGGCTGCTGGAATGCAGCTGGTGGGACTGGCCCCTGGAGAAAATCCGGGAAAAAGCCCCGACATTTTCGGATATTGATGGGTTTTTCGCCGCCCAGAGTGGCTGAAAGGTCGTGTTTTTTTGAAAGTATGTGTCGTTGTTCTGAATTCGGTGTGGTATGACCCCCGGGTCAGAAAGCAAATTGTGGAATACCTCCGCAGTGGTGTGGAGGTGACTTGCGTTGGCTATCAGTGCAAGCGCTACGACCCGGAGAAGGTCGCCGCCATGCCCTGCCCGGTAACCGTTGTGGAGCCGGATGCCAGATATCATGGCAAGCAGAAATCCCTGACCAAAAAGATACGGCGGGAATTTGTGAAAATCCGGGCCCTCCGGGAGGCGATTGCGGCCCAGAAGCCCGACGTGATCCATGCCAACGACCTGGACGCGCTGGTTCCCTGCTGCCAGGCGGCGAAGCGCCTGGGTTGCCGGGTGGTCTATGATTCCCACGAGATTTGTTTGGAAAACCGGTACTTAAAGGGAATTTATAAGGCTTTTTATGCCTATTGTGAGAAAAAATATGTCAAGACCGTGGACCAGATGGTCTGCGTCAGCCATGCGGCGGCGGAGCATTTCCGGGCGAAGTATGGCATCGAAAAGCTGATGGTCATCACCAATTGCTCCCTGCGCGCAGAGCAGGCCGAAGCTGCCGACAAGCATGAGGGGTTTGAGATTCTGAACCACGGGCAGTATTATGCCGGCCGGGGCTACGACATTATGGTGGAAGCCGCGGCGCTGCTGAAGGATTATCCCGATATTAAAATCGCCTTTCGGGGATTCGGAGTCATGGAGGATGCCCTGCGGGCCCGGGCGGCAGAGCTGGAGGCCGAAAATGTGCGGTTTTACCCCAGGGTCCTGGTGGAGGAGCTGATTCCTCAGGCGGCGGCATCCAAAGTCGGTGTTGCCATTACGGAGGATACCTGCCTGAATTTCCGGCTGTCCGTGTCCAATAAGCTGTTTGAGTATGCCTCTGCGGGGCTTCCGGTGATTTTGTCGGATATTCCGGAACACCGTTATTTGAATGAAAAGTATCATTTTGGCGTGATTTTGGGGGCAAATACCCCCCAGGCCTTTGCCCAGGCGGCTATCCGGCTGTATGAGGATGAGGCCCTTTACCGCCAATGCGCCGAAGGCGCCAGGCGTCTGACGGAGCAGGTCAACTGGGAAACCGAGTTTGCCCGGCTCATTGAACTGGAAAGGTCGTGGATCCATGGCCCGCAGTGAGGTGAAATGGGGGGCGCTGCTTTCCTATTTGCTGATTTTCATCAACTCCATCTATGGCCTGATCATCAGTCCCTATGTGCTGGGCACCATTGGCGCCAGCGAGTATGGCGTATATAAAACCATCGGATCCCTGACCTCCACCATATCGGTGATGGAGCTGGGGCTGGGCGGCACCATGCAAAAGTTTTTGGCCCAGTACCGGGCCCAGAAGGACCAGCGCCGCTGCTTTAATTTTTCCGCCATGTGCATGATGTTTGCCGGTGCGCTGGCCTGCGTCATGGCCCTCATTGGCGGGGGACTGTTTTTCACCCTGGAGCCCACCTACGGCGCAACCTTTTCCGCCGGGGAGCTGGCCCGGGCGAAGCAGATTTATCTGGTGCTGATTGCCTATGTGTCGCTGCACATTTTTGAAAATGTGTTCTTCGGCGTGATCGCCGGATATAACCGGTTCATTTTCTCCAACAGCGTGAAGGTGACCGCCATTTTGGTTCGGATTTTGCTGTATTTTGTGGTGTTGCCGGTGTTTCGCAATGCCCTGGCCATCGTGCTGATTTCCCTGGCGCTGGAGCTTGCCATCATCGCCGTGGAGTACGTCTACATCCGATTCAGGCTGGGACACCGGATCAAGTTCTGTTTTTGGGATAAAACCGCCTTCAAAGAGGCGTTTTCCTATACGATTCTGCTGTTTATCCAGTCGCTTATTATCCAGTTCAACGGAAATATCGACAATATCGTCATCGGCGCGGTCATTGGCACCTCGGCGGTTACGGTTTATTCCTTTGCTATTCAAATATTTAATATGTATGAGCAATGCGCCACCTCGGTTTCCGGTGTGCTGCTGCCCAGCGTGACCAACATGATTTACAACGGCGCAACGGCCAAGGACCTGGAGGCCCTGGTGGTCAAGTATGGCAGAGTGCAGTGGGCAGTCCTGGGTGCCGCCCTGGGCGGCTTTATTTGCCTGGGCCGGGAATTTTTCGGTCTGTGGCTGGGCAAGGGTTTTGAGGACTGCTATTATCTGGCGCTGATTCTGATGATTCCGGTGACCTTCCCGCTGATCGTGAATGTGTGCCTGTCGATTCTGAAGGCCAAAAACCTGCTGGGCTTCCGGACGGCGGCCCTGGCATACTCCATGGTCCTCAACGCAGTGCTGACTGTTATCGGAACAAGGATCTGGGGCTACTGGGCGGCGGCCATTGGCACCGCTATCAGCACTGTTGTGGGCAGCGTCATTTCTCTGAATATCTACTATAAGGTCAAACTGGGCATGAATGTTTTCCGCCTGTACCTGAAGATTTTCCACAGAATCACCCCCTGCATCCTGCTGGCCTGTGTGCCCGCATGGCTTTTGGGCGGGGTTTGGAGTGGCAGCTGGCTGTCCTTTTTCGCAAAGGCGGCGGTCTATGTGGCCGTCTACGGCGCCGCCATGGCCATGGATTACTTCCTGTTCAATAAGAAGCGAACCAGCGTGTTGAAAAAGCGGTAAATGACCGTTTAGCGAAGAAAGCACCGCACCAAAATAAACGGATGTCATTGCGAACCAGTGCGCACACAGCTTCGCGCTAAGAGCCGCCTACGGCGGTTGCGCTACGCATAGTCTGCGGACTTATGGTGTGGCAATCTCCCGGATTTTCCAGGCATGTCGGTGGTTATTGCACATTGTACGTAGCCGTAGGGGATTGCCACGTCGCTTCGCTCCTCGCAATGACAGCATTATCTTAGCGCGCTAAACAACCATTTACACAAGGGTTCTTTCAATAAACCTACGCAAATCATGAAACCGGGGAGAAAACTATGAGAATCGGAATCCTGACCTTCCATCAAAGTGTCAATAACGGCGCGGTGATGCAGGCCTATGCCCTGTCCCGGCGCATTCAAAGTGAATACCCGGATGCCACGGTGGAAATCATCGACTACCGGATGGAACGTGTGGAGCAGATGTATTCTTATTCCCTGGGCTCTTACCTGAAGAGCAGCTCTTTGCGGGGCACCCTGGCCAAATGCAAGCGTCTGCTGGAGGATCCGCAGTACCTGAAGCGGATGCGAACCAGGACCCGTGTGTTCAAGAGCTGCCTGGGCAAGCTGCCCCTTTCCGGGGAGCGGATTGTGGATAACGGCACCGCCCGGCTGTTCGCCTATATTGAAAAACACTACGATGTTCTGGTGGTGGGCAGCGACGCGGTGTGGAACTATATTTCACGGGGCTTTCCCAACGCCTATTTGCCGGAAAAAAGCCTTTCCTGCGTGAAAATGAGCTACGCCGCCAGCTGCTACGGTATGGATTTTTTGCAGCGGGCCGATGGGGAGCGGCGGCAAATCAAGGAATCCTTGGATGATTTCGCCTTTATCGGCGTTCGGGATCAGGCCACGGAGGATATGGTCCGCTGGAGCGGCTGCAAACACCCACCCATCCACACCTGCGACCCCACGGTGTTTCTGGATGTGGACGATCTGCCCATCGATGTGGAGGCTCTGAAGAAAAAGCTGGTTCAGCGGGGTTTTGATTTTTCGAAGCCGGCCATCGGCATGATGGGCAACCGGTGGATGTATGAGCTGATTCGCAGTCTTTACGGCCAAAAATACCAAATCGTTGCCCTGTATGAGCATATCAAGGGCGCGGATGTGAATTTATTCGACCTGGAGCCCTACGAATGGGCCTATGTGTTCCGCTGGTTCAAGCTGACCTTCACCACCTATTTCCATGGGACGTTGCTATCCCTGCGAAATGGGGTGCCGGTGGTTTGCATCGCCCTGGAAACGGCCTTCGGCAAGGTCCATACCCCCAAGACCCTGGATGTGCTGACCCGGCTGGGCTTTTCCCACTGGTATTTCAAAAAGGAGCAGGGGAAGGTGGATGTGGAGGCCATCAGGAAAACTGCGGACGGATTTTTGACCGGAGATTTTCGGCATGAAATACTGGCAGCGATGGACCGGGAGGCCGGTTCCTTCCGCAGCTTCAACGAAGCCCTTGGGAAGATAGAGAGCAAGAAAGGGAAAGAACATGGTTAATGTAATTGGTTTGGGATACATCGGCCTGCCTACGGCGCTGATGCTGGCCTCCCACGGGGTGGAGGTTGTGGGCACCGACTACAATGAATCCCTGGTGGCCACCCTCAACGCCGGAAAGACCACCTTCAAGGAGGATGGCCTGGAGGAGCTGTTTGCCGACGCGGTGAAGGCGGGTATTCGGTTCACCACCGAATATCAGGTGACGGATACCTATATCATTTCGGTGCCCACGCCCTATGATAAATTCAGCAAGAAGGTGGATGCCTGTTATGTGATCCGGGCCATGGAAACCATCATGGATGTCTGCCCCAAGGGGGCCGTGGTGGTGGTGGAGTCCACCGTTTCCCCCGGCACCATCAACAAAGCCATCCGGCCTGTGATCGAAGCCCGGGGGCTGGTGATCGGGGAGGATATTCATCTGGTCCACGCCCCGGAGCGGATCATCCCCGGCAACATGGTCTATGAACTGCTGCACAACGACCGCACCGTGGGGGCGGACAGCCGGGAAATCGGAGAGCGGATCAAAGCACTCTATTCCAGCTTCTGCCAGGGGCAGATCGTGGTCACCGACATTAAGACGGCGGAAATGACCAAGGTGGTGGAAAACACCTTCCGGGCGGTGAACATTGCCTTCGCCAATGAGCTGGCGAAGATCTGCCGCCATGATGGGATGGATGTGTACGAGATCATCCGGATTTGCAATATGCATCCCCGGGTGAATATTCTCCAGCCCGGCCCCGGCGTTGGGGGCCACTGCATCAGCGTGGACCCCTGGTTCCTGGTGGGGGACTACCCCAGCCTGGCCAAGGTCATTGATGAATCCATGAAAACCAACGACGCAATGCCGGATTTTGTCCTGAATCGCATCCATGAAATCATGGAAGAAAACCATCTGACGGATATTTCCCGGGTGGGCCTGTATGGTCTGGCCTACAAGGAAAATGTGGACGACTGCCGGGAATCTCCCACGCTGCAGCTGCTGGAGAATCAGAAAAAGCATCTGGCGCCGCCCCTGAAGACCTACGACCCCTTCGTGACGGAGACGCTGGTGCCCAACCAGTACCATGATCTGGAGCGGTTTTTGCAGGATGTGGACATGGTTGTCATTATGGTGGGCCACAGCCAGATCCGGGAAAATATGGATAAACTCCGGGACAAGATCGTCTTCGACACCCGAAATTGCTGCGATCTGCCCGGTACTTACAGACTATAATCGGAAGGTGGTGATGAGCCGGTGAAAACTGTGATGCTGGTTTTCGGCACCCGGCCGGAGGCCATTAAAATGTGCCCCCTGGTCAATGAATTGAAACAAAGAAATACCTTCAAAACTGTGGTTTGCGTCACCGGCCAGCACCGGCAGATGCTGGATCAGGCCCTGGATGCCTTTGGGGTCACACCGGACTATGATCTTTCTGTTATGAAAGACCATCAGACCTTGTTTGACATCACCACCGGCATCCTCCAGCGGGTGGGGGCGGTTTTGGAGGAAGTGAAGCCGGACGTGGTGCTGGTTCACGGAGATACCTCCACCACCTTTGCCACGGCACTGGCCTGCTTCTATCAGCAGATCCCGGTGGGCCATGTGGAGGCGGGGCTCCGGACTTACGATATCTACAGCCCCTATCCGGAGGAATTTAACCGCCAGGTGGTTTCCATCGTGGCCCGCTATCACTTCGCACCCACGCCCCAGTCCAGGGAGAACCTGATCCGGGAGGGGAAGAAGGCGGACCGGATTTTCATCACAGGAAATACCGCCATCGATGCCCTGAAAACCACCGTTCGCCGGGATTACAGCCATCCGGAGCTTCAGTGGGCAGAGGGGAGCCGGCTGGTTTTGATTACGGCCCACCGCCGGGAGAATCTGGGTGCGCCTATGCGCAATATGTTCCGGGCCATCCGCCGGGTGCTGGATGAGTACCCGGATGTGAAGGCGATCTACCCCATTCATATGAATCCCGCGGTCCGGGCGGCGGCGGATGAGGTTCTGGCGGGACATGACCGGATTCGACTGATCGAGCCGCTGGAGGTCATTGACTTTCACAATTTTATGGCCCGGAGCTACCTGATCCTGACGGACAGCGGCGGCATCCAGGAGGAAGCGCCCTCCCTGGGTAAGCCGGTTCTGGTGATGCGGGATACCACCGAGCGCCCGGAGGGAATCGCCGCGGGCACCCTGAAGCTGGTGGGCTCCGATGAAGAAGTGATCTATCAGAATTTTAAGCTGCTGTTGGAGGATTCCCGCTCTTACAATGCTATGGCCCAGGCCAGCAACCCCTATGGAGACGGGACCGCCTGCAAACAAATCGCGGATATATTGGAGAGAGAATGATGTCACAGTTCAAGGATAAGACCCTGCTGATCACCGGCGGTACCGGTTCCTTTGGTAATGCGGTGCTGCATTACTATCTGAACACCGATATCGGGGAGATCCGGATTTTTTCCCGGGATGAGAAGAAGCAGGATGATATGCGCCATGAATTCCAGTCCAAGTGGCCGGAGTTGGCGGAGAAAATCCGCTACTACATTGGCGATGTGCGGGATATCCAGTCCGTGAAGAACGCCATGCATGGGGTGGACTATATTTTCCACGCCGCGGCCCTGAAACAGGTGCCCTCCTGCGAGTTTTTCCCCCTGGAGGCGGTGAAAACCAATGTCATCGGCACCGATAATGTGCTGACTGCCGCCATCGAGGCGGGGGTCAAGAGCGTCATTTGCCTGTCCACCGACAAGGCCGCCTACCCCGTCAACGCCATGGGCACCTCCAAGGCCATGATGGAAAAAGTCGTGGTGGCCAAGAGCCGCACCACCAAGGCCACCAAAATCTGCTGCACCCGCTATGGCAATGTGCTGTGCAGCCGGGGCAGTGTGGTGCCCCTGTGGATCGACCAGATCCGCGCCGGCAAGCCCATCACCATCACCGAGCCCACCATGACCCGGTTCGTCATGAGCCTGGAGGAGGCAGTGGAGCTGGTGCTGTTCGCCTTTGAGAAGGGCGAAAGCGGCGATATTCTGGTGCAAAAGGCCCCGGCCTGCACCATCGGGACCCTGGCGAAGGCCGTCACGGAGCTGTTCGCCCCCGGCCATGAGATCAAGGTCATCGGCATCCGCCACGGCGAGAAAATGTACGAAACCCTCCTGACCAACGAGGAATGCGAGCACGCCGTGGATCTGGGGGACTTCTACCGGGTCCCCTGCGACAAGCGGGGCCTGAATTACGACAAGTATTTCAAAGAGGGCAGCGTGGCGCGCAACCCCCTGACCGAGTTCAACAGCAGCAACACCGCCCAAATGACCGTGGAGCAGGTGAAGGAAAAGCTGCTGTCCCTGCAATACATCCGGGATGAACTGGCGGCGGAGGGCAAGGCATGAATATTCTTGTCACCGGAGCCAAGGGCTTCGTGGGAAAAAATCTGGTGTCGGCCCTGAAAAACATCCGGGACGGCAAAGACAGGACCCGGCAGATTGCCATCGATGAGATTTTTGAGTACGACATCGACACCGACCCCGCATTACTGCCGGACTACTGCCGCCGGGCGGATTTCGTCTTTAACCTGGCGGGGGTCAACCGGCCCAAGGACCAGAGCCAGTTCATGGCGGGCAATTTTGGCTTCGCCTCTACATTATTAAATAGTATGAAGGAGCAGGGCAACACCTGTCCGGTGATGCTGTCCTCCTCCATCCAGGCCACCCTCATCGGCCGCTACGGCCAGTCGGACTACGGCAAATCCAAGCTGGCCGGGGAGGAGCTGTTCTTCCGCTATGGCGAAGAAACCGGGGCCAGGGTGCTGGTGTACCGGTTCCCCAACCTCTTCGGCAAGTGGTGCCGGCCCAATTATAATTCCGCCGTGGCGACATTCTGCCATAATATGGCGAATGATTTGCCCATCACCGTCACAGACCCGGCCATCGAGCTGGAGCTGCTGTATATCGACGATTTGGTGGAGGAGATGGTTGCCGCCCTGGAAAGCAGGGAGCATCGCTGCGATTACGATGGCCTGACCCCCATCGCCGGCCGCCGCTACTGCCATGTGCCCACCACCCACAAGGTGACGCTGGGCGAAATCGTCAACCTGCTGGAAAGTTTCAAAAACCAGCCGAAAACCCTGGTTATGCCGGAAATTCCAGCGGATTCCTTTGAAAAAAAGCTCTATTCCACCTACCTTTCCTACCTGCCGAAGGAGAAGGTTTCCTTTCCGCTGAAAATGAACGTGGACAGCCGTGGCAGCTTTACGGAGCTGCTGAGGACCGAAAAATGCGGCCAGTTCAGCGTCAATATTTCGAAACCCGGCATCACCAAGGGCCAGCACTGGCACCACAGCAAATGGGAATTTTTCATCGTGGTGGCGGGTCGGGGATTGATCCAAATGCGGAAAATCGGCACGGAGGAAGTGCTGGAATTTGAAGTTTCCGGGGAGGAAATCCAGGCAATTCATATGCTTCCCGGCTATACGCATAACATTATCAACCTGAGCGATACCGAAAACCTGGTCACGGTGATGTGGGCCAACGAGCCCTTCGACCCGGGCCACCCGGATACCTTTGGCGAGCCGGTCTAAGGCTCCCGGAAAAGAGAGGATTGACCAATGTCCGAAAAGAAAGAAAATGTGGAGCATTCGCACCACCATCATCACCACCATCATTCCCACCACAAGTCCAAGAAGAGCAAAAATAAATTTCTGAAATTTTTGGGAAAATACAAGCTCCAAATCACCGGCGTGACGATGTTTTTGGTGCTGCTGATCTGCCTGATTGTCTATGTCATCAAGGAGCCTCCCGCTGAGGAGGGCCAGGAGACCACTCCCACCGGCCAGCTTCAGGCCACGGAGCCCCCGATCCAGGTGGAGGTGGGGCGTCTGGCTCTGGAGGCTCCCTGGTTTTCCGAGCCCCTGCCCCTGACCCGGGACGGTGCCCGGGCCTGGATGAATGCCCCCATCACCGCCGATGTGACCCAGGTGCTGGCGGCCTACCATGATTCCGGCAAGCGCCAGGATATCGGCGCTCCGGTGGAGCTGCGCTTCGATGTGCTGAGCCTCCCGGCGGAGACCACGGTGGTGGCCTTCCTGCTGGAGGTGGCGGATAACAAGAACTTCGATGGGGTCTGGAGCTACGATCTGGAGGCCGGTGAACGCAGCATCCAGCTGTGGAATCTGAAAACCGGCACCACTTACCACTACCGCCTCACCGCCTACCTGTCCGATGGCACCGCCTCCGGCGTTTTCGGCAGCTTCGAGACGGAAGCGGGTTTGCGGATCCTCAATATCGACGGTCTCCGCAACGTCCGTGACCTGGGCGGCTGGGCCACGGTGGAGGGCAAAGTGCTGCCCCAGGGGAAGCTGTACCGAGGCTCCGAGCTGGACGGCGCGGTGGATTCCGTCCTCAAGGTGACCGATGCCGGTCGGGAGGAGCTGCTGACCCGTCTGGGGGTCAATACCGAAATGGATCTGCGTTTGCCCGGCGTGGGCGAGGCGGTCCTGGGGGCCAATGTGAATTTCAGAGCCTACGGCGCCCCCTCTGCCATGGGCATTTTCTCCGAAACCGGCAAAAATGCCATCCGGAATATCTTTGGGGACCTGGCGAAAAGGGAGAATTATCCCATTTACCTCCACGATACCTATGGAGAAGAACGCACCGGCATCGTGAGCTACCTGCTGGGGGCCCTGTTGGGCGTCAGCGAGGAGGACCTGATTCGGGAATATGAGCTGTCCGCTCTGAAGGACAGCACCGTGACCAGAGACCAGCTCCGGGACATGGTCAACCGCCTGGAAACCTACGACGGCGAGACCATGCAGGAAAAAGTGGAAAATTACATCCTGGAAACCGGCATCACCCCCCAGCAAATCGCCGCGATTCGTGATATCTGGCTGGGGTAAGCCTCACCGTCATTGCGAGGCCGAAGGCCGTGGCAATCCGTATCCCCCTCTGTCATTGTTATGAAAGACCCTCCCCTACGGAGGCTTTCGTTTATCGTGATGTGAAACACGTGATGATTACGAGGAAACTGTGCGACGTAGCAATGACATAGGTTTTTGGTTGCCCCACGAAACAATCATTTCCCGTACCATCTGTCGCAGATACATTATAAATAGGAGAACGCTATGTTCAAGAACAATGGAAAGCTGAAGCTGCTGATTATTGTTGGCACCCGGCCGGAAATTATCCGGCTGTCGGAGGTCATCAAAAAATGCCGGATCTATTTCGACACCGTGCTGGCCCACACCGGCCAGAATTACGACTACAACCTCAACGGTGTGTTTTTCAAAGACCTGGAGTTGGCCGACCCGGAGGTTTATCTGGACGCGGTAGGCAACGATCTGGGCGAGACCATGGGCAATATCATCGCCAAGAGCTACCAGCTGATGGCAAAAATCCAGCCCGACGCGGTGCTGGTGCTGGGGGATACCAATTCCTGCCTGTCTGTCATCGGTGCCAAGCGGCTCCATATCCCCATTTTCCACATGGAGGCCGGCAACCGCTGCAAGGATGAGTGCCTGCCGGAGGAGACCAACCGCCGGATCGTGGACATCATCTCCGATGTGAACCTGTGCTACTCCGAGCACGCCCGCCGGTATCTGGCGGACTGCGGCCTGCCCAAGGAGCGGACCTACGTCACCGGCTCCCCCATGGCGGAGGTGCTGCGCAGCAACCTTCCTAAAATCGAAAAAAGTGACATTCACACCCGTTTGGGCCTGGAAAAGGGGAAATATATCCTGCTTTCTGCCCACCGGGAGGAAAATATCGACACGGAAAAGAATTTCCTGTCCCTCTTCACCGCCATCAACGCCATGGCGGAAAAGTACGACCTGCCCATCCTCTATTCCTGCCACCCCCGGTCCAAAAAGCGGCTGGAGCAGTCCGGTTTCCGGCTGGACCGCCGGGTCATTCAGCATGAGCCCCTGGGCTTCCACGATTACAACTGCCTGCAGATGAATGCCTTCGCGGTGGTCTCCGATTCCGGCACCCTGCCGGAGGAATCCAGCTTCTTCACCTCTGTGGGCCACCCCTTCCCGGCGGTGTGCGTCCGCACCTCTCCCTGCCTTCAATCTTTCCCAGCATCAGGGTCTTTTCAAATGAGTCAGCTCTTTGCATCAGGTGGCCAAAGTATTGGAGTTTCAGCTTTAACATCAGTCCAAGTCGGATCGTAGCCATGTCGTTCTGTGAGCCAAGGAGTTGGGGAAACATGTTGTCTTCCTAAGACCGCTTGGCCTCCGACTTGTCTTTCCAATGAGTAAGCTCTTTGCATCAGGTGGCCAAAGTATTGGAGCTTCAGCATCAGTCCCTCCAAAAGTCGGATCGTAGCCATGTCGTTCTGTGAGCCAAGGAGTTGGGGAAACATGTTGTGTTTCTAAGGACGCTTGGTCTTTG
>JAZQHH010000020.1:0-5954 GCA_045540495.1 Faecousia sp.
CGGCGCTGTTGAGAAGATCACTCTGTACTCCCTGTTCGAGGATCCCATGACCTCCTGCGGCTGCTTCGAGTGTATCTGCGGCGTGGAGCCCTGCTCCATGGGCGTGGTCATCACCTGCCGTGAGCATGCCGGCATGACCCCCCTGGGCATGACCTTCTCCGAGATGGCCTCCATGACCGGCGGCGGCGTTCAGACCCCCGGCTTCATGGGCCACGGCAAGCACTTCATCTCCTCCCACAAGTTCATCGCTGCCGAAGGCGGCCCCGGCCGTATCGTCTGGATGCCCAAGATGCTGAAGGATCAGATGCGCGAGCGCCTGGATGCCACCGCCCTGGATATGTACGGCGTGGAGAACTTCACCGACATGATCGCCGATGAAACCATCTGCACCGAGGATCCCGAGGAGCTGCTGAACTACCTGTCCGAGGCCGGCCACCCCGTCCTTGGCATGGAACCCTTCGATATGTAATGTCCATACCCAACAGCCCCCGTCCACCGACGGGGGCTGTTTTTTGCCTTTTGGATTGTGCGGTAAATGATTGTTTAGTGGCCTAAAACGGCGCACCCAGCTACAACAACCATGTCATTGCGAGGCCGCAGGCCGTGGCAATCTCCTGGTACAACTTTGGTCCTAATTTGCACCAAAATCTATGGATAATCCCATTCTACATTGTACGTTCATCGAACTTTTTCCTTATCGTAGATGATACCGGGGGATTGCCACGGCCCTTCGGGCCTCGCAATGACAGCATGATTTTAGTGCGCTAAACAATCATTTCCCTTCTCAATCTGCGGAAACTGTGATATGATGGGGGAAAGGACGTGATAATGTGGATTATGTAAACTGCAAACTGTGCCCCCGAATGTGTGGGGTGGACCGGACGGCTGGGGAAGTGGGGTTCTGCGGCTGCGGCGCCGGAGCTTTGGTGGCGAAAACCATGCTTCACAAATGGGAGGAGCCTGCCCTGGCGGGAAACGGCGGCAGCGGGGCCATTTTCTTCGGGGGCTGCACCCTGGGCTGCCGGTATTGCCAGAACCGGGCCATCAGCGCATCGCCGGTGGGGAAAAGGGTGGACAGCGGCGAATTGCGGCAGATGATGGAGGATTTGATTCACCAGGGGGCGGAAAATATCGATCTGGTGACCCCCACCCACTTTTTGCCCACCATTTTGCCGGCCCTGGCGCCCAAATTGCCGGTGCCGGTGGTGTACAATTGCGGCGGCTATGAGCGGCCGGAGACCATCCGGGCCTTGGATGGCAAGGTGGATATTTACCTGCCGGATTTGAAGTACGCCCACAACTCCCTTGCCCGGAGCCTTTCCGGGGCCGGGGATTATGTTCAGGTGGCCACCGCCGCCATTTTGGAGATGTTCGCCCAGGTGGGGCCCGTCCGATGGGAGGGGGAGAAGGTGACGCGGGGCGTCATCGTCCGGCACCTGATTCTGCCGGGTCAGGTGGAAAATTCTCTGAAGGTGCTGGACTGGCTGGGGGAGCATTTCGCCCCCGGGGATATTCTGGTGAGCCTGATGCGGCAGTACACCCCCATGCCCGGGATGCGTCCCCCCTTCGACCGGCCCATCACCGATGAAGAATACGACGCGGTGCTGAGCTGGATGCTTCTGAATGACCTGGAAGGCTTCACCCAGGAGGATACCGCCGCCGATATGGGGTTTATTCCGGATTTTTGAAAAAACGCTGTCATTGCGAGGCCGAAGGCCGTGGCAATCCCCTGTGGCGGTGCAGAAACCTTGGGAGATTGCCACGCCAGTTTGCGAACTGGCTCGCAATGACAGGGGGCGGATTGCCACGCCAGTTTGTGAACTGGCTCGCAATGACAGGGGAGACGGATTGCCACGCCAGTGTGCGCACTGGCTCGCAATGACAGGGGAGACGGATTGCCACGTCGCTTCGCTCCTCGCAATGACAGGGGATTTCCGGGGCGGTTTATACGTTTTGCATAGAAAAATGTTGAAAAAACTTCGGAAATTCTTTGAAAAACCCCTTGCAAAACTGGGGTAAGGGTGCTATAATACTGGTAATCTAGCGTAGACTATACGAAAGAGAGGGGTTCAGCCCCTCTCTTTTTGCGAAAAAAGGGGAGATTTTTTTGAAGATCACCGAGCAAGTCGCGTCCTTCGCCCGGCCCATCGTGGAGCAGCATGGCTGTTCTTTGTGGGATGTGGAGTACGTCCGGGAGGGCTCCGAGCGGTTCCTGCGGCTCTACATTGAAAAAGAGGGCGGCGTGGACATCACCGATTGCGAGGCCATTTCCCGGGCCGTTGACCCGATTCTGGACGAGAAGGACCCCATCGCCGAATCCTACCATTTCGAGGTCTGCTCCGCAGGTCTGGAGCGGGCGCTGAAGCGGCCTTCCGATTTTGAGCGGTTCATGGACAGCCCCATCATGGTCAAGCTCTACCGGCCCCACAACGGCCTGAAGGAGTTCCCCGGCATCCTCCGGGGCTATGAGGAAGGCCGGGTCACCGTGGAGGCCGGCAAGGAAACCATTACTTTTGAAAAATCCCAGGTGGCTCTGGTCCGCCTGCGGGTAGAATTCTGACAGGAGGAACGATCATGGCAAGAAATACAAGAGCCAAGAAGCAGCCCGAGGCCCACAAGATCGACGGCGTGGAGATTTTCGCCGCCCTGCGTGAGCTGGAGAAGACCCAGGGCATCCCTGTGGACTATATGCTGGAGCGGCTGAAGCAGGCTCTGGCCAACGCCTACCGGAAGGACCGGGAGGACCGGCGGGATGTGCCCGCTGAAAATGTGGTGGTGGACGTGTCCGAGAAGGGCATTTCCATGTTCCAGGTCAAAACCGTGGTGGAGGAGCTGGAGGATACCGCTCTGGAGATCCATATCGACACCGCCCGGAATATGAACCCCAATATTCAGGTGGGCGACACCATGACCATCCCTGTGGATGTGGAGAAATTCGGCCGCATCGCCGCCCAGACCGCCAAGCAGGTGGTCATTCAGGGCATCCGGGAAGCCCAGCGGGGCATGGTTTACGAAAGCTATTCCAACAAGGCCCAGGAGCTGCTCACCGGCACCGTCCTGCGCATTGATCCCAGCGGCGATATGATCGTCACCGTGGGTCAGGGCAGCGAGCAGCACAATGCCGTCCTGCGGACCAGCGAGCAGATCCCCGGCGAGAGCTACAAAGAGGGCGACAAGATTCGGGTCTACGTTCTGGAGGCCCGGCAGTCCGCCCGCAGCACCAATGTTTATGTGTCCCGGACCCATCCCAATCTGGTTCGCCGCCTGTTCGAGCTGGAGACCCCCGAAATTGCCGAGGGTCAGGTGGAAATCCGCAACATCGCCCGGGAAGCCGGTTCCCGCTCCAAGATGGCGGTCCGCGCCGCCATGGAGGGCATCGATCCCGTGGGTGCCTGCGTCGGTCCCCGTGGCGGCCGTGTGGGTGCCGTGGTGGAAGAGCTCCGGGGCGAGAAGATCGACATCGTGGTCTGGAGCGAGGACCCCTGCGAGTATGTCAAGGCAGCCCTCAGCCCCGCCGATGTCATCAGCGTGGAGCCCGTCCCCGGCCAGAAGGCCTGCCGTGTGGTGGTTCCCGACGACCAGCTGAGTCTGGCCATCGGCAAGGAGGGCCAGAACGCCCGCCTGGCTGCCCGGCTCACCGGCTATAAGATCGATATCAAGCCCGCTTCTCAGGCAGAGCCTGCAGAGGGCGAGGAATAAGATACGAGATACAAGATACGAGATACGAGATATCTCTTAATCAAACAAATATCTCATATCTTCTTATCTTTGAGAAAAGGTGGTCGATGACCATGCAAAAAAAGATTCCCCAGCGGCAGTGTATGGGCTGCCGGGAACGGAAGAATAAGCGGGATATGATTCGTGTGGTCCGCCAGACCGATGGCACCGTATCCCTGGATTTCAGCGGCAAGCTCAATGGCCGGGGGGCCTACATCTGCCCCGACCCGGAGTGCCTGAAGAAGGCCCGGAAGGCCAAATCTCTGGACCGGAGCCTGGAAGTGACCATCCCCGAGGAGGTCTACGACCGGCTGGACAAGGAGATGGAGGGCGGCCGTGGATAAATCTCTTAATTACCTTGCCCTGGCCCGGAAGGGCGGCAGGGTGGAGCTGGGCGAGGAGCCTGTGGGCGCCGTCGCCCGGGCCGGGAAGGCCTACCTGATCATTGTGGCATCGGATGCCGGTGACCACACCTGGCGCAGAGCCAAAAGCTACGTCGCCGGAACGGATCAGCAGTGCCTGAAAATCGCCGCCACCAAGGATGAGCTTGGTCTCGCCATCGGCCGGACCAGCCTGGCCATCGCCGCCTTTACGGATGCGGCCCTGGCCCTGGCCTTCGTCAAGGCAACGCAAACCCCCGACCCCAAGGCTCTGGAGGTGCTGGAAAATAAGGTGAAGCGCCTCAAGACCCGCCAGCAGGAGGCCAAAGCCCACAAGCGGAACGTCCGCTTTGGGAAGAAGTAAGTAATTGATGTCATTGCGAACCAGTCCGTAGACTGGTGTGGCAATCTCCTTCGATTTTTAGACTGTCTCTAAAACCGTGGGGGATTCCCACGCCAGTGTGCGCACTGGCTCGGAATGACACTGTATTCGTTCGTTACATTTTGGAGGTGCGTATATGAGTTTAGTGAAATATCGTATTCGGGATGTGGCCACGGATTTTGGTGTGGCCCCCAAGGAGATCGTTGAGATCATCTCCAAGTTTTTTGAAAAACCCAAGTCCAATACCCAGGTCATGACCGAGGATGAGCTGAACGTGGTCTTTGACTACATGACCCAGACCCATCAGATCGCTTCCCTGGAGCAGGTTTTCGCCGTCCAGCCCAAGGCAGAAGCCCCCAAGGCCGAAGCTCCCAAGCAGGAGGCTCCCAAGGCGGCCCAGCCCCAGCAGACCAATAAGCCTGCGGCCCAGCCCAATAACAACAATAAGCCCGCTGCCCAGCAGCAGCCCAAGGCCGATAAGCCCAAGGAGCCGGAACGGAAGCGGGAGCGCCGGGTGGTGGATACCTCCGCCGTCCAGGTCAACGCCAACCGGTTTGCCGATGTGGATAATCTGGTTTCCGAGCGGGTCCAGAATTATCAGGGCGGCAAGCAGCGCATCGGCGGCGGCAAGGGCAAGCAGCAGCAGAAGCAGCAGAAGGGCGGCTTCAAGGGCAGCAAGTCCCGCAACGAGGAGCAGGAGAAGATGCGCCGCCTCCAGATGGAGGTGGCCCGGAAGGCTCCCGTCACCGTCAAGATTCCCGACGAAATCACCGTGGGCGAGCTGGCTTCCCGGATGAAAAAGACCGCTGCCGAAGTCATTAAGTGCCTGATGAAGAACGGCGGCATCGCCGCCATCAACCAGACCATCGATTTCGACACCGCCGAATTTGTGGCCACCGAGCTGGGCTGCAAGGTGGAGAAGGAAGTCACCGTCACCATCGAGGAGCGGATCATCGACGACCATGTGGACTCCGCCGAAGAGCTCCAGACCCGTGCCCCTGTGGTGGTGGTCATGGGCCACGTTGACCATGGTAAGACCTCCACTCTGGACGCCATCCGCAAGACCTCCGTCACCTCCGGCGAGGCCGGCGGCATCACCCAGCACATCGGCGCTTATACCGTCGATGTGAACGGCAATATGGTCACCTTCCTGGATACCCCCGGCCATGCGGCCTTTACCTCCATGCGTGCCCGTGGCGCCAAGTCCACCGACATCGCCATTCTGGTGGTGGCCGCCGACGACGGCATCATGCCCCAGACCGTGGAGTCCATCAACCACGCCAAGGCGGCGGAGGTGCCCATCATCGTTGCCATCAACAAGATGGATAAGCCCCCCGCCAACCCCGACAAAATCAAGGAACAGCTGACCAAGTACGACCTGATCCCCGAGGAATGGGGCGGCGATACGGTCATCGTGCCCATCTCCGCCAAGACCGGCATGGGCTTGGAGGATCTGCTGGAGATGGTCATCCTGA
>JAZQHH010000021.1:0-6463 GCA_045540495.1 Faecousia sp.
CCACCTTCCCCCCGGGGGAAGGGATGCGCCCCTTCGGGGCGCTCGGTGGCCGTAGGCCGCCGCAATTCAAACGCACCGCTAAACAATCATTTACAACAGATCGACATCCTCCGGGCTTTTTGGAAGCGGTATTCTGTCCACAGTTCCAGCAGCAGGGGCAGCAGGCACAGCAGGGCATAACCGCCGGTGAAAACCCAGGACACCGGCGACAGGCTGATCCGGGGGTCGTAGGACGCCGCCGTCATGCCCAAAAGCACCGCCATGGCCGTCAAAGTCAGGCAGGCGAACATGGCGATGACATACAGCCGATCCCGGATGTCGAACCGGTAGATGGAAAACGCCCGGCGGCCCCGGAGACGGCTGCCCCGGCTGGCCATGGAGACCCCGGCGGTGGACAGAGCCTCGATCAGCCAGCTGATGAGCATGGAAACAATCCGCAGCCCATTCCCAAACCGCTGAATCAGATTCCCCTGATTCACACCCCGGCCGATACCCTGCCGGGCGGTATTGATCCGCCGGGCTTCACACTTGATCCGGGGCACCAGCCGCAGCATAATCGCCAGATACATGGACAGCCGGGGGCTAAGTCTTCCGAACAGATACACAACCTTATCCGCTGTCACCACACTATGGACGCAAGCAAACCACATCCCCACCCCGGCGGCAGTCAGCCCCAGCACCAGTCCATAGACCAGGCTTTCCAGGGTCAGATTATTGCCAATACTGTTTTTCCCCAGCACCGTCATGCCGAAGTGGTTGTAGCTGCTGTAATATATGGCAAAGGCCCCCGCCAGCACCAGCAGGCACAGGTTAAACACTGCCGCCCGTCTGCCGCCCCGGTGCAGAGAATAGGCAAAGCCGGACAGCAGCCCCACCGCCAGAAAAACCGGATGCCGAAAGAGGACCATTGCGGCAATGACAGCGGTAAAATAGATGAAATTCACCGCCGGGTGGCATTTTTCAAAGCCCATCCTGATCCTCCATCATGCCATACTTTCGCTTGACCCGCTCCAGCTTATCCAGCAGAGGTCTGCCCAGGAGCAGCAGCACCAGAGCGGTGCAGATTCCCTGGACGAGGTTTACATAAAACCCAGCCACAAAGGCCGCCACAGCCCCGGCCCAGTTGATATCGCTGAGCATCAGCAGGGCGTGGGACCCATCCAACAGAGGCCCGATCCACAGCACCACCGACAAAAAGCCGAAAACGGCCATGACAGCGGGCTTTTGGGGCAGCCATCCCTTGCGGAACAGGAATCCCGCCAGCATTCCGCCGGCGCCATAGCCCAGCATCTGCCAAGGGGTAAAGGCCCCGAAACCATAGAAAAAGTCGCTGGCGAAGGCGGTGATGGCTCCCACCAGGAAGCCGGTCTCCGGCCCGAAGGCGATGCCCGCCAGGATGATCACGGCGAAGGCCGCCTTGAAATGGGGGATCGGAATGGCCACCCGGCCCGCCACGGCGATGGCGCAGAGGACGGCCACCACCACCAACTCCCGGGCCTGGGGCTTTCTGCCTTCAAAGGCCAGGAAAAAGGGCAGCAGCAGTTCCCCGATCAGCAGCGTGCCGGTAAGATACCAACTCCGGCCCGGCAGCAGTGTGCCCAAATACAATGTAGCCGGAATCAAAAGAAAAAACACCAAAAGGGTGACAATATGGGACTTTTTCACGACTTTTCCTCCTGATTCGCCCGGCAAAGGCCGATCACGTCCTCCGCCGTCACCGCCATGGTGAACACATGGCGGCTCATCCGCCCGGCGGCGGTGGTGTAAAAGCTGTTGGCGCCGAAAAACCGGCGTGGGGTGTCGGTGGTCAGCATTTGCCCGTCGAAGAACATGGATACCAGGTCGGCATACCGGGCGCAGAACTCCACATCGTGGGAGACCATGACAATGGTGACGCCCTGGCTCTTTAGTTTACATAAAATCTCCGCCAATTTTTCCTTGAAGAAGCTGTCGATGCCCTTGGTGGGCTCGTCCAGCAGCAGAAGCCTGGGGTCGGTGAGCAGGACTTTCGCCAAGGCAGCGCGCTGCTGCTCGCCGCCGGACAGGTCGTAAGGATGGCTGTCCAGCAGCCCGCCAATCTGGCAGATCTCGGCGATTTCCCGGATTTTCGCCTGATCCTTCGTCATTTCCTCCAGCTCTTCCCGAACGGTTTTCTTCACAAACAGGCTCTTGGGGTCCTGGGGCAGCATGGCCAGGCACCCATCGAACAATTCTTTCGTTTTATATTTTTCCAAAGGCTTGCCAAAGATCTTCACCTTCCCCCGATAGGGGCGGCAAATGCCGCAGATGGCCTTCAGGGTGGTGGATTTTCCGGCACCGTTGCCGCCGACGATGGCGTAAAGGCTGCCCCTGGCCACCTGGGCGGTGACGCCCCGGAGCACATCCGGGCTGTCCTTCTCATAGCGCAGCCACAGCTCCGACAGTGTCAGCGCAGGATCCTCCACCTCCTCCGGCTCCGGGGCAGGCAGGGCATTGATTCTGGGGGCGGCATAGCCCCGGCTGAGCCAGTTCCGGCCCTCCCGGACGGTCAGGGGGCAATCCCCCCGGCCCCCGGCCCCATAAAACACCCGAACCGGGGTAGGCATGGCGGCAAAGAGATCATGGTTTTGCTCATGGAGCAGTTTTCCGATATTCCGGGGGCTGTCGTCGGCCATGACCCGGCCTCCGTCCATGACGATGGCCCGGTCTGCATAGGGGAAAATATCCTCCAGCCGATGCTCGGTGATGATGACCGTGGTGCCCAGCTCAATGTTGATCTTCCGGACGGTGTTCAGAAAATCCGAGGCGGCGATGGGGTCCAGCTGGCTGGTGGGCTCGTCCAGGATCAGGACCTGGGGTTGCATGGCCATGATGGATGCCAGATTCAGCAGCTGTTTTTGCCCGCCGGACAAATTCGCCACATCCCGGTGAAACCAATCCTGGATGCCAAAATAGCAGGCCATCTCCGCCACCCGGGCCCGCATGGTCTTCTGGTCACAGCCCAGGCTTTCCAGCCCGAAGGCCAGCTCGTGCCAGACCTTGTCCGTGACGATCTGATCGTCGGGATTTTGCATAACGAAGCCGATTTTGGCGGCCTGATCCCGGCCGGAGACCTTCTCCAGGGGAGTTCCGTTAAAAAGAATATCACCGCTCCGCTTGCCATGGGGGGTCAGGACGGACTTCAGGTGTCGCAGGAGTGTGGTTTTGCCGCTGCCGGATTTGCCGCACAGCACCACATACTCCCCCGGCCGGATGGTCAGGTTCACGCCCTCCAGAGATTTTCTCCTGGCACCGGGGTAGGAAAAATTCAGATCTTTGATTTCAAAATGCGCCATTGGATGGCCTCCTTCATGTGAAGTGCAGTGGGGATCAGCAGGTAGGCGGCATAGGGTACAATGCCCCAGCCGGGGGCGGCGATGGAGAGGGTCGGGGTGAACCGGGCCGCCATTTGGCCCAGGCAGGCCGCTGTGACGGTCGCTGCCATCAGCAGTCCCATGGTCCCCAACAGCAAAGCGTCCCGCCGGGTCATGGAGTAGATCATAAAGCTGCTTCGCCGGCCGGTGCCGTAGCCCCGGGCGGTCATGGAATCGGCAGTGACCAGGCTCCCCTCCAGGGCCCAGGCGGCCAGGGTGCCCAGCACCGTCAGCCCTTCGGCCAGCTTTTCGCCGTTGGACTGGCCGCCTCCCTTGCCGATGGAGCGGCGGGCCCCCGTAATTTGGCGGGTCTTTCGAATGAAATTCGGCACCATCCGAAACACCATCACCAGCACCAGTGACAGCGCCGGGATCAGATTGCCGAAGAGGCTGGTGAATTTATCCCCGGTCAGCACCCGATTGTAACAGCCGAACCAAAGCAGCATGGTCACAAACATCGCCCCCAGGGCCATGCCGTAGAGCAGCGCCTCCAGGGTATAGGGTCTGCCGAACACCTGGAAGAGGACCCGCTGCCCCTGGGTATTGAACAGAGGATTCATGGCCGCCACCAGCAGGAACACCGGCAGCAGCCGCAGCAACTTCCCGGGGCGGTGCAGCAGCAAATAGTAGCTGCCGCCGCACAGCAGTCCCGCCGCCAGATAGGCCGGATGCTGGATCACCACGCCGCAGACGATGGCTCCCAGAAAAAACAGAAAATTCACCGCCGGGTGGCATTTGGAAAAAGCATCCATCCTCTCACCCCAAATCCGCGCCCCGGCCCAGACAGCTGTAGACCCAGACGATGGCGTCCCCGTTCTGCACCTGGTAAGCGGAGCTGCCGTAATTCGGCGCGCCGCCGTTGACCCGGTACAGCCAGCCGGATTCCGGGCCGCAGTCAAATTCATACAGGTGGTTGATTCCCTCAACATAATAGCTGTCATACAGCGGTGTCCAGCTATATTCCAGTTGAATTCCCGAACTTTCGCACACTTTTTTCAGTACATCAAAAGCGGTATCTCCCTCGGAAAAGGCCACGGCGACCGTCTCCAGGATCGCCCCATCCGCAGGCACGAACTCCCCTTTCGACTGCTCCAGGGAATCCAGATTCGAAAGGATCGTATCGCAGCGAATGGCTACGGTGCAGCTGCCGCTGCCGGTGCCGGACTCGGCATAGGTGGCAGCGGTACCCTCCGGAGCAGGTGCCCCGGCCTCCGGCCGCAGTAGCAGCGCCAGTGCCACGCCCCCCACCGCCATTACGGCGATGACCGCCACCATGATCAAATTGGCCAGCTGTTTTTTCTTCATAAACTTGCCTCCAAAAGCAAAAAAGAGCCCCATAGTGGGACTCTCAGCGTGCATCGTCACTCCGGCAGGCAGTCCCCAAGAGCCCTCCGGCAGCAAAGTCACAGCTCGTATTCCGGCTCGGACGCCATCTGCGCAGCCCCTTCTCGGATCGCTCCAATGGTACTGCGCGGCAAAATGTCCACTACGGCGGCTTGGTACCGCTGGGTTTCCCCCATTCCAATGATCTGCCGTGACTTGTTGATTATTATACCACGGTTCTCGCCTGGGCGCAAGGGAAGAACGTTGTAAATGGTTGGGGACCTCTAAAAAAGGAGTTTTTAGAGGTCCCCGATTGTTTGGCACCCCTGCCATTGCACAGTATTTTTTAGCGCGCCAAACAAACTTTACCCATCTTGCGGTTTTCTCTTACTTCGTCATATCATACAGCGCCCCGTCGCCGCTTAGAAAGCGGTGGTAGGCCACCAGGGCGTAGTAGCCCTGCTCGGTGGCCACATTGTCGATTTTGGGCGCATCCATCGTATGGCAGAAGCCCCCCTCCACCCCGAAGGTCATCAGGGCATCCAGCACCGAATTGCCGTTTTTCACAAACCGCCGGTCCCCCTCCGGGTCAATGTCCAGGGCCGTCAGGGCCACGATGACCTGGGCGCAGGCCTCGCTGGTGGAAAGTTCACGGGCCCGGTAGCCCCCATCAGCGCTCTGGGTGTCGGACAGATACGCCACGCCACGCTCCACCGCCTGGCCCCCATACTCCCGGTAGTGTGCCAACGCCTGCAGGGCCATGGCGGTCACATCCACATCGGACTCCCCCTTGGTCAGGCCCCAGCCCCCATCCTCATTCTGGGCGGACAGGATCTGATCCACCAGCGCCCGCCGGGTCATGGGTTCCACCGGCTCATAGTTCCCGCAGTCCAGGGCGATCAGCGCCCAGATGGTGCCGTTGATGCCCTGCTTGGACACATAGCTCATATCCGACAGTCCCGCCAGCAGGTTATATCCCGCCACAGCCGTCACATCGCCTCCGGCAGCGGTGATGGCCAGGATCAGCCGGGCATTGGCGGTGCTTTTGGACTTATGGAGCCGGTCGGAGCCGATTTCTGCCACATGGCTTTCTGCCGCCCGGAGGTAACTCTGGGCCGTCTCATGGCTCAGCCGTCCGGACTGGGCCAGGCCCACAATGACCCATTCGCTGCCCACCGCCCCCAGCTCGGAAGGCTCCATGGCGCAAAACCGGTCGCCGATTTTGGCATAGGCGGCGATCCGCCCGGTTTGCACAGGCTGGGTGACCGCCGGCTCCTGAGGCCTGGCGCAGCCCCCAAGGCACAGCACCAAAGCCATGACCAGGATCAACATTCTATTTTTCATCCTATCCCCTCCTCATTTCCCCCCATTATAAAGCGGTTCACTAAATTTTGCAATACGTAATTGATCCCGAAGTCCTTGCGATGCCGAAGGCAGTGGCAATCCGTCCCTACCTGTCATTGTTATGAAAGAACCTGTCGCCAGTGAATGTAAATGATTGTTTAACGAACTGGCGCGGGAGCGCCCATGCCTTCCCCCGGGGGCGGTGCGTCGCGCAGCGAATCAAAATTAGTATGATTGCCGGGGGCAATCATACCGCTACGAATAGGTGGCCCGGCGAAGCCGGGTCGGATGAGGAATGCGGGCGATCACCTAAGATGACGAATCCGTAAAGACTTGCTGAATCTTACCTGCTAAAAAGCCTGAACACAGTACAAAATCGAACATTTTCGCCCGCATTCCTCATC
>JAZQHH010000022.1:0-5921 GCA_045540495.1 Faecousia sp.
CAATGTAGAATGGTATTATCCATAGATTTTGGTGCGAATTAGGACCAAAGTTGTACCAGGAGATTGCCACGGCCTTCGGCCTCGCAATGACACGGTTGTTGTGGTTGGCGCGTCGTTTTAGGCCGCTAAACAATCATTTACCACTTTATCGACACCGTGTACGGGGAGTTTTTTCATAGCAATGACATGGGTTGTGAATATAATGAATCCCCGGCAGATTTTGGTCTGTCGGGGATTTATTATGAGAATTGTCCGGATATTATTTCCGCTTGGCGGCGATGCGCTGGATCAGCTTGACGGTCTCCACAACGGGGATCACCAGGATGGCCAGGGCCATGGAGATGCCGTACTCCTGCAGACCGATGGGGGTGAACCCAAAGGCACTGGCGATGGGGCCTACCTCGATGACCAGGGTGGTCAGCAGCAGGGAGCCCAGCATGGCAGCCCACAGCACCTTGTTATGGCTCTTCAGGCTGAACACGGACTTGCGCTGGGAGCGCAGGTTGAAGGAGTGGAAAATTTCGCACATACTCATGGTCAGGAAGGCCATGGTCATGCCGTGGCCGGACTCGCCCAGGGAGCGCAGAGTCTGGAAGAAGCCGGTGCCGAACTCGAAGGAGGCGCCAATCAGGTAAGCGGCCAGGGTGATCGCCGTCACCAGCACGCCCTGATAGATCACGTCGAAGCCCAGACCGCCGGCGAAGATGCCGTCCTTGGAGTTTCTGGGGGGACGGTTCATGGTGTCGGGTTCGGCCTGTTCCATGCCCAGAGCCAGGGCCGGGAAGCAGTCGGTGACCAGGTTGATGAACAGCAGATGCACGGGGTTCAGCAGCACGAAGCCCAGCATGGTGGCGAAGAACACGCCCAGAACCTCGGACATATTGGAAGCCAGCAGGAACTGGATGGCCTTGCGGATGTTGTCGTAAATCCGGCGGCCCTCGCCCACGGCGGAGACGATGGTGGCGAAGTTGTCGTCAGCCAGCACCATGTCCGCCACGTTCTTGGTCACGTCGGTGCCGGTGATGCCCATGCCCACGCCGATGTCGGCGGACTTGATGGAGGGGGCGTCGTTGACGCCGTCGCCGGTCATGGCGGTGATATAGCCATTGGCCTTCCAGGCGGTAACGATCCGGGTCTTATGCTCCGGCTGGACCCGGGCGTAGACGCCGTACTTCTTAACAAATTCGCAGATATCCTCGTCGGAGATCGCGTCCAGCTCCGCGCCGGTGATGGCCTCGGAGGCATCGGAGATGATGCCCAGCTCCTTGGCGATGGCCACGGCGGTATCCTTGTGGTCGCCGGTGATCATCACGGCCCGGATGCCGGCGGAGCGGCACTCCTCGATGGCGGCCTTGACCTCGGGGCGGACCGGGTCGATCATGCCCGTCAGGCCCAGGAACACCAGGTCCTGCCCCAGGAATTCGGGGGTGTTGTCGGCGGGCTTCTTGTCCCAATCCCGCTTGGCGGCGGCCAGGACCCGGAGGGCTTTGTCGGCCATGGCCTTGTTGGCGGCCATGATTTCGGCCCGCTTGGCGCTTGTCATGGGTTTGATTTCGCCGTTGTCGTAATAGTAGGCGCAGCGCTCCAGCACCACGTCGGGGCCACCCTTGGTGTACTGGACGAAGGCGCCGCCCAGGTCATGAATGGTGGACATCATTTTACGGCCGGAATCGAAGGGAGCCTCGTCCACCCGGGGGGTGGCCTTCTCCAGGTCCTGCTTCTTCAGGCCCAGACTGCAGGCGAAGTTCACCAGAGCGCACTCGGTGGGCTCGCCCTCGGCCTGATCCTTGTCATTCAGGTTGGCATCGGAGCAAAGGGCCATGGCGGTGGCCACCAGCTTCTCGTCGCCCACGCAGTCCACAACGGTCATCTTGTTTTGGGTCAGGGTGCCGGTCTTGTCGGAGCAAATGACCTGGGTGCAGGCCAGGGTCTCCACGGCAGTGAGCCGGCGGATGACCGCGTTACGCTGGGACATTTTGGTGACGCCGATGGACAGCACCACGGTAACCACCGTGGCCAGGCCCTCGGGGATGGCGGCAACGGCCAGAGAAACGGCCACCATGAAGGTGCCCAGGATGCCGCTGAGGGAGTAGTTGCCCTTCATAATCAGGTTGAAGGCGAAAATGAACACGCAGATGCCCAGCACCAGCCAGCTAAGGGTCTTGCCCAGCTGATCCAGCTTCCGCTGCAGGGGGGTCTGCTCTTCCTGGGTCTGGGCCAGAGCGTCGGCGATTTTGCCCATCTCGGTGTTCATACCGGTGCCGGTGATCACGGCCTTGCCCCGGCCGTAGACCACGGTGGAGCCCATGTAGCACATGTTCTTCCGGTCACCCAGAGGCACCTCGTCCTTGCCGCCGGACAGGTTCAGGGCATCGATCATCTTGTTGACCGGCACGGACTCGCCGGTGAGGGCGGCTTCCTCAATCTTCAGGGAAGCGTTTTCGATGATACGGCCGTCGGCAGGCACTGCGTCACCGGCCTCCAGCACCACGATATCGCCGGGCACCAGCTCGTCGGAATGCAGGACGATCTGCTTGCCGTCCCGAATCACCTTACAGGTGGCGGCGGTCATGGTCTGCAATGCTTCGATGGCGGCTTCGGCTTTGCTCTCCTGGATCACGCCCAGGATGGCATTCAGCAGCACCACCACCAGGATGATGCCAACTTCCACCAGGCCCTCCAACAGGTGGCCAAGGTCCCGGGGCTCCGGCAGCTGGAAGAAGTCCAGCACCGTGGTACCGGCAGAGACCACCGCGGCGATCATCAGAATGATGAGCATGGGGTCCTTCAGCTGGGCCATGAAACGCTGGAACCAGGTGGCCTTCTCCGCTTCTTTGAGCTTATTGGGGCCGTGCTTGGCCAGGCGTTCCTGCGCCTGTGCCGTGGTCAGTCCCTCAGCGCCTACGCCGAGGCTCTGCAGAACTTCGTCCGCAGATTGGGTGTAGATTTTCTTCATCGGACATTCTCCTTTATGATAATGTGCGGTCGCCCGCAGGATCGCGAAGATAGTTGTCATTGCGAACCAGTGCGCTTAAGTGGTGTGGCAATCCGTACTCTTTTTTGCGGTGCGGGGGGACGGATTGCCACGTCGCTTTGCGCCTCGCAATGACAGGGGTTGCGACGCAGGATTTATTTTATGCCTAAAAAACAAAAACCCATGCACAGCTCTGGCGAAGCGGTGCATGAGTCTCACTCTTTCAAGCGCCCCGGGCCAAAAGCCGAACTGACGGGGTGGGCTAAACCCGGACAGAGTCTGGGCTGAATTACTCCCTCATAACAAAAACATTATACCATCTTCAACCGGGGAACGCAAGAGAAATTTTGAAAATCTTACAAAGATTTTACGATACAATACCGGGAAAATAGGCGAATTTTACTGTTGACAGAGCTATATATCTGTGTTAAACTGCAGATAATAGAATAGATATCAGATAGAGGCGCGTCGCATCAAAAGTACCGCCGCCGGGGGGCCTTCGCGGGGCTGTGGCCGGTGGGAAAGGGATCGTCGCCGAAGGGGGCCGAGGCGAAAGGCTGCCCTGGGCAGACAGGGAATACCTGGCTGACTGTCGCGCAAGCGGAGTGCTATCACCTTCATCGAGCGTCCCATAGGGGCAGAAGTTTCTTTCGATGAACCCGATGGCCGATGCTTGCATCGGTTATTTTTTATGCTTCCCTACAGATAAGCAGTACTATTCTACCCAAAAGGAGTGCGTAATATGAAGAATACCATTTTCCGGGGCGTGGCCACCGCGCTGATTACCCCCATGAACGAGCAGGGCGTGGATTATCCCGCGCTGAAAAAGCTCATCAACTGGCAGATCGAGGAGGGCATCGATGCCCTGGTCATCTGCGGCACCACCGGCGAAAGCTCTACGCTGTCCGATGCCGAGCATAAGGAAGTGCTGAAGGTGGCCCTGGAAACTGCCGCCGGCCGTGTCCCTATGATCGCCGGCACCGGCTCCAACGATACCGCCTACGCCATCAGCCTGACCAAGTATGCCTGCGAAATCGGCTACGATGGTGTGCTGGTGGTGACACCTTATTATAATAAGACCACCCAGCGGGGCCTGATCGCCATGTTCACCGCCATCGCCGATGCCGCCACCAAGCCCGTTATCCTTTATAATGTGCCCAGCCGCACCCGCGTGAACATCGAGCCTGCCACCTGCGCTGCTTTGGCGGAGCATCCCAATATCTGCGCCATCAAGGCTGCCGGCGGCAATATCTCCAAGATTGTGGAGATTGCCGCTCTGGCCGGGGATAAGCTGGATATCTACTCCGGCAACGACGATCAGATTGTGCCCATCATGGCCTGCGGCGGCATCGGTGTCATCTCCGTGCTGTCCAATGTGCTGCCCGCCGAGACGGTGGCCCTGTGCAAGAAATTCTTCGATGGCGATGTGGCAGGTGCCATGGAGCTGCAGAAGAAGTACCTGGCCCTGGCCAATGCCCTGTTCTGCGAGGTCAACCCCATCCCCGTGAAGGCCGCCATGGCTGCCATGGGCTTCTGCGAGAACCGCCTGCGCCTGCCCCTGGTCCCCATGGAGCAGGGCCACGAGGAAATGCTCCGGGAAAAAATGCGGGAGCAGGGCCTGAAGGTGTAAATCCAAAACTGTCATTGCGAGGAGCGGAGCGACGTGGCAATCCGTTCCCCGGTGCAGGAGAGAACGGATTGCCACGGCCTTCGGCCTCGCAATGACAGGAATTTCGAAAACATTCTATCTTTAGAAAGTGGCTGATATATATGGTTAATATTGGAATCGTTGGCTACGGCAACCTGGCCCGGGGCGTGGAGTGCGCCATCCGGCAGAACGAGGATTTGGCCCTTGCGGCGGTGTTCACCCGCCGGGACCCGGCCTCTGTGAAGATTCTGACCCCCAATGTGCCGGTGCTTCCCCTGGAGGCTACCGCGGATTGGAAGGATCGGATTGATGTGATGATCCTCTGCGGCGGCTCCGCCACGGATCTGCCCAAAATGACCCCGGTTTTCGCCCGGGATTTCAATGTCATCGACAGCTTTGATACCCACGCCACCATCCCCGCGCACTTTGAAAATGTCAACGCCGCCGCTCTGGAAAGCGGCCATATCGCCTTCATTTCCATGGGCTGGGACCCGGGCCTGTTCTCTGTGAACCGGCTTTATGCCAGTGCCATCCTGCCCCAGGGCAAGGACTATACCTTCTGGGGCAAGGGCGTCAGCCAGGGCCATTCCGATGCGGTCCGCCGGATTCCCGGGGTTTTGGACTGCCGCCAGTACACCATTCCGGTGGAAAGCGCCATGGACCGGGTCCGCGCCGGGGAGAATCCCCAGCTGTCCACCCGGGAAAAGCACAGCCGCTACTGCTATGTGGTGGCGGCGGAGGGGGCTGACAGGGCTGCCATCGAGAATGCCATCAAGACCATGCCCAATTATTTCGCCGATTACGACACCACCGTGGAATTTATCACCATGGAGGAAATGCGCCGGGACCATTCCGGCCTGCCCCATGGCGGCAGCGTGATCCGTAGCGGCGTCACCGGCTGGGATGGCGAAAATCACCAGACCATCGAATATAAGCTGACCCTGGATTCCAACCCCCAGTTCACCGCCAGCGTGCTGGTGGCCTGCGCCCGGGCCGCTATGCGGATGAAGAATCGGGGGATCACCGGCTGCCAGACGATTTTCGACGTGGCTCCGGCGGATCTGAGCCCCACGAGCCGGGAGGAACTGCTGGCTCATATGCTGTGAATAAAGAGGAAAGAATATGATCTACAAGAATCTCGCGGTGAATGCGGCGGGCCACCTGACCTTTGCCGGCCACGACACCGCAGCCCTTGCCGCCCAATACGGCACCCCCCTGATGCTCATGGACGAAGCCCTCGTCCGCAGCCGCTGCCGGGAATATCAGCAGGCCATGGCTGAGGCTTTTCCTGCCGGTTCC
>JAZQHH010000023.1:0-3734 GCA_045540495.1 Faecousia sp.
GTGGCCCGGCGAAGCCGGGTCGGATGAGGAATGCGGGCGATCACCTGAGATGACGAATCCGTAAAGACTTGCTGAATCTTACCTGCTAAAAAGCCTGAACACAGTACAAAATCGAACATTTCCGCCCGCATTCCTCATCAGCCACCGCCTTGCGGCGGCGACAGCTTCACCCCGGGGCAAGCCATGGCGCCCCTTCGGGGCGCTCGGTGGCCGGAGGCCGCCGCAATTCAATTACTCCGCTAAACAATCATTTACCACTTTATCGACACGCTGCGGGCGATTTGTGAATCGGCCCTGTGGGTGGACGATTATCTTGAGATTGCCACGGGCTCCGCCCTCGCCATGACAGGGGGACGGATTGCCACGGGCTCCGCCCTCGCCATGACAGGGGCATTTTCATCGGAAAAAGTTGTTTACATTTTATAAATAATGTGTTACCATGTAATCGGTGAAGATTGGGCTTCTTTTGAAGTTCTTTTCTATATCTAAAATTCCATATATGGAGGTTACATACATAATGGCAAGAAAAGTTCAGTTTGTGGAGACTGTGCTGCGGGATGCCAACCAGTCTCTGATCGCGACCCGGCTGCCCTATGCCAAGTTCGAGCCCATGCTCGAAACCATCGACAAGGCCGGCTACTACGCCGCCGAGTGCTGGGGCGGTGCCACCTTCGACGTGTGCCTGCGCTACCTCAACGAAGATCCCTGGGAGCGGCTGCGGAAAATCCGCGCCAAAATGCCCAACACCAAGCTGCAGATGCTGCTGCGGGGCCAGAACGTTCTGGGCTACTCCCACTACCCCGATGACTTCGTGAAGCTCTTCGTCCAGAAGGCTGTGGAGAACGGCATGGATATCATCCGTATCTTCGACGCCCTGAACGACGTTACCAACATGAAGACCGCCATGGAGGCTACCGTCAAGGCCGGCGCCATCGCCTCCGGCACCATCTCCTACACCACCTCCCCTGTCCATACCCACAAGAAGTATGTCCAGATGGTCAAGGAGCTGAAGGAAATGGGCGCCGCCACCATCTGCATCAAGGATATGGCCGGCATCATGGGCCCCCAGGAGGCCTACGACATGGTTTCCGCCATCAAGGACGCGGTGGACCTGCCCATCGACCTGCACACCCACTCCACCACCGGTCTGGCCTTCATGACCTACCTGAAGGCTGTGGAAGCCGGTGTGGACATCATCGACTGTGCCATCTCCCCCTTCTCCGGCGGTACTTCCCAGCCCGCCACCGAGACCATGGCCTACGCCCTGCGTCAGCTGGGCTACCAGGTTGACCTGGACGACAAGTGCACCAAGAAGATCGCCGACTACTTCAAGGGCGTTCGTGACGAATTCCTGGCCGACGGCACCCTGATGCCCAAGTCCATGGCCACCGACACCCAGTGCCTGACCTACCAGATCCCCGGCGGTATGCTCTCCAACCTGCTGAGCCAGCTGAAGCAGATGAACGCCCTGGATAAGTTCGACGAGGCCCTGATCGAGACCCCCAAGGTCCGCAAGGATCTGGGTTATCCTCCCCTGGTCACCCCCACCAGCCAGATGGTCGGTGTGCAGGCCGTTACCAACGTGCTGCAGGGCGAGCGCTATAAGAAGGTTTCCAAGGAAGTCAAGGCCTACTGCCGCGGCGAGTACGGCAAGACCCCCGCTCCCATCGATCCCCAGATTCAGAAGCTGATCCTGGGCGACGAGCAGCCCCTGAAGGGCCGCTACGCCGACACCCTGAAGCCCGTGGTGGAGGACACCCGCAAGAAGCTGGGCGACCTGGCCAAGACCGACGAGGATGTGCTCAGCTACATCGCCTTCCCCAACCTGGCCGAGAAGTTCCTGGAGGAGCGGAAGGCCAAGGAAGAGAACGTTGCCACCTACTCCATCGTGGAGTGCTGATAAGGAGGCAAGGATATGAATTTTCTTGCTGCCGCTCCCGATCTGGAGAATATCAGCCTGCTGAACGCCAGTATCGTGGCCGTTTTGGGCTATGGGATGGTGTTTGCTGGCCTGATCGTGCTGATGATCGTGGTCACGATGCTGGGTAAGGCTTTCTCTGCCAAGGATAAGAAGCAGAATGAGGCTCCTGCCGCCCCTGTGGCTGCCCCGGTGGTGCCCGTCAGCGCACCTGTTGCTCCTGTGGTTTCCGATGCTGCCCCCGGTTCCGCCGGTCAGCTGAAGCTCTATGATACGCCCCCCAAGACCGCTGCCATGATTATGGCCATCGTAGCCGATAAGATGGGCAAGCCCCTGAACGAGCTGCGCTTCATTTCCATCAAGGAGGTCAAGTAACATGAAATATAAAGTGACCCTGAACGGCCGCACCTACGAGGTGGAGGTCGAGCTCGGCAAGGCCATGTGCGTCGCCGAATACGAGGCTTATGCCCCCGCTGCCGCTCCTGTGGCAGCTCCCGTGGCGGTTGCCGCCGCCCCTGTGGCTGCCGCTCCCGTGGCCGCCGCCCCCGCCGTGTCCGTCACCGGCGGCGAGACCGTTGCCGCTCCCATGCCCGGCAACATCCTGAAGGTCAATGTGTCCGTGGGCCAGTCCGTCAAGGAGGGTGACCTGCTTGTGGTGCTGGAGGCCATGAAGATGGAGAACGAAATTTACGCTCCCTGCTCCGGCACCGTCACCGCCGTGCCTGTGGCCAAGGGCTCCACCGTGGATACCGGTGCCGCTCTGGTGGTCATCGGCGGCACCGCCGTGGCCGCTGCCCCTGCCCCTGTGGCAGCTCCCGCTCCCGTGGCGGCTCCTGCTCCCGTGGCTGCTCCCGCGCCTGTTGCCGCTCCCGCTCCCGTGGCCCCCGCCGCCGGTGAGGTGGTCAAGGCTCCCATGCCCGGTAACATCCTGAAGGTCAACGTTTCCAACGGTCAGGCCGTCAAGGAAGGCGACGTGCTGGTAATCCTGGAGGCCATGAAGATGGAAAACGAGATTATGGCGCCCAAGTCCGGCACTGTTGTCCAGGTGCTGGCCCAGAAGGGCTCCTCTGTGGACACCGACGCGCCCCTGGTGGTCATCGGCTAAGGAGGCATTTCCATGATTAATATTGGTGAGGTTCTTCTGAACCTTTGGAACAGCTCCGGCTTTGCGGCCCTGTCCAGCGGCTTCATGGACGGCGGCTGGCAGAACCTGGTGATGATCATCATCGCCTGCGTGCTGCTGTATCTGGGCATCGTTAAGCAGTTCGAGCCCCTGCTGATGTGTGGCATCGCTTTCGGCTGCCTGCTGACCAACCTGCCCAATGCCGGTCTGTACCACGACGAACTGTGGCAGGCCTTCATGAACCCCGACAGCCCCGCTTACCATAGCTATGGAGTCATCATGCAGAACGGCGGCCTGCTGGATATTTTCTATATCGGCGTTAAGACCAGCCTGTACCCCTGCCTGATTTTTATGGGCGTCGGCGCTATGACCGACTTCGGCCCCCTGCTTTCTAACCCCAAGAGCCTGTTGCTGGGCGCTGCTGCCCAGCTGGGCGTGTTCGCCGCTTTCTTTGGTGCCGTGTGCCTGGGCTTTACCGGCCCCGAGGCTGGCTCCATCGGCATCATCGGCGGCGCGGATGGCCCCCCCGCCATCTTCCTGACCACCAAGCTGCCCCCCCACCTGCTGGGTGCCATCGCTGTGGCGGCCTATTCCTACATGGCGCTGATCCCCCTGATTCAGCCCCCCATTATGAATCTGCTGTCCACCCCCGCCCAGCGGCGGATCAAGATGGTCCAGACCCGGAAGGTTTCC
>JAZQHH010000024.1:0-2376 GCA_045540495.1 Faecousia sp.
GCCCCCAGATCCCCCCGGTAGGCAATCACCGCCCCGGGGGTCAAATTTTTCCCCAAAAGAGCCCCGACTTCCTCGGTCTGCTTGGGAGAATGAGTCAAAAATTCCATAAATTCACCTTGTTTCGGTAATAAAGCCTTCCCCCGGGGGGAAGTCTTTATTGACTGGCTTTCAGCTTTTCTGCCTGGTCCGCGGTGGCCAGGGCGTCGATGAGGTCTTCCAGGTGGCCGTCCATGATTTGGTCGATTTTGTAGAGGGTCAGGCCGATGCGGTGGTCCGTCACCCGGCCCTGGGGGAAATTGTAGGTGCGGATCCGCTCGTTACGCATTCCGGTGCCCACCTGGCTCCGGCGCAGGCCGGAATGTTCCGATTCGATGCGCTCCTGCTCGATTTCGTAGAGCTTGGAGGCCAGCATTCGCATACATTTTTCCCGGTTTTGCACCTGGCTCCGCTCCTCCTGGCAGGCCACCACGATACCTGAGGGCTTGTGGATCAGCCGGACGGCGGAGCTGGTTTTATTGACGTGCTGGCCGCCGGCGCCGGAGGCCCGGTAGACCTGCATTTCGATGTCCGCCGGGTCGATCTGCACATCCACTTCCTCCATCTCCGGCAGAACCGCCACGGTGGCGGTGGAGGTGTGGACCCGGCCGCCGGACTCGGTCTCCGGCACCCGCTGGACCCGGTGGACCCCGGACTCATATTTCAGCCGGGACCAGGCCCCCCGTCCGTTGATGATGAAGTCCGCTTCCTTCACGCCGCCAAGCTCCGTATCATTATAATTGAGCAATTCAATGCTCCAACCCATCCGGGCGGCGTACATGGAGTACATCCGGAACAGACTGTGGGCGAACAGGGCGCTCTCCTCGCCGCCGACGCCGCCACGGATTTCCATAATGACGCTTTTTTCGTCGTTGGGGTCCCTGGGCAGCAGCAAAATTTGCAGCTGGCGGTAGAGATTTTCCTTGTTTTCCTTGGCCTGCTGGTAGGTTTCCTGGCACAGTTCCTTCATATCGGGCTCTGCCATCAGTTCCTGGGCCTCCTCCATATCCCGGCAGGCGGCATTGTAGGCCCGGTAAGCCTCCACGATGGGCTCCAGGTCATTTTTCTCCCGCATGAGCCGGGCGGCCTTTTGGGGATCGGCATATAATTCCGGCTGCTCCGCCTTGGCGCAAAGCTCCTCGTAGCGGAAGGCCACAGCACGCAGTTTTTCAAGCATGACATTACTCCTGTTGGTGGGGATGATTGATTAACGCACTGGCGCGGAAGCGCCCAAGCCTTCCCCCGGGGGGAAGGTGGATTCAAATTTGCCCACACCTGGGCAAATTTGAAGACGGATGAGGAACGGCGTGCAGCGAAGTGCGGAAAAGGCCTGGACGGTGGCACAAACCATAAGATTTCCGCCCGCATTCCTCATCCGCCCCTTCGGGGCACCTTCCCCCCGGGGGAAGGCATGGGCGCTGCCGCGCCAGTACCACAAGCAATAATTGACATCCCGTTTTCAGTATCATAACAGCAAACGGGGGAAAAGTAAACCGAAGGATGTGATTTTTTGCGACGGATATTGGTGTTTTTTCTTTGTTTGTGCATGATCTCCCCCGTTTATGCAAGGGCCGAAAAATATGTGGCCCTGACTTTTGACGATGGGCCCTCAGGCCGGTTCACCCGGCGGCTGCTGGATGGGCTGGAAGCGCGGCAGGTCAAGGCCACCTTCCTGCTGTGCGGCTACCGGCTGGAAAATTACCCGAAAGAAGCCAGGCGAATCTTCGATGAGGGCCACGAAATCGGCCTCCACGGCTTCAGCCACCGCTCCATGGCGGACATGGATGCCGAGACTCTGGAACGGGAGCTGTCGGATACCCTGGCGCTGCTGCCGGAGGGCTGCCGGCCTGTTTTTCTGCGGCCCCCCGGGGGAAAAACTTCAAAAACCGTGGAAAATGGGGCAAAACGGGCAGGATTGGGGATTCTGAGCTGGTCGGTGGACCCCAAGGACTGGGCCAGCGCCGATGCCAAAGCCATTCAGGAAACGGTGGTACGCACCGTAAGGGATGGGGATGTGATCTTACTGCACGATATGTCCGACAGCTCCGTGGATGCGGCCCTGAGCATCATCGACGAGCTGACGGAGCAGGGCTTCACCTTCGTCACCGCGGCAGAACTTGCCCGGCTGAAAGGCATCACCATCCAGCCGGGCAGGGTTTATACGAGATTTTGAGAAATCGCCTTGTAAGTGCGGCTTAGGCGTGTAAATGATTGTTTAACGAACTGGCGCGGGAGCGCCCATGCCTTCCCCCGGGGGGAAGGTGGCCCGGCGAAGCCGGGTCGGATGAGGAATGCGGGCGATCACCTGAGATGACGAATCCGTAAAGACTTGCTGAATCT
>JAZQHH010000025.1:0-3265 GCA_045540495.1 Faecousia sp.
TCCTAATTCGCACCAAAATCTATGGATAATCCCATTCTACATTGTACGTTCATCGAACTTTTTCCTTATCGTAGATGATACCGGGAGATTGCCACGGCCCTTCGGGCCTCGCAATGACAGCTTGATCTTAGTGCGCTAAACAATCATTTTCATTTACACAAAACGCCGCCTGGGGGCGGCGTTTTGTGTGTTAGGAAAAGTAGGCATCCAGTCGTTTTTTGTTTTCTTTGCTCAGCTGGGTCAGGGGCAGGCGGCAGGGGCCGCAGTCGCAACCGATGTATTTCATGGCGGCTTTCACCGGAATTGGGTTTGGTTCGCAGAATAAAAGTTCCACCAGAGGCTGCAGCTCCTGTTGCAGGGATGCGGCGGTGTCCAAATCTCCCGCCAGGGCTGCCTGGGCCATGGCCTGGGTTTGCACCGGCAGGAGGTTGGACAGCACCGAGATCACCCCCTGGGCCCCAAGGGAGATGGCCGGGACGGTTAAATCGTCATTACCCGTCCAAACTGCGAAGTTTTTGCAGCTTCTGCATAGCTTTGTGACCTTGGTAATATCGGAGCTGGCCTCTTTGATGCCGGCCATGTTGGGAATAGGAGCCAGCCGCTGGCAGACGGAGACCGGGATATCCACCCCGGTGCGGGTTGGCACGTTGTAGGCGATGATGGGAATGCTGACGGTGTGGGCGATGGTCATATAATGGGCCACCAGCCCCTCCGGCGTGGCCTTGTTGTAATATGGACTGACAATCAGCAGGGCATCCACCCCCAGTTTTTCTGCTGCCAGGCTCAGCTCCGCCGCGTGGGAGGTCCAGTTGGAGCCGGTTCCGGCGATAATTTGGCAGTCGCTGCCCACATAGCTTTTTGCCCGGTGGAACAGCTCCAGCTTTTCGTCATCCGACAGGGTAGGGGCTTCGCCGGTGGTGCCGCAAATGACAATGGAGCGGATTCCGGCGTCGATTTGCCGTTTTATCAGCTGTTCCAGCATGGGAAAGTTTACTTTATCATCCAAAAATGGCGTAACCAATGCGGTGCAGGCGCCTGTAAATAACGGTTTTTCCATGTTTCATCCCTCCGCACCAATCTATGCGATATGGCATGATTTTGCGTGTTGCAAAATATGGGGTTTTGGGCTATAATAAGCGGAAAGTATCCGTTCGGAGGAATGATTTTGAAAACGAGTGATTTTTGGTATGACCTGCCGGAGGAATTGATTGCCCAGACCCCCCTGGCCCAGCGGGATAGCTCCCGGCTGCTGGCGTTGAATCGGGAAACCGGCGAAGTCTGCCACCGGCATTTTTATGATGTGATTGACTATTTGCAGCCCGGGGACTGCCTGGTGATGAATGACTCCCGGGTGCTGCCCGCCCGTCTGCTGGGGCATCGGCCCACCGGCGGCGCTGTGGAAGTGCTGCTGCTGCGGGATTTGGGCGATAAAAAATGGGAGTGCCTGTGCAAGCCCGGCCGGAAGATGCAGGTGGGCAATGAGGTGATTTTCGGCAATGGGGAGCTGACCGCCACCGTTACTGCCGTGCAGGACGATGGCAACCGGGTGGTGGAATTCCACTACGAGGGCATTTTTCTGGAGGTTCTGGAGCGGCTGGGTAAGATGCCTCTGCCGCCCTATATCAAGGCGGCATTGCAGGATCAGGAGCGGTATCAGACCGTTTATTCCAGAGAAGTTGGCTCCGCCGCCGCGCCTACCGCGGGTCTTCATTTTACCAATGATTTGTTGGAAAAGATTCGGAAAATGGGCGTAAAGACGGCTTTTGTGACTCTTCATGTGGGCCTGGGAACCTTCCGTCCGGTGAAGGCGGAGGAGATTGCCGACCATCATATGCATTCGGAGCTGTGTATGATTTCCGCTGAAACCGCTGAAATCCTGAATGAGACGAAGCGCGCCGGCGGGCGGATCATTTGCGTGGGAACTACCTCCTGCCGGACGTTGGAAAGTCTGGTAGGCGAGGACGGTTTTTTTGAGGCCAAGTCCAAATGGACGGAGATTTTCATTTATCCCGGCTATCAGTTCAAGGCCATGCAGGGGCTGATTACCAACTTCCATCTGCCGGAAAGCACCCTGGTGATGCTGGTGTCCGCTTTTGCGGGACGGGAAAATGTTTTGAATGCCTACGAAGAAGCGGTGCGGGAAAAATATCGGTTTTTCTCCTTTGGTGACGCGATGTTTATTGGTTAAAAGATGCTTGTGGGGGATGATGCTGCATCCGCCCCTGCGAATGGTTATTTGGTACTAACGTGAAATAGGAGGCCCAATCATGCTGGAAAAGTTGAAGGCAAATATCCTGTTTGAGGTGCTGTTGAAGCGGCACAATATTCAAAAGGCCTATGCGATGGTGGGGCCGGAGGATTCCTGGTACGATACCATCACCACCGTCCATCGGTCCCTTGCCGAAATCAAGCAGCTGCCCCATGAGGATTGGCAGATCATCAGCCATGACGGCCTGGAACTGAAGGCCCTGTATTATCCCGGCAGCAGCGATAAAACTGTGATTTGGATTCACGGCTACACCAGCCATGCCGAGCGGGAATCGGCCTTCCCCGGCTTGTTCTATCACAGCCTGGGCTTTAATGTGCTGGTGCCGTATCTGCGTGCCCATGGGCCCAGTCAGGGTAAGTACATTTCTTTTGGCCCCATGGAGCGCCTCGATATGAAAAAATGGGTGGAGCAGATCAATGGCCGGCATCCCAAGGGCAGGATTTTGTTCCACGGCCTTTCCATGGGCGGCGGCATTGCGCTGGATTTGGCGACGATGGATCTGGAAAACGTGAAAGGTCTGGTTGTGGATGCGCCCAGCCCCAGCATTCCCGGCTTTTTCCAGGCAGTGACCAATGGCACTTTCAAAAAGGGCCGTGAAAAGATCCTTGCCTGTGTTTATGACCGGTATCGGAAGGAATTTTCCGCAGAGGCGGCGGATTATGACCGGACTGAGAATATTAAAAACGGAAAATATCCCCTGTTTCTGACTGCTGGCAGCAACGAGAACATGGATGAGATTCTTACTGCGATCAAAGAGCGCAATCCCCGGGAATCCACGGTGCTGATTCTGCCCGGATGCAACCACGGAAATGGAATGTATAAGCAAACGAAGTTATACCAGGATGGGCTCCGGGCGTTCATCGGAGCGCATATTGGTGACTGATTAGGAGAAAAAACGATGTTCAAATTACTGAAAACCGAGGGGAAGGCCCGGCGGGGCGAATTTACCTGCGCCCACGGCACCGTCCAGACTCCGGTGTTTATGAATGTGGGCAC
>JAZQHH010000026.1:0-2028 GCA_045540495.1 Faecousia sp.
GTCCGAATAAAGGTTGTCAATAGAGGTACCAAAATCATTGTAATTCACCTTGGAAAATCAGAAAATGTGTCGCATTTTCTGCGGACACCCGAGAAGTCGGATCGTAGCCATGTCGTTCTGTGAGCCAAGGAGTTGGGGAAACATGTTGTCTTCCTAAGACCGCTTGGCCTCCGACTTGTCCGAATAAAGGTTGTCAATAGAGGTACCAAAATCATTGTAATTCACCTTGGAAAATCAGAAAATGTGTCGCATTTTCTGCGGACACCCGAGGACGGGTGTCCCTACGGTGTCAATTTGCAATGGTCGCATATACAACCATTCCCCATTCCGCCCTCATCAAAAATAACTCTTGTTTTTCCGCAGAATGTTGCTATAATGTAGACATTAGTTTTTCTCTCACGGAGGTATCCCATGCGGATCGTCATTAAAATCGGCACCAGCACCCTGGCCCATGCCACCGGGCATCTGAATATCCGGCGGGTGGAGGAGCTGTGCAAGATCATCAGCGATATCAAAAATTCCGGCCACGAGGTGATTCTGGTCTCCTCCGGCGCCATTGGCATGGGCGTGGGCAAGCTGGGCCTGCGCTGCCGTCCCACGGACATCCCCACCAAGCAGGCCGCCGCCGCGGTTGGCCAGTGCGAGCTGATGTACACCTACGACAAGCTCTTCGGCGAATACCACCACACCGTTGCCCAGCTTCTGATTACCGGCGATGACGTGAAGTGCGAAAACCGCCACCACAATTTCAGCAACACCCTCAACCGCCTGCTGGAGCTGGGCACCATCCCCATCATCAACGAAAACGACACCATCTCCACCGAGGAAATCGTCATCGGCGATAACGACACCCTCTCCGCCATCGTGGCGGAAAGCGTCAAGGCGGACAAGCTGATCCTGCTGTCGGACATCGACGGTCTCTACACCGCCGACCCCCACAAGGACCCCACCGCCCGGCTCATCCAGAAGGTAACGGCCATCGACGACACCATCATCGCCCTGGCCGGGGGCAGCAATGGCTCCCAGGGCACCGGGGGCATGGTGACCAAGCTCCAGGCGGCGAAAATTTGCCTGGACTGCGGCTGCGACATGGTCATCGCCAACGGCGCAGAGCCTATGAACCTTTACGACATTCTCGACGGCAAGGCCGTTGGTACAACTTTTACGGGGGAATAATCATGGAAACCATGCTGAAAGCCGCAAAAGCGGCAAAATTTGAGATTGCAAAGCTCACCACCGACCAGAAAAATGCCGCCCTGAACGCCATGGCTGATGCGCTGCTGGCCCAGGAATCGGAAATCCTTGCCGCCAACGCCGCCGACATGGCCGCCGCCAAAGGCACCGTGTCCGACGTGATGCTGGACCGGCTCCAGCTGACCGCCGCCCGGATCGCCGGTATGGCCCAGGGCATCCGGGAAGTGGCAGCCCTGCCGGACCCGGTGGGGCATCTTTTGGAGGATCATACCCGCTCCGACGGCCTGCTGATTCGCCGGGTTTCCGTGCCCATGGGCGTCATCGGCATCATCTATGAGAGCCGCCCCAACGTCACCTCCGATGCCGCCGCCCTGGCCCTGAAGGCCGGCTCCGTTTGCATCCTCCGGGGCGGCAAGGAGGCCTTCCGGTCTGCCAACGCCATCGTCAACGCCCTGCGCTCCGGCCTGAAATCTTTGGGCATCACCGAAAACGCCGTGAATCTGGTCCAGGATACCTCCCGGGCCAGCGCCACCGCCCTGATGACCGCCAACGGCTACATCGACCTGCTGATCCCCCGGGGCGGTGCGGGCCTGATTAACGCCTGCGTCCAGAACGCCACCGTGCCCTGCATCGCCACCGGCACCGGCATCTGCCATGTGTATGTGGAGCAGTCTGCCGACCAGGAAATGGCCCTGAACATCATCGAAAACGCCAAAACCAGCCGCCCCAGCGTCTGCAACGCCGAGGAAGTGCTGCTGGTGGATGAAGAGATCGCGGCAGAATTTCTGCCCAAGGTTCATAAGCTCCTGACCGACCGGGAAAAACCGGTGGAGC
>JAZQHH010000027.1:0-3538 GCA_045540495.1 Faecousia sp.
ATGCAGAACGAGCTGAAGCGAATCCAGCAGGCCATGGGCATCACCTTCATCTATGTCACCCACGCCCAGGAAGAGGCACTAAGTATGTCCGACACCATCGTGGTCATGGACAAGGGCCGGATTCAGCAGATCGGTAAGCCTGAGGATATCTATAACGAGCCGAAAAACGCCTTCGTGGCGGACTTCATCGGCGAAAGTAACATTCTGGACGGCATCATGCTCTCCGACTACAAGGTCAAGTTCTTCGGCCGCACCTTCGAGTGCGTGGACAAGGGCTTCGCCCCCAACGAGCCGGTGGACGTGGTCATCCGGCCCGAGGATATCGACATCGTAACCCCCGAAGAGGGACACCTGGTGGGCACCGTCACATCCGTCACCTTCAAGGGCCTGAATTACGACATCATCGTGGAATTCAAGGGCTTCAAATGGCTGATCCAGACCACCGATTTCCACGGCGTGGGCGCCACCATCGGCATCCGGCTGAACCCCGAGGATATCCACATCATGCATAAGAGTGAATACTCTGGGCTCTTTGGCGACTACAGCTCCTACTCCGCCGAGTACGACGAGCTGGCGGAGGACGCTGGCGATGAAGAAGAATAAATCTCTGCTGCTGAGTACCCCCTACATCCTGTGGATGATCGTGTTCACCCTGATTCCCCTGGGTGTGGTGGGCTACTACGCCCTGACCGACCCGTCAACCGGCGCTTTTTCTCTGACCAACGTCTGGGAACTGGGCCAGTACGCTCCGGAGCTGTGGCGGTCCATTGTCTACTCTTTGATTTCCTCCTTCATCTGCCTGCTGCTGGGCTACCCCGTGGCTTACTATATCGCCCACCGGGGCCCCATTGCCCAGAAGTTCCTGTATATGCTGGTAATGCTCCCTATGTGTATGAGCTTTCTGCTGCGGACCCTCGCCTGGGTGGGCCTTTTGCAGAACACCGGCATCATCAACACCTGGCTGGGCGCCATCGGCATCGGCCCGCTGAAGCTGATCCGAACCCCCGGCGCAGTGGTGCTGGGCATGGTGTACAACTACCTGCCCTATATGATTTTGCCCCTGTACGCCACCATCGTCAAAATCGACGGGCGCCTCATCGAGGCGGCGGAGGACCTGGGTTGCACCCCGGTGCAGACCTTTATCAAGGTGATCCTGCCTCTGAGTATGCCCGGCATTCTCTCCGGCATCACCATGGTCTTTGTACCGGCGGTTTCTACCTTCTATATTTCCCAGAAGCTGGGTAACCCCGACACCATCCTCATCGGTGATATCATCGAGAAGTGGTTCAAGGCGGGCAACAACCGGAATCTGGGTGCCGCATTGAGCCTGGTGCTGATGCTGCTGGTGTTCGTCTGCACCGGCATCATGAACCGCTTCGGCGGCGATGAAGAAGGGAGTGTGGTGGTATGAAGCGGACGAATAAGATTTTCACCATCCTGATCTTCATTTTCCTGTATATCCCCATGGCAGTGCTGATCGTGGCCTCCTTCAATACCGGCAAAAGTATGGCACATTTCGAGGGTTTTACCTTTCAGCAGTACGTTCAGCTGTTCAAGGACGACACCCTGCTTTCTTTGCTGGGCAATTCTCTGTTGGTGTCCATCCTGGCCAGCGGCATTGCCACGGTCTTTGGCACCGTGGCTGCGGTGGGAATCAGCAATCTGAAGCCCAAAATGCGTAAGGCCGTCATGAGCCTGACCAACATCCCCATGACCAACCCGGACATCGTTACCGGTGTCAGCCTTTCCCTGCTGTTCGTCTTCGTGGGCTCCGAAATGCTCCACCAGAAGGACAGCCTGACCTTCTGGACGCTGCTCATTGCCCACATCACCTTCAACCTGCCCTACGTCATCTTGAACGTGATGCCCAAGCTCCACCAGATGGATACGTCCCTGACGGATGCCGCCATGGACTTGGGCTGCACGCCTTTGCAGGCCTTCTTTAAGGTCACGCTGCCGGAGATCATGCCCGGTATCGCCGCCGGTGCCATCATGGCCTTTACCATGAGTCTGGATGACTTCGTTATTTCCTACTTTGTCAGCGGTCCCAGCTTCGTGACGCTGCCAGTGGAGATCTACTCCTACACAAAAAAGCCCATCCACCCCAAGGTCTATGCCATGTTCACGTTGCTGTTTGGCCTGATCTTCATTCTGATGGTCGCCATGAACCTGCTGCAGCTTCGCTCCGATAAGAAGAAGGTGGAACGGCAGACCAAGGTCCCCAGCCGGAGCTGGATCATTGCCCGCCGCTGTATCGCCGGTGCGGTTGCCGCCTGCCTGCTGGTTGGCTGCGGCTTCCTGATCTTCGGCAGACGGCAGGAGCAGGTTACCATCAACGTTTACAACTGGGGTCAGAACATCGCTGACGGCTCCGACGGCACCATGGATATCATCGCTGCTTTTGAGGAAAAGTACCCCAACATCAAGGTCAATTACTCCACCTACGATTCCAACGAAGTGCTGTATACCAAGCTGAAAAACGGCGGTATCAGCGTGGATGTGATCATCCCCTCGGACTATATGATCGGCCGGATGATTCAGGAGGATATGCTGCTGGAGCTGGACTTCAACAATATCCCCAACTATGAATTTGTGGAGGATACCTTCAAAAACACCGCCTACGACCCGGACAACAAGTATTCCGTGCCCTATACCTGGGGTACCGTGGGCATCATCTACAACACCACTGTGGTGGACGAAGCGGATGTCACCGGTTGGGAGCTGCTGTGGAATGAAAAGTATGCCGACGACGGTATCCTGATGTTCGACAATTCCCGGGACGCGCTGGGCATCGCCCAATACCTGCTGGGTTACGACGTAAACACCACCAATGTTGCCGAGCTCCAGGCCTGTGCCGACAAGCTGCGGCAGCAGAAGCCCCTGGTGCAGCAGTACGTCATGGACCAGGTTTACGATGCCATGATCAACGGCGAAGCCTGCATCGCCGCCTACTACGCCGGCGACTGTATGCAGATGATGGATGAAAACCCGGACCTGGCCTTCTACCTGCCGGAGAATCAGAAATTCAATCTGTTCATCGATGCCATGTGCATCCCCAAATGCGCCCAGGAGAAGGAAGCGGCGGAGACTTTCATCAACTTCCTGTGTGACCCGGAAATCTCCGGTGCCAACATGGACTATATCTGCTACGGCTCTCCCATCGCCGGTGCCAAGGAGCACATGGAAGAATACCTGGCCGAAAGCCCGGTGGTCTATCCCCCGGAATCCGTCCTGGAAAACGGCACCAGCTATGCCCACCTGCCCGAGGATATCACCCGGCTCATGGAAAAGCTGTTCATGGAAGTCCGAAATGGATAATCAAAAAGCACGTCGATTCTTCGGCGTGCTTTTTTGTATGCCCAAGCAGCAATCCACAAATCCCCCGCCTTTGTGCGGAAAATGATTGTTTAGCGTACTAAGATCAAGCTGTCATTGCGAGGAGCGAAGCGACGTGGCAATCTCCCGGTATCATCTACGATAAGGAAAAAGTTCGATGAACGTACAATGTAGAATGGGATTATCCATAGATTTTGGTGCG
>JAZQHH010000028.1:0-2448 GCA_045540495.1 Faecousia sp.
CCGCCTTGCGGCGGCGACAGCTTCCCCCCGGGGGAAGCCATGGCGCCCCTTCGGGGCGCTCGGTGGCCGTAGGCCACCGCAATTCAAACGCACCGCTAAACAATCATTTATATTGATACATCCATTATACCCAACTCCTCGAAAAAAGCAAGGCATTTGGTTTGGAAATCGTCCTTTGTTGTTGCGTTTTCCAGGACATAGTCGCATTTTTCCCGGAACCAGGCTTCATCGGGCTGGGCGACGATGCGGTTTTGGGCGTATTCCGCCGAAATACAATCCCGCTCCATCAGCCGCCGGAGGCGGACATCCACCGGGGCGGTGACGGCCACGGTCACATCGCACAGCGCCGCCAGGCCACTTTCAAACAGGCCGATGGCATCGATGGCTGCCAGCTTCGGCCTCGCTGCCAGGCGCCGCAGGACCTCGTTTTTGATGGCTGCGTGGGTAATTTTATCCAAATCAGCCAGGGCATTTTTGTCAGAAAAGACGATGGACCCCAGCTTTTTGCGCTGCAAGGCCCCATTTTCCACGGTGCCGGGGAACCGGGCTTCGATGGCGGAAAGCAGCGTCGCATCGGTTTTCAGCAATTCGTGATAGATTTTGTCGCAGTCCAGCACCAGCGCCCCCCGCTTTTCCAGTTCGGACAGCAGGGTGGATTTGCCGCAGCCGGTGCCGCCGGTGATGCCGATAATCATACTTCTTCCTCCGCATCTACGATGTGGAAGGCTGCGGCCTTTTTCAGCCGGTTCTGCACCGCATAGGCCACGCCGCCGCCCACGGGGCACCGGGCGTAGACCTGGTGAATTTTGGGGTCATCCAGCTCCCGCAGGGCCGCAAACAGCCCCGCCGACAAGGTATTCACATCCGCCTCCCGGCCATAGGACAGGGGGGCGCAGCCTTCATACAGCGGCAGCTCCTCATCGAAGCACAGCACCCGGTCACCGGGCTCGAAGTGGTCCCGGATATAGCGGGCGGCCTTTTCCCGGCTGCCGGAGACGATGACCACCTGGCTCTGGGGGGCATAGTGGCGGTATTTCATGCCGGGGGCCTTGACCACCTCATCCTTATCGATCTGGGCAGTGACGGCCTTATCCACCACCAAATCTCCCAGCACCGCCAGCAACTGCTCCGGGGTGATGCCACCGGGGCGCAGAAGCCGGGGACGCTCCTCAGTCAAATCCACGATGGTGGACTCCACCCCCACCCGGCTGGGGCCTCCATCCACCACCAGCTCGATTTTCCCATCATGGTCGTGGAGGACGTGCTGGGCAGTGGTGGTGGAGGGCTTGCCGGAAATATTGGCAGAGGGAGCGGCGATGGGCACCCCAGCCAGGCGGATGATTTCCCGGGCGGCATCGTGATCCGGGCAGCGGACTGCCACGGTGGACAGGCCGCCGGTGGTCCGCTTCGGCACATTGGACCGGGCGGGCAGCACCATGGTCAGGGGGCCGGGCCAGAAGGCCTCCGCCAGGTCATAGGCCTTTTGCGGAATATGGTGGCAGAACAGTTCGATCTGCTCCGGGCCGCAGATGTGGAGGATCAGAGGATTATCCTGGGGGCGGCCCTTGGCTTCGAAAATTTTAGCCACGGCGGCTTCGTCCAGACCGTTGGCCCCCAGGCCGTAGACGGTTTCCGTGGGGATGGCCACCAGGCCGCCGTTTTTGATGATATTTGCCGCAATTTTCGCCGTTTCCGGCAGATTTGCGGATAAACATTGGGTTTTCATGGGACACCTCCAGAACGCAATGTCATTGCGAGCCAGTGCGCACACTGGCGTGGCAATCCCCCCGATTATCCGATTTACTTAAATAGTCATCGAACATTGCTCGTAGCCAGGGGGGATTGCCACGTCGCACGGCTTCCTCGCAATGACATCTCTATTAAAAAAGGAGCGGCCGGTGGCCGCTCCTTTTGGGAAATTACACGGTGGGCTGGTTTGCTGCCTCGATGATCTTGACGAACTTCTCGGGCACCAGGGAGGCGCCGCCGATCAGGCCGCCGTCGATGTCGGGCTGAGCCAGCAGCTCGTAGGCATTCTTATCGTTCATGGAGCCGCCGTACAGAATGGAGATGGCACGGGCGTTCTTGGAAGAATACAGCTTGCGAACCACGGAGCGGATCATCTCGCAGACTTCCTCAGCCTGCTCGGGAGTGGCGGTCAGGCCGGTGCCGATGGCCCAGATGGGTTCGTAGGCGATGATGACCTTGCGGATCTTCTCTTCAGGAACGTTCTGCAGACCCAGCTTGATCTGCATAGCAATATGCTCAGCGGTAACGCCGCTCTGACGCTGCTCCAGGGTCTCGCCGCAGCACATAATGGGGATGAGACCGGCTTCCAGCGCAGCCAGTACCTTAGCGTTTACCTGTGCGTCGGTCTCGCCGAACATCTCGCGGCGCTCAGAGTGGCCGATGATCACGTATTTACAACCGGCATCTACCAAGTCGGAT
>JAZQHH010000029.1:0-2990 GCA_045540495.1 Faecousia sp.
ACATGTTGTCTTCCTAAGACCGCTTGGCCTCCGACTTCTCCAGAGTTTCGGGCCAGGGGTCGCCGGTGTGGCAGAGGATGCCATTTCGCACCTCGTATGTCAGATTCAGACCCAGGCCGTCCTTTTCCAGCACATCCACCACCCGCAGGCTCTGCTCATTATGGCGGAAGGGCTTGCCCAGGCACTTGGAAAGAGCATCCTCCCCGGCGTGGCCGAAGGGGGTATGGCCCAAATCATGGCCCATGCCGATGGCCTCCGCCAAATCCTCGTTCAGGCCCAGGGCCTGGGCGATGGTACGGGCGATGCGGGTGACCTCCAGGGTATGGGTCATCCGGGTGCGGTAGTGGTCACCCTCGGGCTGCAAAAACACCTGGGTCTTATGCATCAGCCGACGGAAGGCCTTGGAATGAACGATGCGGTCCGTATCCCGCTGGAAGCAGGTGCGGACATCATTCTCACTGGGCTCCTCGGGCACCGGCCGCCCCTTGCTCCGGTCCGCAAAGGCCGCCAAAGGATTCAGCCGCTTGTGTTCCAAATACTCCAGTTCTTCCCGGACTGTCATAGAATCAGCTCCTTCAGTTTGTCATGTCATTGCGAGGCCCGAAGGGCCGTGGCAATCCCCTAAGATTTTAGACCACCCAACGTATGATGTATCAAAAACCCTTTGGGGATTGCCACGCCATAAGTCCACAGACTATGCGTAGCGCAGCCGCCGTAGGCGGCTCTTAGTGCGAAGCTGTGTGCGCACTGGCTCGCAATGACACCGTTTTTTACACCGGAAACGCACGATATTCTTTTCCGGTTTCCATGCCCTCGATGGTGCCGGCGCTCATGTCGGTGAGCTTGTCCAAAAAGGGCTGCGCCTGGGCTTCCGGGAGCAGGATTTCCAGCTCAATATCCGCCCCGAATTGGGTATCCCGGAGGATACCCCCAAAGGCGGTGATTTCCAGCTTCACCCGCTCATAGAAATTATATGGAATGGGCACATACAGGGCCGTCCAGACCCGTTTCATGGACTTTCCTGCCGCATCGACAGCAATTTTCGCGCCCTTGGTGTAGGCCCGAACCAGGCCCCCGGCCCCCAGCAGAATGCCGCCGAAGTACCGGGTCACCACGCACACAATATTATACAGCCCCTCCCTTTGCAGGACCTGAAGCATAGGCATCCCGGCAGTGCCCCCAGGCTCGCCGTCATCGGAGAAGCGGACAGGGCCATCTTTAATAATGTAGGCCCAGCAATTGTGGGTGGCATCGTAGTGCCGCATTTTCATCTCCTGGATTTTTTCCAGCGCCGCCTCCTCGGTATCCACGGGCCAGGCCCTGCCGATGAAGTGGGACTTTTTTTCATAAAATTCGTCCTCCCCAAACTGGGTCGGCACCAGATATTCCTCCAAGGTTCATCGCTCCTCTGTGATATACTCTTTCAGTCTGCCGTAGAGAATGGGGTCCAAAACCGTTTCTACCAGAATTCCCTCGCCGGTGTAGTCCACGGATTTGACGTTGGCATTTTTGTGGAGGGTATCCACCAGACCGCCCTGGGCATAGGGCAGGGTCAGCACCACATGGTGGCGGCTGTGGCCCAGGGCAGCTTCGATGGCTTTCAGCAGAGCATCCATGCCGAAGCCCCGCTTGGCGGAAATCCGCACCACATCCTCCCCGATGGGGATATCGGTGGGGTCAACCAAATCGGCCTTGTTGTAGCAACGCAGCACCTTGGTGCCGGGCTTCGCCAGCTTGGAAATCAGCTTGTCCACCACCTCGATATGCTCCTCCCGGTTGGGGTCGGAGGCATCGATGACATGGAGCAGCAGGTCGGCATACTCCAATTCCTCCAGAGTGGCCCGGAAGGCATCCATCAGATGGTGGGGCAGCTTGGCGATGAAGCCCACCGTATCAGACAGTACCACATCCAGATTGTCGGAAACCGTCAAAGCCCGGGAGGTGGTGTCCAAAGTGTCAAAAAGTCGGTTATTGGCGGGGATTCCCGCACCGGTCAGCTGATTCAGGAGAGTGGATTTGCCTGCGTTGGTATAGCCCACAATGCCCACCACCGGCACGGAATTTTTCATCCGCCGCTCCCGCTGCACGCTGCGAACCTGCCGCACCTGCTCCAGCTCATGCTGCAAGCGGCTGATCCGCTCCCGGATGTGACGGCGGTCAGACTCCAGCTTCGTTTCGCCGGGGCCACGGGTGCCAATGCCGCCGCCCTGCCGGGACAGGCTTTTGCCCATACCGGACAGCCGGGGCAGCAGGTATTGGTACTGTGCCAGCTCTACCTGGAGGCGGCCCTCCTTGGTCTTGGCCCGCTGGGCGAAGATATCCAGAATCAGCGCGCTGCGGTCCAAAACCGTCACACCCATGATCTCCTCCAGAGCCCGAATATTGCCCGGAGACAGCTCGTTATCAAAAATCACCATGGTGGACACGGTGGCCTCCACCAGCATTTTCACTTCCAACGCCTTGCCCTCGCCGATGAAGCTGTGGGCATCGGGGGTATGGCGGTTTTGCAGGACTTTTCCGGTGCAAAAACCGCCGGCGGGTTCCAGAAGAGCCTCCAGCTCCTCCAGGGTTTCATCGGTGGCGGTCTGGGCCTTGGTGAAGCAGTCGGCGTTCAACCCAACCAAAACCGCCCGTTCCTGTACCATTTCATCAAAATTAGATTCCATATCTTCCTCCACGTGCTGTAAATGATTGAACCCCTCTGTATGGGAGGGTGCATCATTCATCTTTCTGCTGTTATCATTATTCCCACGAACAGCCCAGCACGGTCGTTGCAAAAATATACAAAAAGTCCGCACTACGCTCACGCAGTGCGGACTTCGGTCTTACTTCAGGCCAAAACGCTTGTTGAAACGATCAACACGTCCACCAGTGTCAACCAGCTTCTGCTTGCCGGTATAGAAAGGGTGGCACTTGGAGCAGATCTCAACGCGGATGTCCTTCTTGGTGGAGCCGGTCGTAAAGACGTTGCCACAGGCACAGCGAATGGT
>JAZQHH010000030.1:0-7940 GCA_045540495.1 Faecousia sp.
CTGGGTGTAGCCATCCAGAGCGGTGGCGTAGGAGGTGGTGGTCTCGTAGTCGGAGTAGCGGTACTGGGTCTTGGTCTGAATCAGGCTCTGGTCGATGCCGGAGGGGGCCGTTTCGCTCCAGGCAGAGTACAAAGAATCGGGATAGGTAATGTAGCAGTCGCCGCAGGAGGAACAGATAAACTCAATCCGCTCATAATTTTTGCAGTCGGCGGCATAGCTCACCTGGTCGTAGCTGTGGCCCAGAGGGGCGATGGTCTCGGTCTCGGCGTAGCCGCAATCCACGCAGGTGCGGGTCCGGGAGCCGCCGGCGGTACAGGTGGCGGCATTTACCACCCAATCACCGAAGCTGTGGCTGCAATTCTCCCAAACCTGCACATAGTCCAGGGTGCAGCCGTTGATGGAATAATTCTTCATGCCCATGTAAGAGAACACAAAGTCCTTGCCGCTGACCCAATCGGAGGTGGTGCCCTGGTCGGTGACGCCCTGATAATAGTGGTTCATGGGGGCGATTTCCTTGCCGTCCACGGACAGATAAATCATATTGGAGCCATCGGCGGCGATTTTGTTGGTCAGGGTGTAGGTATGCCGGGCGGTGCCGTCGATGCCGTAATCCGACAGCATCACGCCGTAGTTGTGGTGGGCGCTGTTCTTCCGGTGGCCCAGGACGATGAAGCCGCTGCCGGGCCGGCGGTACAGATAAGGGGCGTTGGTCAGATTATTGATGTTGGAGGCGGCGAAGAGCATGGCACCGCTGCCGCTCCAGTCGCCCTCAGACTCCCACTGGACCGTCCAGGGCCGGTTGTGGAGCAGGACCACGCTCTCGTCCAGCCGGAAGTAGCTGGAGGAGGTGAAGGTGCCGTCCGCAATGGTCCCCGCCAGGGCGGTGGCTGTATTTTCGGAGAGATTGTCGCCGGTCACATTGACGAAGGCATCGGTCTGGGTCTCCCAGCGGAAATTGTCGGCCTCGTCATCGGCGGGGATACCGCCCTCCCAGATTTGCAGATAATCCAGGGTGCCGGAAATCCGATACTGATAGGTGCCCAGGTAGGAGAAGGTCAGATCCCGGCCGTTGAGCCAATCCACGGTGGTGCCCTGGTCGGTGGTGCCCTTGTAATAGTGGTTCATGGCGCTGATCTCCACCCCGTCCACATACAGGTAGACCATGTTGGAGCCATCGCTTTCGATTCGGTTGGTGAGCCGGTAGGTGTGCTGGTCGGCGTAGCTGATGCCGTAGTCGGACAGTTTTACGCCGTAGTTATTGTGGGTGCTGGCCTTCCGCTCGCCGAAGGCCAGGATGCCGCTGCGGAACAGATAGGGGGCGCTGTCGGTGTTGCCCATATGGTCGGCGGCCAGAAGCATGGCGCCGGAGGAATAAGTACCCGCCCACTCGATGCTCCAGGGCCGGTCATGCAGCAGCACGATATCCTTGGCGGGAGAAAGCTGAACGCTGGAATGAACACCGCCGGAAATGGAGCCGGAGATGGCGGTCAGGCCATTCTCCGTCATACCGAAGTCGGAAACCATGGAGATCGCACTGTCGGAGGTTTCCCAGCGGAAGATATCGGGTTCGTCCACCTGGCCGGGGATGCCGTTGGCCCAGACCTGGATGTACTCGATGCTCTCGTTGATGGGATGGTTGTTGGTGCCCAGGTAGGAGAAAGCGAAATCCTGCCCGGAAATCCAGTTGGAGGTGGTGCCCTGGGAGGTGCTGGCGATATGATAGTTGTTCAGCGCGCCCAACTCTTTGCCGTCCACAGACAGGTAGACCATGTTGGAGCCATCGGAGGCGATTTTGTTGGTCAGCCGGTAGGTGTGGGCATCCTTGCCGCTGATGCCGTAGGTGGAGAGATTGATGCCGTAGTTATTATACTGGCTGCCGTTGTAGGCACCCATAAAGACCTGGGCGTTGTTGTCGCTGATGAAGATATAGGGAGCATCGGTGTAATTGCTGACGCTCTGGGTGGCCAGGAGCAATTCACCGGCGCTGGTACCGCCGTTGGATTTCCACTCCACCACCCAGGGATTCGCATGCTTCAACACGATATTCTTGTCGGTGGTGAACCGGCCATCGGTGATGGTATCCCCGGAAACGCTGCCGCCGTGATGGGCCAGGCCGTTGAACACGGAGGAGCCGGTGGTGACGGAAACCAGCTTGTTATCGATGGTTTCCCAGCGGTAGTTTTCCACCTCGGTGGTCCGCTTGTTGGGCTCATAGACCCAGTTGGTGATCCAGTGCAGACCGTCGTAGTTGGTATCGGAGGAGGTCTTGCGCCGGTTGGTCGTGAAATACAGCAGGTTGGTTTCCGGATCGATGACGCAGGTCTCAATCTCATACAGCGCCGAATAGGCAGAGCTGGTGACCCGGAAGGTGGGGTCGTTCAGAGGCTTGATGGTGCCGGTGGCACCCTGGAGGTCGTAGACCAGGATGATGCTCTGATTGATGGTGGATGCGTTGGCATGGCCGGAGATGGGGATGTAAACATGGTGGTCATAGTAGCCCATGCCCTGACCAATGAAGCTGCTCAGATCCACATAGCTGCCGTTGACATACACACCGGAGGTATCCAGGGTACACATCTTGGTCATCACCAGCTGGCCGCCGTTCTGGTTAATCGGCAGGGTACCGGTGTACATGGTCATGCCGGACTTGAACAGCAGATAGATGTTCTCGTCGTCCACCCGGGCTACCCGGACGGCGCCGCCGCCGATGTTGGCGCCGCTGGGGGACACCATCTGATAGCCGCACATCTTGGTGGCGGTGGTACCGCTGATGGTGTAGCGCACCAGACTGTTGGCGCCGGTGGCGGAGGTGGGGATGAACATATTGGTCTTGCCGCCGGCGACAACCACTTCGCAGTCGTTGCCGTGACCGAAGTCGTAGAAATAGTAGGTGCCGTTGCCGCCGTTGACCATCATGCTCTTGGCACCGGTATTCTTGTTGACCCGGGTGACGGTGGCGGCATAGTCATCGCCGTCGGTCTTGACGGCGTAAAAATAGTCGCCGCACAGGCCCAGACCCTGCATACTGGGGCAGGAGCCGTAGTCATAAATCATGGCCAGGGTGTCATACTCGCCGTGGTTGGTGGCCTGCACCGGCTCCGGTTGAATTGCCGGGATCAGCACCGCCAGCATCAACAGGCACAGGGTAATCGATATGATCCGTTTTGTTGCGTTTTTCATAAATTACGTACCTCCATTCGGTATTCCTTTATTTATTTTATCAACAGATCACCCCGATGTCAACACTGAATTCGGCTCCTCTGCAGGGGGGAGATGCTTCCCGCCGCCAAAAACAAACCGCCACAGGCATCAAAGCCCGTGGCGATATTGTTACAACAGCCGTGCTTTTCTGGCCAGCACTTGGAGAAGGTCAGGCCGCTGTCATAACCGATGGCCAGACCCAGATCGTTATCGACAAAGCTGGGGCAGATCAGGTTAGAGGTACCGGCATTTTTCAGGGTGAAGGTGTAGTGCACATCCTGGGTCTCGTCGATGACACTGCCGTAGGACAGATCCTCAGCCTGAGCGGCCGCCTTCTCCGCCTCGATCTCACCGGAAGCCAGCTGGAAATTGGTAAAGATCCGCATATTGGAGCCCCAGCCGTGGCGCTCCATATAGTAGAAATCAAAGGAATAGGTATGGCCCTCCACCAGTGCCAGGGCATCCACCCGGGCCTTCTCTGTTGCGGAGAGGGCATTGTAGGCAGCGCTGTCCGCTTTCAGGCCCCGGGCCCAGTCCACGTAGTCGTTCAGCTTCAGCTTGGTACCGGTGACGGCATGGGCGCCGCCGATGTCCAGCACCAACTGGCCGTTGATAAACAGGTAAACGTCGTCATCGCCTTCGAACTCGAAGAACAGGCCATCGTTATACTTGTAATCAAAGTAGGCGCTGCCATTGCCGGCGTTCTGAATGGGCCAGGTCAGCTTTCCCTCGCCGAAGCTGGAGGGTGCCCAGTCCAGGCCATTGGTGCCGCCCTTGGAGCAGGAGAGCATACTGAAGCCCAGATTGCAGCCCAGCCGGTATTTCAGGTAATCGCCGCCCTCCTGTGCGGTATAGATGGGATCCCGCTTGTATTCACCCTGGCCGTCGGCCACCTTGGTGTAGGTAACGCCGTCGGCATTGAGGGTGTAGTCGCCATAGGACTGGCCCACCAGGATGTATGTATAGTCGGAGATCACATGATCGCCCTGGCCCGGTGCCACCTGCAAATAGGCAAATTCCGTGGCAGTATCCAGGGAAGCATACTCAAAGAGCATACCGTCGGCGGCGTAGTCAAAAATCTTAATGGGCAGGGTCACGGTATTTTCCGTGTTGAAGGTGTCGGCATACACGCCGGAGCCAACAATCTGGGTGTCGCCCTTGGCGGCGTTGTTGGGGTCCAGCCGGATGTCCTTCAGGAACCAGTCCTGCACCGCGGCATTTTGCATCTCCCCCACCGCCAGCGCCACGGGCAAGGTGCCCACATGATCCGCCTGAAGGGTCAGCTGACTGCCGTCCACCGCGGAGATAATGCGGAATTTCCAGGCTGCGGTATCGGTGTTGCCGCTGGCCTTGCCGGGGTAGATGATCCATTTTTCCGCCGCGGCAGGAGCCGCCCCGGAGTCTTTGCCCTCGACGATGCCGCCGTCACTGCCCACCGCCAGATATTTTCCGGTGGATACATTAATAATAGAATAAAATCCGCCGGAGATTTTCTGGATCACGAAATGCTGGCTTTCATAAACCCCGCTGTTAGGGTCCCTGGTCACTGTGCCATCCTCGTTGATAATCGGCGCAGCGGCGGGAACATAAGTGGACACATTGGCCCCGCCGTTTTGAACTGTGACCACATAGCCAGCCGCCGGAATCTCCCGGGGGGAAGAATCCCCGTCCCCGGAGCCCACCCGGGTCTGGAGCCAATAGGTGCCGGTGGTGAAAAAGCTGTCGGGCATATGGGTCTGGCTCAGCACCCACTTGAAATGGGACAGATCGGAGCCATCGGTGGGCAGATTTTTCAGCACATTGGCATTGCCCCGGCCCACGCCGTAAAGATACTGTCCGGTGCCGTTATTTTTAATGAATACAGTGCCGTCACCGTTGTAGATGAACTGCCACAGAGAATTGGTCTCGTTGCGGTAATTGGCGATGCGCTGCTGCACATTGCCGTCAGCCGTACCGCCGATAAACCAGTTGGACGGCACAGATCGAATGCCATAGATGGCATCCCCGCCGTAAAGGGAGGGAGATTTCTTCTCATCCAGCTGGATCACAAACCGCTGGGAGGGGTCCGCCTTGGCATCGTCCAGGACCGTGTTGGCATACTGGGTACCCACGGAATCCATGGTAATGTCCAGTGCCAGCCCCAGATCAAAGGACGGATGGATGGTATACAGGCCATCCTTCCGGAGGCGATTGTAAACATGGTAATCCGGATATTCCGCCTGCTCCGCCGCCTCCACCCGGGGCACCAGCCCTGCCAGGTCTGCCGAAGCGACGATACCAAAAATCAAGACCAGCGCCAGCAATCCCGCCGCCAGTCGTTCCAAAATTGTTCGTTTTGCTCCCATTCTGTTTCCTCCTTGGGCCCCACCGGAGTGCCTGATCGGCTGATTATAATTCTTCCCCGATGATACCATAGCAGTATACTTTCCAGGAATCAGATTGTCAACGAAATAGTTGCAGTCAACCTTCCTCACCGCCCGCCGCTCCATGTCTCAAAGGTATCGGAGTCCGTGGTGTTGTCCACCGCAAGGGTGCCTGCCACATAGCAGTTCTTGAACCGCACAACACCGTCGGCCCAGCCTACCATACCGGCGCAGCAGGTGGAGGATGCGCCCTCGATTCTGCCCCGAAAAGCACAGTTGGTCACGATCAGCTCACCCGTCCCCTGGAAATGGGCCACCAGACCGCCGTGGGTGCCGTCACCGGAAACGGCGGAAACAATGGTCACATCACTGACGCAGCTGTCGGTGACGCAGTCGCCGATGGCAACAGCCACCAAACCGCCCGCAAACTTGGTAGAGGTAGTGATGGTGCCCTTGACCGTCAAATTCTTGATGGTTATTTCATCCACTACAGCCGTCACCATATGAAACTCAAGGGAGATCTGTCCTCCCGACCCCGGTTTCATGTCGTTTTCCGCATTGATCCCATGAGCGAACCGGATGCCTATGTCCGCCTGAAACAGCGTGTGGCGGAAATCTTTCCGTTCTTCGATCCTGGAGCCATGGATGCCGCCCGTTTCCTCATCGGCACAGAGAATCCGGAGGTGGTGTTCCATCCCGGCACCATCACCCTCAATGCCTTTCTGGAGGAGTACGAGAGTGAGCAGGCTTTTGCCCAGCTGGAAACCACTATTCCGGAAGGCAACCGCAACAGTACCATGAGCCGGATCGGCGCACGGATCATCAAACGATACAGAAGACCTAAGAATAACTTCCAGGATCAGCGCGTCAAGCTTTTGGGTAAGTGTCTTCGTTCTCGCTTTCAGCTCTTCTGTTTTCTCGTAATTCGCATTCGCTTCCTGTAAAAGCTGGAGTTCTTTTTGTACGGATGCGTACCGAGCCAAAATGGCTTCCGAAACATTTGGTGTGTTTCCAATTCCGGCAATCTGTTCTTCCAGAAGAGTAATCTGCTGTGTCGCAAGATCAATCATCGCCTGAATACTGTCAGCATTTTCTCTGAATTCTTTTTTCAGTACACCGAATAGACTCCTGTGGAACTTCTCAATACTTTCCAACCGTTCCAAGTTACACTCTGGGAAAAATTGCATTAAGGCATCATAGTCCCTTTGGAAGGAATGCTTCGTGAAATCGCGATCTGCTTCGATGCTCTTTTTCTGAGAGATCAGGCGGGTGCGTTGTCTGCGGAAGTTGGAAAGCTGATGCTTTAATTCCGCAAGATGCGCCGCTTGCATGGAGTCCATATCCAGCAATCCTTGTGAACTCTGCTCTTCCAACTCTTGTGCTTCTAGGAGCAGTTCCTCGATTCGCCTCTGGTTCTCCTTATAGGCAGTTTTATTGGGAACAGCAGCGATATACCGGTATTTTGCTGCCTTTTTAATGGTAGCCGCCTCATCCCTGGCGCGTTCAACTCCTTTGGAAAACTCTGCTACTGCGGCGTATTTGTCGCATAATTTGAGCAGACCTTCTATTCCGGCCTTGTCGGTTTCTCTGGTAGCGCTCTTCAACGGATGGTTTTCGTCCAGGGTTTCTCTGCCGTACACACGGAAAAATCTTGCTACAGCATTCCGAAATGTGAGCCCAGGCAGCACCATACCATATTTTTCTGCGAGAATTTCCATATAGCGGTCATTAGAAATAGTCTTGATGACATTGAAATCCTGGTCGCAAATATTGACTACAGTATGGTCTCCCGTGGAGCGGGAATAATAAAACGATTCCCCATCAAACTCAAACATAAATTCGATGGTATGAACTTTGATGGCCTCTTGGACATCTGTGGATTTTAACACATAGTCATCCCCGCCAAAGACAAAATCCAGGATCATGAGAAAAGTGGACTTTCCGATAGAGTTCGAACCAGACTCACTTCCAAGCACAGTATTTAATCCAGGGGTAAACATGATGGGCGGTCTGACGCAGCCGTTTTCCATAAATTTATCGCATCGTATCATTTTCAACATAGTGCAGCACCTCCCCATACAATAATTCCACTTTTCCAAGTGCATATAGGCAATCCAGTATTTCCACCAGTTCCGCAGCACTTGTTACCTTGCTTTTCATTTTCTTAAGATTACTTTGTGCATATTCCGGCAAATTCTGTTTATTTCTAAAAAGAATGGTGCTTGATATAATTTCATTGACTGAAATGTAAAGGAGGAAGAACGATGGATCCTATTTATGTGACCGGGCATCGCAACCCGGATACCGATTCCATTGTTGCGGCAATTGCCTATGCATCTCTGCGCAATGCCTTGGGCGACCGGGAATATGAGGCTG
>JAZQHH010000031.1:0-3692 GCA_045540495.1 Faecousia sp.
GGTCCAGACCGGAGGGGGCGGGGTCATCTCGTCCTGGCGAGGGGGCATGCCCAGGTCCTTTTCCCGGTTGATGAACACGAAGATCGACAGCAGAATGCCCAGGCCAAACAGGCTCAGCACGATGCCCAGGGCCAGATACATACCGGCGGTTCTGGGCTCAGCGGAGCGGAGAATATCGCTGTAAGCCATGTACTGCACCACAGCCATCCAAATGGCCAGACCGCCCAGCACAAGGGCCAGACCGGCACCGGCCAGAATCATCCCCACGGAATCCATCACAAAAGCCTGGGCCTCCGGGGAGTTTTCCACCAGATCCACAGCCCACTGACCAGCCTCTTCCTCGGTCATCGCAGACAGCTCCGTCAGCAACTCCGGGGTGAAGTTCGGCAGGAAGTAGCTCAGCAGCTGGAAGAACCAAACCGCAAAAATCGCGACCACCACGACGGCCAACACCGTCACCACAATCTCCAGCGTCAGCAGGGTCTTGCGCTTATTCTTCTGCTGGCCCAGGGCCACATACTGATACTGGTCGGACAGGCAGCCCAGCAGCCACACATTTGCCACCGGAATCCATGCCAGCCAGGGGTTACGGATACCACGGCGCTTGGCCATGGTATACAGGCCCACCGCCAGGAAGATATACGAACCGATGGACAGCAGGCCGGAAAAATCAAAGGACAAAAACGTACTCATATTATCCCTCCTCAATGGATGATAATACCATTATAGCACCTCTTGCGCGGCAGTGCAACCTTTTTTTTACACCATCAGCTTACAAACCAGCTCCGTATAAGCGGCAGGGTCCTCCAGAGGCAGCTCTGCCATCAGCTGGGCCTGGCAGCACAGCAGCTGGGCATAGTCCTTTGCCTTGACGGGGTCGGCGGTCATGGCATTTTGCATAGCCTTCACCGCATCATGCTCCGGGTTCAGCTCCAGAATACGGCCCACGTTATAGGCAAATTCCGGCTCCATCCGCTTCATATATTTCTCCATCTCGAAGCTCATGCCGCTCTCCGGCACCATGGCGGCAGGATGGCTGCCCAGGTCGCTGGACAGACGAACCTCCTTCACCTGCTCCCCCAGGGTCTCCTTGACGAAGGTCAGGAAGCCTTTCAGTTCCTCGGCCTTGTTTTCCAGTTCCTTCTTCTCCTCCTCGGACTGGAGGCCCAGGTCCTCAGTGGCGGCGTTGCAGAACTGCTTTTCAGCATAGGTCATCAAAGTATTGGGAATGAAACCATCCACATCCTCGGTAAAGAGCAGCACATCGTAGCCCTTGCTTTTCAGGGTCTGAACCTGAGGGAGCTTGGACAGACGGTCCTTGTTTTCGCCGGCCACATAATAGATTTTCTCCTGACCCTCGGGCATGGCATCGGTATATTCCTTCAGAGAAACCAACTTGCCCGCCTGATTGGAATGGAACAGCAGCAGGTCCTTGGTTGCATCCTTGTGGGCGCCGTAGTCGGCAACGGTGCCGTACTTCAGCTGGCGGCCAAAGGCGGCATAGAATTTTTCGTAATTTTCCCGATCATTTTCCAGCATGGAAGTCAGCTCGGACTTGATCTTCTTCTCGATATTCCGGGCGATGATGGTCAGCTGCCGGTCGTGCTGGAGCATCTCACGGCTGATGTTCAGGGACAGATCCTGGCTGTCCACAATGCCACGGACGAAACGGAAATGCTCCGGCAGCAGGTCCTCGCAGGACTCCATGATCATCACGCCGGAGGAATACAGCTGCAAGCCCCGCTTGAAGTCTTTGCTCCAGAAATCATAAGGAGCCTTGCCGGGGATATAGAGCAGGGCCTTAAACGTGACGCTGCCCTCGGCGCTGGTGTGGATGGTCCGAAGGGGCTTTTCGAAATCAAAGAACTTTTCCCGGTAAAAAGCGGCGTATTCCTCCTCGGAAACGTCCTTTTTCGCCCGCTGCCACAGAGGAACCATGGAGTTGAGGGTATCTTCTTCCATGTAGGATTCGTAATCGTCGGAATCCTCTTTTTTCCGGGACTTGGAGATTTCCATCCGGATGGGATAGCGGATATAGTCGGAATATTTGCGAACCAGCTCCCGGATCCGGTACTCCTGCAAAAATTCGGAGAACTTGTCGTCCTCGGTGTCCTCTTTCAGGGTCATGATAATGTCGGTGCCGGGGGCGGATTTGGTGGTTTCTTCGATGGTATAGCCGTCGGCCCCATCGGAGACCCACTTCCAGGCAGTATCCTCGCCGTACTTTTTAGAGATGACGGTGACGGAGGAGGCCACCATGAACGCGGAATAGAAGCCCACACCGAACTGGCCGATGATGTCGATGTCCTCGGTCTTTTCCATGGCCTGCTTGAAGCCCAGGGAGCCGGACTTGGCGATGGTGCCCAGGTTCTCTTCCATCTCCGCCCGGTTCATGCCGATGCCGTTGTCGGAAACGGTGATGGTGCGGTTTTTCTCATCCCGGATGATGGTGATGGCCAAATCATCCCGAGACATCCCCACCCTGTCATCGGTCAGGGCGATGTAGGCCAGCTTGTCCATGGCATCGCTGGCGTTGGAGATGATTTCCCGGAGGAAAATCTCCCGGTGGGTGTAGATGGAGTTAATCATCAAATCCAGCAACCGCTGGGACTCCGCCTTGAATTGCATTTTTTCCATAATTGAACACATCCTTGTTGATATTAGCACTCGAAGTGTTTGAGTGCTAATATTATAGCGCAGATACGAAAAATTGCAAGGGGCTACACAGAAAATTTTAGGTTCGTTCATAAATTAAGGTTTGGCGCTGTCAGATTATACTGTCATTGCGAGGGCGAAGCCCGTGGCAATCCGTTTCCCTCGATGCGTAGCATCGTGTCGGCATAGCCGACAATAATTCCTCCGCTAAACAATAATTTCTCTCCCAGCCATTGATTTATCGGAAAAATGTGATATTATTATAATGTATAATTATGTGCCAAAACAAGTGAAGGAGTTCAAAATGATTACAGTTAGCAATCTTGGTATGCAATTCGGCGGTCAGTGGCTGTTCCAGCACGTTGACCTGCAGTTCCTGCCCGGCAACTGCTATGGCATCATCGGTGCCAACGGCGCGGGCAAATCCACCTTCCTGCGGATTCTCACCGGGGAACTGGATTCTACCACCGGCAATATTTCCATCGAAGCCGGCAAGCGCGTCTCCGTTCTGAAGCAGAACCAGAACGCCTACGACGAATTTTCCATCATGGACACCGTTATCATGGGCAACCAGCACCTGTATGACGTGATGAAGGAGAAGGATGCCATCTACGAAAAGCCCGATTTCTCCGATGAGGACGGCCTCCGGGCCGCCGACCTGGAGGCGGAATTCGCCGAGCTGGGCGGCTGGGAAGCCGAATCCGACGCCTCCCGCCTGCTCCAGGGCCTTGGCATCGGCACCGAAATGCACTACGACATCATGGGCGACACCGACCCCCGGCTGAAGGTGAAGGTTTTGCTTGCTCAGGCGCTCTTCGGTGACCCCGACATCATCATGCTGGACGAGCCCACCAACAACAAGTCGGATCGTAGCCATGTCGTTCTGTGAGCCAAGGAGTTGGGGAAACATGTTGTCTTCCTAAGACCGCTTGGCCTCCGACTTATCATGGGCGACACCGACCCCCGGCTGAAGGTGAAGGTTTTGCTTGCTCAGGCGCTCTTCGGTGACCCCGACATCATCATGCTGGACGAGCCCA
>JAZQHH010000032.1:0-12034 GCA_045540495.1 Faecousia sp.
CGTTTAGCTTACGAATTCCATACGCCTTTGTAGGGCGGGCTCATGAGCCCGCCGACGCAGCAATTGGCCTGAGCGGTTGGATTTGTACTGTAATCCAGGACTTTGCACCGATTTTACACGGCAGTTTCATTACCTGGTCGGCGGGGTCATGACCCCGCCCTACGAAATGGTGCTACCGTAAACGATCATTTTCCGTTCCATGGATAGAAGCACGCCCCGGAAAATTTCCGGGGCGCAGATTCATTTCAGCCGCTTTTCCAGGGTGGAGGAGCTGAGTGTTGTCAGATACACCCGGTCAAAGCCGTATTCGGTGGTCAGGATGAAGCTTTTGGGCAGGTCATCACAGGGCACCACCTGGCCCTCATTTTCCGCCTTGTCCAGAAATTCCCGGGTCCGGCGGGATGTGGAGGTATTGTCCATGTCGAAAATACCGATGATGTTTTTATCCCTCACCGCCATGTCGTTGCCGATGTTCAAATACATAAAATCAGCCTTTCAACTTTTTCCACTCACCTACTGCCAGCTCGTCGCAGCGGTTATTTTTTGGATTGGCGGCGTGACCCTTGACCCAGTGGTAATGGACTTCATGCTTCTGGGTCAGGCTAAGCAGCACATCCCAGAGGTCCGGATTTAATGCGGGCTTTTTGTCGGATTTTATCCAGTTTTTCTTCTTCCAGGAGCATGCCCAGCCCTTTTCCAAGGCATCGATGACATACTTGGAGTCGGAATACAATTCCACCACACAGGGTTCCTTTAAAGCCTGTAGCCCCCGAATCACGGCGGTGAGCTCCATCCGGTTGTTCGTCGTATTGGCTTCACCGCCGGACAGCTCCTTTTCGTGGCCGTTATACTCCAGGATGCAGCCCCAGCCTCCGGGGCCGGGGTTGCCGGAGCAGGCGCCGTCGGTATATAAGGTCACGGTCTTCATTCAGCCGCTTCCTCTTCCATATTTTCCACCCGCTCGATGGAGACTACCTTGTTGCCCTCCTCGATGCGCATGACAATGACACCCTGAACATCCCGCTTATAGATATTGATATTGGATACGGGAGTACGGATGATGACACCACCGTTTTCAATGACCATGATATCATCCCGTTCACCCACCACACGGCAGCCGGCCACCAGACCGGTCTTGGGGGTGATGTTGTAATTCTTCAGGCCCTTGCCGCCGCGGCCCTGGGCTGTCTTTTCGCCCTCGGGACCGGTGCGCAGGTACTCAGAAAGCTCAGTGCGCTTACCAAAGCCGTTTTCCGTGATGGTAAGCAGGGTCTTGCCCTCCTCATAGCGCTCCGCGCCCACCACAAAATCGCCCTCGCTGAGGGTTATACCCCTCACGCCTGCGGCATCACGGCCCATGGGCCGCACATCGTTCTCGTTGAAGCAGATGGCCATGCCCTGATTGGTTGCCAGAATCACGTTATCATCGCCGTTGGTACGGATGACATTGATCAGCTGGTCGCCCTCGTCCAGAGTGATGGCACGGATGCCGCCCTTGCGGTTGGTCTTCAGGGAGATGAAGGGGATGCGCTTGACGGTGCCCTTGCGGGTGCACATCATCAGGTACTCCTCCTCGTTGAATTCCCGGGTGATGACCATGGCGGTGACGCTTTCCCCGGCCTCCAGGGGCAGGACGTTGACGATGGCGGTGCCCCGGGCGGTCCGGCCTGCCTCGGGAATCTGATAGCCCTTCCGGTGGTGGACACGGCCCTTGTCCGTGAAGAACAGCATATGGTCGTGGGTCGAGGCGATGTTCAGGCTCTTGACGTAGTCCTCCTCCTTCAGGTTCTGGGCGGACACGCCGCGGCCGCCCCGGCCCTGGGTCCGGTAGGTATCCACGCTCATGCGCTTGATGTAGCCCTGATTGGACAGGGTAAAGGCGCAGGTCTCCTCCTCGATCAGGTCCTCGATGTCGATCTCGTCCTCGATGTCCTGAATCTCCGTCTTGCGCTTGTCGCCGAACTTGTCCCGGATGGCAATCAGCTCCTCCCGCAGGACGGCCTTCAGCTTGTCGGGATTGGCCAGCAGCTCCTCAAAGTAGCGGATACGCTCCATCAGCTCATCGTATTCCGCCTGCAGCTTCTCCCGGTCGAGACCCTGGAGGGCCTTCAGGCGCATATCCAGGATGGCCTGGGCCTGGATGTCATCCAGGTTGAAACGGTCCATCAGCTTCTGCTTGGCATCGTCGTAGGCGGTGCGGATGATGTGGATGACCTCGTCAATATTGTCCTGGGCAATGAGCAGACCCTCCAACAGGTGCGCCCGCTCCCTGGCCTTGCGCAGGTCATATTTGGTTCTGCGGGTAAGAACGTCCATCTGGTGGGCAAGATACTCATCGATGATCTGCCGCAGGGAGAGAATTTTCGGCTGCTTCTGGTTGTCCACCAGTGCCAGCATGATGATACCGAAGGAGGACTGCAGAGCGGTCTGCTTGAACAGGTTATTTAAGACCACCTGGGGGTTGGCATCCTTCTTCAGCTCGATGACCATGCGCATACCGTTGCGGTCAGACTCGTCCCGCAGGTCGGAGATGCCCTCCAGGCGCTTTTCCTTCACCTGGTCCATCATCACCTTGAACAGCTGCCGCTTGTTCACCTGGTAGGGCAGCTCGTGGACGATAATCCGGGTCCGGTCGCCGTTGAAGGTCTCAAATTCCGTCCGTGCCCGGACCACGATCTTGCCCCGGCCGGTGGCGTAGACCACCCGGATGCCGCTGCGGCCCATAATGATGCCGCCGGTGGGGAAATCGGGGCCGGAGATATGCTCCATCAGGTCCACCATGGTAATTTCCGGGTCATCAATCACCGCCACACAGGCGTTGATGACCTCCGTCAGGTTATGGGGCGGAATATTGGTGGCCATGCCCACGGCAATGCCGGAGGAGCCGTTCACCAGCAGATTGGGGAAGCGGCTGGGCAGGACCCGGGGCTCGCGCAGGGATTCATCGAAGTTGGGGTCCCAGTCCACGGTCTCCTTGTCGATATCCCGTAGCATTTCGCTGGAAATTTTCGCCAGTCTTGCCTCGGTATACCGGTAAGCGGCGGCGGGGTCACCGTCCACGGAGCCGAAGTTGCCCTGACCATCCACCAGCATGTAGCGCATGGAGAAATCCTGAGCCAGGCGGACCATGGCGTCATAGACGGACGCGTCGCCGTGGGGGTGGTATTTACCCAGCACGGAGCCGACGGTTGTCGCGGACTTCTTGTGCTTCTTGTCGGGTGTCAGACCGTCCTCGTGCATGGTGTAGAGGATGCGGCGGTGGACGGGCTTCAGGCCGTCCCGGACATCGGGCAGGGCACGGCCAACGATGACGCTCATGGCGTACTCGATATAGGATTTTTCCATTTCATCCACCAGGTTGGATTCGGTAATGACCTGGTCCGGGTACATAATGTCCTCGGGCTTATAGTTGCGGTTATGCTTTGCCAAAACAGCGTCACCTCCTTAAATGTCGATATTGACAGCGTACTTGGCGTTCATTTCGATCCATTCCTTCCGGGGCTCCACCTGTTCGCCCATGAGGATGGTAAAGATCTGATCCGCCCGGCGGGCATCGTCCAGCGTGATCCGGCGCAGAGTCCGGCGCTCCGGGTCCATGGTGGTGGACCAGAGCTCTTCCTTGTTCATCTCACCCAAGCCCTTATAGCGGTTGATTTCGATCTTCACATTGGGATTGCCGCCGCGCATTTCGGCGGAGACAGCATCCCGCTCCTCGTCGGAGTAGGCGACCCGCACAGTCTTGCCCCTCGTCAGCTTATACAGGGGCGGCACGGCGGAATAGACATAGCCATGCTCGATGAGGGGACGCATATACCGGAAGAAGAAAGTCAGAAGCAGGGTCCGGATGTGCGCGCCGTCCACGTCCGCATCGGACATGATGATGATCTTGTGGTAGCGGAGCTTTTCGATATTGAAATCCTCGCCGATACCACCGCCCATGGCGATGATCAGGGGGGAGAGCTTATCGTTGTTGTAGATTTTATCGGCTCTTGCCTTTTCCACGTTCAGCATCTTACCCCACATAGCCAGGATCGCCTGGAACCGGGAGTCCCGGCCCTGGATGGCGGAGCCCGCCGCGGAGTCACCCTCGACGATGTACAGCTCGCAGAGGGAGGGGTCCTTCTCGTTGCAGTCCTGAAGCTTGTCGGGCATACCCACGGATTCCAGGCCCGTCTTCCGGCGGGCATTTTCCCGGGCCTTCCGGGCGGCTTCTCTTGCCCGGTTTGCCATCATGGCCTTTTCCAGGATGGCCTTGGCGGTGGCAGGATGCTCCTCAAAATAGGTAGCCAGCTGGTCGTTCACGATCTGGTCAACCAGGGTGCGGATGTAGGCATTGCCCAGCTTGGCCTTGGTCTGGCCTTCAAACTGCGCATCCGTCAGCTTGACGGAAATGATGGCGGTGATGCCCTCCCGGCAGTCCTCGCCGGAAACCTTGTCATCGCCCTTGATGATGCCGTTTTTCACGCCGTAGGCATTGAGCACTCTCGTCAGGGCAGTTTTGAAGCCGGTTTCATGCATACCGCCCTCGGGGGTGCGCACGTCGTTGGCGAAGGACAGCAGGAATTCCTGATAGCCGTCGTTGTACTGGATGGCGATTTCAGCGGAAGCGTCACCCTTGGTGCCGTTCATATAGATTACATCATTGTGCAAAGCGGTCTTGTTCTTGTTGCACCAGACCGCGAATTCCCGGATGCCGCCCTCATAGCACATCTTGTCGGTGATCTGCTTCTCGTCATCCCGGTCATCGGTGATGGTGATGGCAAGGCCCGCGTTCAGGAAGGCCTCCTCCCGCATGCGCTCGTGGAGAATCTCGTAATCATATTCGGTGGTGTCGAACATCTCCGGGTCCGGCTGGAAGGTCACCACGGTGCCGGTCTTATCCGTCTTGCCAACCACCTTCATCTGCTGGGTGATCTCGCCCCGGGCGAAGCGCATCTCGTGGATCAGGCCGTTTTTATGGACCCGGACCCGGAGCCACTGGGAGAGTGCGTTGACAACGGAGGCACCCACGCCATGGAGGCCGCCGGAGACCTTATAGCCGCCGCCGCCAAACTTACCGCCGGCATGGAGCACCGTGAACACGACCTCCAGAGCGGGCTTGCCGGTCTGGGGCTGAATGTCCACGGGGATGCCGCGGCCGTCATCGGTAACGGTGATGGAATTGCCGGGGTTGGTGGTGACGGTGATGTTTTTGCAGTAGCCTGCCAGGGCCTCGTCGATGGAGTTGTCCACGATCTCATAGACCAGATGATGCAGGCCGGAAGAGGAGGTGGAGCCGATATACATACCGGGGCGCATCCGAACAGCCTCCAGGCCCTCCAGGACCTGGATCTGGGAACCGCCGTATTCTTGTGTTACTTTCGTTTCGTCAGACATGAAAAATCCTCCTGGATTTTTAGTGGATAGTTGATAGTGGAGAGTTGAGAGTTGTGGTATCGCCTTTGGCGATGATTTCAAATAGTCGGCAGAGCCGACACAATCACTATCAACTCTCAACTATCAACTCTCAATTAAATAACGTTTCCTTTTCGGATTTCGATGGTCTTCCCCAATTTTGTAAACCGTCCCGGTTCGCAGCAGGTGATGAACACCTGTCCCGATACGATCTGGTTCAGGACGAAATCCTGCCGCCCCGGGTCCAGCTCGGAGAGCACGTCGTCCAGGAGCAGCACCGGCTCCTCGCCCATTTCCCGGCCCATCAATTCCCGCTGGGCAAGCTTCAGGGAAATGGCGGCGGTGCGGGTCTGGCCCTGGGAGCCATAGGCTTTCAGGTTGATGCCGGAAAGGCTGACATCAAAATCATCCTTGTGGGGACCTGTCAGGCATTGGGCAGTTTCGATTTCCGCCCGGTAGTGCCGGTCCAGATGGTCCAAAAGATTCTGGGTAAGGGTACTCACCGGAGCAAAGGGATCGGTGACGGTGGACACGGTTTTGTAAGAGAGCGCGAATTCCTCCGCGCCGCCGGAAAACTGGCCGTGGAATTTTGCCGCTGATTTTCCCAGGGAATCATAAAACCGGGCCCGGTAGGAGATGAGCAGCGCGCCCACCTGGCAAAGGCGGGTATTGTACTCCGGCAGAATCTCCAAAACAGCGGGATTATCAAAATGATCCTTCAAAATCCGGCTTTTCTGGTCCAGAATCCGGTTGTATTCCGTCAGGGCCGCGTCATAATTTGGCCGCAGTTGACATAACGCATGATCGCCCAGCCGCCGCCGCTGGGCCGCGCCGGTTTTCAGGACCATCAGATCCTCCGGGCAGAACAGCACCGTGGGCAGCACCCCGGCGATGTCCCCGGCGGTTTTCTTTTTGGCGCCGTTGCGGAAGATTTGCCTGGGCCGGGAGCCGTGAAAGAGGACCCAGCGCAAGGTCTGGTTCCGCTCCTGGGAAAAGATATTTCCCTCAATATCGGCGAAATCCGCTCCAAAACGGACCATTTCGGCCTGTTTAAGTGCCCGGAAACTCTTGCCGCTTCCCAGGTAAGAGATAGCCTCCAAAAGATTGGTCTTGCCCTGGGCGTTGTCGCCCACAATCAGGTTCACGCCGGGATCAAAGGTGAGCTTTACATGCTCGTAATTGCGGAAATTCCGCAGCTCGATGTCAGTTAGGTTCATGGACGGAGATCAGATAGCTCTGGCCCATAAATTCGAACCGGTCGCCGGGGCGCAGCTTCTTGCCCCGCATGGTGCACACTTCCCCGTTGACCTTCACCTGCTCGTCCAGGATCAGCTGCTTGGCCTCGCCGCCGGAGTAGACGATGTTGGCAAACTTCATGGCATCCTGCAATTTAATAAACTCCGTGGAGATCACCACAGGGATGTCACTGGCAGGGGTCTTCTTTTTTACAGTAACTTTCATATTGAAAACCTTTCCGTAGGGCGGGGTCATGACCCCGCCGACGCATCAAAATGACATATAACCTAAAAGTGATGCGTTTTCTACATTATTCTACGATTGCAACCGGGTAAAATTCGTTACCTGGTCGGCGGGGTCATGACCCCGCCCTACAGATTAACTGTTCTTAATCCGAACAGGCAGGACCATGTAGGAAAAGTCGTACTTCTCATCCACGGGGGTCAGCACGATAGGGCTTAAGCCGTTGGTCAGCTCCAGGGTAACCTCCTCGGAAGGAACCACCTTCAGGGCATCCGCCAGGTAGCGGACATTGAAGCCGATCTCCAGCTCCTTGCCGTCGCCGGCAATGGCGCAGCGGTCCTCGGCGGCGCCGATGGTGGTAGCGGTGCGCATATTCAGCACCTGATTGCTAAAGACGCAGCGGACCGGGCTCTTATACTTTTCGGATACGATCAGACCCACGCGCTCAACACTGGATGCCAGGTCGGAGACATTCGCCACCAGCTTGATGGGGCAGTTTGTGGGCACCACCTTCCGCCAGTCCAGGAATTCGCCGTCCAGGAGCCGGCAGACCAAGGTAGCAGCGCCGATCTCCACCAGGATGTGCTTGGGGCCCAGGGTGAAAGCGGCGTCATCCTCGCAGTCAACCAGGATTTTTTCCACTTCCTTCAGGCCTGCCGCGGGGACCACAAAGCTCATCTGGCGGCCGGTGCCGCCCTCGGGGTGATAGCTGCGGCGGGCCAGGCGGAAGCCGTCCACCGCCACGGCGGTGATGGCCTCCTGGGTGACCTCAAATTTGACACCGGTGTGGATGGGGCGGGACTGATTTTCGGAAACGGCAAAAATGGTGCCGCCGATCAGCTCCTTCAGCTTGTTCTGGGGGATGCGGATGGGGCGTCCGGAGTTCACGTCCGGCAGCTCGGGATAGTCATCGGCGCATTCGGCGGAGATGGTAAAGGAGGCGTAGCCCGCCCGGATGGATACCTTGTAATTTTCATCCACCACCACGGTGACGGGACCCTCGGGAAGCCGGCGGACGATGTCGCCGAAGAGCTTGGCGGGCAGGATGCACTCGCCGGGGTCGGACACATCCGCTTCTACACGGTAGGTGATGGCGGTTTCCATATTGTAGCCGGTGAGATACAGGCCGTCGCCGCCCCGGCAGAGGATACCCTCGATGACGGAGAGGCTGCTCTTGGCTGCCACGGTCCGTCCGGCAATATTCAGGCCCTGGACCAGCATAGTTTTTTCACAGGTAAAACGCATAGTCAGATTCCTTTCTCTGTAAAGAATATATAGTTATATATATCTTTAGATCATTTAGGTAGTAACAGATACAGTAGGGAAAACTTATGTGGAAAAGTGGGATTTGCCTTAGAGCCGCAACGCATTTTTCTCCACAGGGGAATTGTGGATTTTAAAAACTTTTCCACACCAACTGTGGAGTAAAATTTTCCGGCGATTTTTCCAAAATCTTTCCACAGCTTATTTTTCCACATTCCACAGCCCCTGTGGAAAAATTATAAATTACAAATTCACAATTACAAATTGCGGTGTCGGCTGCGCTGACGATTAAATTTATAATTTATAACTTGTAATTTGTAATTACAAACACGAGTTGATATTGGCAGTGATATCCCGGATGTTGTTCTGCAGGGTCTCGTCGCCCTTTTTCAGCTGCTGCTCCACCTTGCGGATGGCATAGAGGACCGTGGAATGGTCCCGGGCGAACTCCTTGCCGATATCGGGCAGGGACAGATTGGTGAGCTTGCGGATCAGGTACATGGCGGTCTGCCGGGCTTCGGCAGTGCCCTTGTTCTTAAGCGTACCTCTCAGGACGGTCTCATCCACGGAGTAGAACTTACAGACCTGGGAGATGATCAGGCTGGGGGTGGGCAGGGCGTTGCCCTCGGACTTGAACATATCGTCGATGGCCCGGGAGATATTGGCCAGGTCCATGGGCATATTGTTCAGGTCCCGGTAGGCCATGATCTTTTTCACGGTGCCCTCAATCTGCCGGACGTTGTTGGTGACGTTGATGGCGATGTAGTTGCACACATCGTCGTTCAGGTCCAGGCCAAGGGACACTGCCTTGTTTTTCAGAATCGCCATACGGGTCTCATAATCCGGGGGCTGGATATCCGCAATGAGGCCCCACTCAAACCGGGATTTCAACCGGTCCTCCAGGGTATTCATGTCGCTGGGCTTCCGGTCGGAGGTCATGACGATCTGCTTGTGCTCCTCGTAGAGCTTGTTGAAGGTATGGAAGAATTCCTCCTGGGTGGCCTCCTTGCCGGCGATGAACTGGACGTCATCGATGAGGAACAGGTCCGCCTCCCGGTACTTACTGCGGAATTCGATATTTTTACCGCTCTGAATGGCGGCGATCAGCTCGTTGGTAAATTCATCGCCCTTGATGTAGACCACATTGGCGGTGGGGTTGACCCGGCGGATGCCGTTGGCAATGGCATAGAGCAGGTGGGTCTTGCCAACGCCGGGAGGGCCGTAAAGAAACAGGGGATTATAAACCTGGCCGGGGGTTTTGGATACGGCGATGGCGGCGGAATGGGCGAAGCGGTTGGAGGGACCAACCACGAAATTGTCAAAGGTGAACTGGGGGTTAAAATCCATGGAGGAGGCGGCCTTGCCCTTCTGCTTGAAGGAATTCAGCTCCTCATCGCCAAAAACGATTACCTTTGCGCCGGAGTTGAAGACCTCCTTCAGTGCGTCCTCAATGTGGCTGGTGTAGCGGCGGCGGATCACATCCCGGCGGAAATCAGAGGGGGAGTAGAGGATCAGATTCAGATCGTTCAGCTCCACCACCTCCGCGTCGTCCAGATACGTGGACACGGTGATGGTGCCAAGACGCTCCTCCAGGTAGCTGACGATCTTGGCCCAGACATAGGCGGATGAATACATAGCTTTTCAGGCTCCTTTCGTCTATCTGTTTCGGCTTAAAAAAGTCTCTGAAAGGGGAAAAAATCAGAGGATCATTTCGATAGTTTCTCACGCTAAATTTTATCATATTTACACAAAAAAAACAAGGACATTTTGTAACCATACATTTAAATAAAAGAATTAGTTAATTTTTAACGAATTGCCCTGTTTGCACTGTCGTTTTTTGCACGTTTTTAAAGCTTGACCGGGAAATCAAGCTATGTTATAGTATTAAATTAAGAAACCAGTATTTTAAAAGGAAAAACACGGCAGAAAGGCTCTGCCGCCGGAGAAAAAACTATGACCAAATCCAAGAAGCTTTTGACCTATTTCGTCATCGTGGTCCTGGCTCTCATCGCCGCCCTGAATTACGAGATTTTTGTGTTTCCCAACCGGTTCGCTCCGGCGGGCCTGAACGGTATCTGCACCATGATCCAGCATGTCACCGGCCTGAGCGTGGGCTACATGAGCCTGCTCATCAATGTGCCCCTGGCCGTTGCCGTGTATTTCATGGTCAGCAAGCCCCTGGCGGTCCGGTCCATGGTCTATGTGGTGACCTTTTCCGTGGCCCTGCTGGTGCTGGATGAGGTGGATTTAAGCCGCTTCTACTATTCCACCGCCAACGGCACCTCCACCATCCTGGGACCCCTGGTGGCAGGCCTGATCTACGGCTACTGCTATTCTATGCTGGTCCAGGCCAGTGCCTATTCCGGCGGAACCGACTTCATTGCCGCCATCATCCACAAATTCAAGCCCGAGCAGAATATGTTTTTCCTGATTTTCCTGCTCAATGCTTCTGTGGCTTTGGTCAGCTACTTTGTCTACGATTATCAGATCGAGCCGGTGATTCTGTGCATCCTCTATTCCTTTATGTCCACCACGGTCTCCGACCGGATGAACAAGAACGGCCGCAGCGCCATGTGCTTTGAGATTATCACCGATTATCCCAACGAGATATCCGATGAGATTATCTTCAACCTGAACCACAGCTGCACCCTGATCCCCGCCAGGGGCATGTACGCAGGCAAGGATACCAATCTGCTGATCTGCGTGGTGAACAAGACCCAGGTGGCTGCCGTTTCCCGGATCGTCCGGAAATACCCCAACACCTTTGCCATCATGGACCCGGTGAGCGAGGTCATGGGCAATTTCAAGCGAATGGATGCCGCCGGCAAGGAAGAAGTCCAGCTGCTGGACGGCGGAGACGGCAAAGCAGTTTAATTACAAATTCGTAGGGCGGGGTCATGACCCCTCCGACCACCCAATTTGACTGAGCAGAAGGTTTGTTTTGAACTGTAGGATCTTCAAGATCCTTTGCATGGCAATTGACCAACCTGCTCGGCGGGGTCATGACCCCGCCCTACACACTGTTTACGAAAAAATACTATATATACAAAAATTTTAGGAGGAAGAATAAAATGGCGTACTACTATCCGGAACCCAGCCACACCTTCAGCGAGTATCTGCTGATCCCCGGTTACACTTCCGAGGAATGCATTCCCGACAAGGTCAGCCTGCGCACCCCTCTGACCAAGTACCGCAAGGGCGTGGAAGAGCCTGCCATCAGCCTCAATATCCCCATGACTTCCGCCATTATGCAGTCCGTCTCTAACGACAGCCTTGCTATTGCGCTGGCTAAAGAGGGCGGTCTGAGCTTTATTTTCGGTTCCCAGTCCATTGAATCTCAGGCTGCCATGGTGGCCAAAGTCAAGGGCTACAAGGCCGGTTTTGTGGTGTCCGCCTCCAATCTGACTCCCGAGCATACACTGGCCGACGTGCTGGCCCTGAAGGAAAAGAACGGCTTCTCCACCGTAGCCATCACCGAAGACGGAACCGCCACCGGAAAGCTCTTGGGCATTGTCACCAGCCGTGACTACCGGGTTTCCCGGATGAATCCCACGGACAAGGTCAAGGATTTCATGACTCCCCGGGAAAAACTGGTCACCGCTCCCGCGGAAACCACTCTGAAGGAAGCCAACGACATCATCTGGGATCACAAGCTGAACAGCCTGCCCATCGTGGATAAGGACGACCATCTGATGTATTTTGTGTTCCGCAAGGACTATGCTTCCCACAAGGCAAATCCTCTGGAACTGCTGGATGAAAAGAAGCGCTATCTGGTGGGCGCGGGCATCAACACCCGTGACTATGCCACCCGGATCCCCGCCCTGCTGGCTGCCGGCGCGGATGTGCTGTGTATCGACTCCTCCGAGGGTTATACCTGCTGGCAGGAAAAGACCATTGC
>JAZQHH010000033.1:0-7527 GCA_045540495.1 Faecousia sp.
TATGACCTCCTCCATGACCCACGGCGCGACCATCTGCCCCCTGCCCTATTTCTCCGCAAAATCTTCCCTCGCCTGCATCAATCAGGAGCGAATCACCGCCATGAACGGCGTTCCCACCATGTTCATCGCCATGTTCAACCATCCCGACTACCGCAAGACCGACTTCTCCCATATGCGGACCGGCATCATGGCCGGTGCGGGCTGCCCTCCGGAGCTGATGCGCCGGGCCGCCCAGCCGGACGAGATGAATATGCGTGGCATCGTCAGCGTCTACGGCCAGACCGAGTCCTCCCCCGGCAGCACCATGTCCGCCTGGACGGACCCCCTGGACCTGCGGACCAATACCGTCGGCTATGATTTCCCCCATGTGGAGTGCAAGATCATCGACCCCGAAACCGGCGAGGAAGTGCCCAACGGCGTCAACGGCGAATTCTGCTCCCGTGGCTACAACACCATGAAGGGCTACTACAAAATGCCCGAAGCCACCCGCTCCACCGTGGATGCGGAGGGCTGGCTCCACTCCGGCGACCTGGCCTGCCGGGATGAGGACGGCACCTACCGGATCACCGGCCGTCTGAAGGACATGATTATCCGTGGCGGCGAGAACATCTACCCCAAGGAGATCGAGGAGTTTATCTACACCCATCCCAAGGTCCGGGATGTCCAGGTCATCGGCGTGCCGGATAAGAAGTACGGCGAAGAAATCATGGCCTGCATCATCCTGAAGGAGCCCGGCTCCGTCACCGTGGAGGAAATGACCGCCTACATCAAGGCCAGCATGGCCCGCCACAAGGTGCCCCGGTATATCTCCTTCGTGGACAGCTTCCCCATGAACGCCGCAGGCAAAATTCTGAAATACAAAATGCGCCAGGACGCAGCCAAAGAGCTGGGCCTGGTAGGCGACGGCGCCGACACCGCCGGCCCCGGCAAGTAACAAAAAAGTCATAACAATGTCATTGCGAACCAGTCCGCAGACTGGTGTGGCAATCCCCAAAGGTTTTAACTGCCTTTTGCGTCACATAGCACAAACCCTTGGGTGATTGCCACGGGCCTACGGCCCTCGCAATGACATTCGTTATTTACGGCCTGCTTTTGAATCAAAAAATCGCTCCCGCCTTTCGGTGGGAGCGATTGCTTGTTATATCCAATTAACCGAACGCATCCAGCGCCAGCTTAAACGCACCGTAGGCACCGGCATCGTTGCCCAGGGAAGCCAGCTCGAAGCGGACATTGGCCGCAGCATGGAAAACGTACTTATTAAAGTAGGGCTTGGTGCCCTCCAGCAGGACCTTACCGGCCTTGCTGACGCCACCGCCCAGCACCACCGCCTCGGGGTTCACCACGCAGCACAGGTCCGCCAGGAATTCGCCCAGCAGCGCATAGTACTTCTCCAGAATCTCCAGAGCCACTGCATCACCGGCCTTGCCCGCATCAAAAATGTCCTTGCAGGTGATGGCCTCCAGATTCCGCAGGGAGGAGAAGGCATCGGAAGCCGCCAGGTGCTTGTAAGCCATCCGGACGATACCGGTAGCGGAGCAATACTGCTCCACGCAGCCCTTCTTGCCGCAGCCGCAGACATCGGTTTCGTCCCGGTTCAGCACCAGGTGGCCGATCTCCGCGCCGGAGCCATGGGCGCCGTGCAGCAGGTTGCCCTCGATGACGATGCCGCCACCAACGCCGGTGCCCAGAGTCACGAAGACCATGTTGTCGCAGCCCTGACCGCCGCCCTTCCAGTATTCACCCAGGGCCGCCACGTTGGCATCGTTACCGGCCTTCACAGGGAAGCCGGTCAGCTCGCTGAGAGCCTCGGAAATGTTGAACACGCCCCAGCCCAGATTGATGCACTTATTGACCACGCCCTTGCTGTCCACAGGGCCGGGCACGCCGATGCCGATGCCCACGATGGAGCTGGCCGGCACATCATGCTCGTCCATGTAGCCCTTGATGGAAGCGGCGATATCCGGCAGAATCTGCACGCCGCCACCGGCGGTGACGGTGGGGATCTCCCACTTGTTCAGCAGCGTGCCATGCTCGTCGAAGTAAGCGATCTTGACGGTGGTGCCGCCCAGATCCACGCCAAATCCGTATCTCATTGTATAAATCCTCCTGTATCAGGTATTTTGTCCCCTCTATTATACATACCCTGAACAAAAAAAGCCATAGGAAAGACCAAATTTTTTCAAAACTTTTATAACTTTTCTTTGTGGGCTTGCGTTTGGTGAAAATTTGCGGTAATATAAGCAGGATAGAAACTCTCGCAGCGGTTGATACCCCGAGAGGAACCCACATCTACATCCGACAGAAAGGACGAATATCCCAATGATCAAAGTTGATATTTCCAATGTCTGGGGCGAGGTTTCCCTGCCCGACCTGCTGGCCATGGAGAAGGAAGTCTTCGCCGCCCACAAGACCCTGGCTGAGGGCACCGGCGCCGGCAACGATTTCCTGGGCTGGATGGACCTGCCCGTCCGTGAGGCCACCGAGGAGATCACCCGGATCCAGAAGGCCGCTCAGAAGATTCGTGAAGAATCCGAAGTCTGCGTCGTCGTGGGCATCGGCGGCTCCTACCTGGGCCCCCGTGCCGCCATTGAGCTGCTGCAGGGCCCCAACCACAACATCGGCAAGGGCAAGGGCAATCCCCAGATTTTCTTCGCCGGCAACGGCCTGTCCACCCGCCACTGGAATGAGCTGATGGGCCTGCTGGAGGGCAAGGACTTCTCCGTCATCGTCATCTCCAAGTCCGGCACCACCACCGAGCCCGCCATCGCTTTCCGCGGCCTGAAGTGGATGCTGGAGCGCAAGTACGGCACCGACGGTGCCAACAGCCGCATCTACGCCATCACCGACCCCGCCAAGGGCGCTCTGCGTCAGATGGCTGACGAGCAGGGCTGGGAAACCTTCGTGATTCCCCCCAGTGCCGGCGGCCGCTTCTCCGTGCTGACCCCCGTGGGTCTGCTGCCCATCGCCGTGGCCGGTATCGACATCATGGCTATGATGAACGGTGCCGCCGATGCCAAGGAAGCCTATGATATCCGCTCCTTCGAGAACCCCGTGTGGCTGTACGCCGCGGTCCGTAACCTGCTGTACCGCCACGGCAAGAAGATCGAGCTGTTCGAGTCCTTCGAGCCCGGCTTCAAGATGTTCGGTGGCTGGTGGCAGCAGCTGTTCGGCGAGTCCGAGGGTAAGGACGGCAAGGCCATCTTCCCCCCCACCGCCGAGCTCACTGCCGACCTGCACCCCCTGGGCCAGCTGATCCAGGAGGGCGAGCGGAATATGTTCGAGACCATGGTCCGCTTCGACGCTCCCGAAGCCGTTTACACCATCGGCTCCGATGTGAAAAACCTGGACGGCCTGAACTACCTGACCGGCAAGACCCTGGACTTCGTGGACGAGAAGGCATACCTGGGCACCATGGCCGCTCACGTGGACGGCGGTGTGCCCGTCATCACCATGGACGTGGGCGAGCTGAACGACCGGAAGGTCGGCGAGCTGTTCTACTTCCTGGAGCTGTGCTGCGGCGTTTCCGCCTACCTGCTGGGGGTCAACCCCTTCAACCAGCCCGGCGTTGAAATGTACAAGAAGAATATGTTCCAGCTCCTGGGCAAGCCCGGCTACGAGGCGAAGTAAATTTTCTACACAATTTCACAAATAGGACTTGAAAAATCCTCACAGAACTGGTAAAATTGGCGTAAGCCATTAAGGCAAAGCAAAGGAGGACTATTCCTATGATTCATGTTATTATGGGCCTGAAGGGTTCCGGCAAGACCAAGAAGCTGGTCGACTCCATCCACGAGGCCGTTGCCAACGCCAGCGGCGATGTGGTGTGCATCGAGTACGGCAAGAAGCTGACCTATGATGTCAACTATCGTGTCCGTCTGGTGGACTCCCAGGAGTACGGCATTTGCACTCTGGATATGCTCAAGGGCTTCCTGAGCGGTCTGCACGCCGGCAACTTCGATATCACCCATGTCTACATCGATAACCTGTACAAGACCATCGGCTCCAACCGGGCCAATGGCGAAGCATTCGTGGTCTGGTGCGCCGAGTTCGCCAAGGCCAACAATATGGAAATCACCGTCACCATCTCCGACGATCCTGCCGCCGCCTCCGAGGCGATGAAGCAGTACCTGTAATTCCATAACCCACAAGGACGTGCTTCGGCACGTCCTTGTTTTATCTACAATCAAATATGTAGCGCAGGGATGTTACCCCCCACCCCAGCGTAACCAACAAGCTGTAAATGATTGTTTCGCGTACTAAGATCAAGCTGTCATTGCGAGGAGCGAAGCGACGTGGCAATCTCCCGGTATCATCTACGATAAGGAAAAAGTTCGATGAACGTACAATGTAGAATGGGATTATCCATAGATTTTGGTGCGAATTAGGACTAAAGTTGTACCAGGAGATTGCCACGGCCTGCGGCCTCGCAATGACACGGTTGTTGTGATTGGCGCGTCGTTTTAGGCCGCTAAACGATCATCGACATTCTCGTTCCATAATTATATGTTTGGCCGTAATTTTTCTTTGACTGTATCCATTCTATCTGTTATAATATAAAATTGATGAATTTTATGGAGGAATCTGCCATGAGAATGAGAAGAATGCGGAACCTGGAGCCCCGGATGGAGAAGTGCGCGGACTATCGCATCGCCGACCCCGCCGCCCTGAAGGGCAACTGGCGCTCCCTGAAGCCGGACTGCACCGCCCTGTGGGTGGAAGTGGGCTGCGGCAAGGGCAAATTCACCGCCGAAACCGCCGAAGCCAACCCCAACGTGCTGCTGATTGCCGTGGAGCGCTGCCGGGAGGCCATGGTGGTGGCCATGGAGAAGGCCAAAGCCATGGGCCTGAAAAACGTGTTTTACATTGATATGGATGTGGCCAATATAGAGGAGATTTTCGCCGGCAGCGAAATCGACCGGCTGTTCATCAACTTCCCGGATCCCTGGCCCCGGAAGAAGAACGCCAAGCGCCGCCTGACCCACCGGGGCTTCCTGGATAAATACTGCCGGGTAGTCCGCCAGGGCGGCGAATTCCACTTCAAAACCGACAACGCTCCCCTCTTCGAGTTCTCCGTGGAAGAGTTCGCCGCCTGCGGTCTTGAGGTCAAGAACCTGACCCGAAACCTCCACGAAAACGGCATTGTGGGGATCATGACCGGCTACGAGGAAAAATTCCACGCCCTGGGCACCCCCATCAACCGATGTGAAGTGGTCTGCAAGCCCTTCGTCCTCCCCCCGGAGGAGAAGAAGCAGGAAGAAAACCCCTAAATATACGATGTCATTGCGAGCCAGTGCGCACTGGCGTGGCAATCCCCCAGTTTTCCGTTATCCTCAGGAGATTGCCACATCACTTCGCTCCTCGCAATGACGGCCAGATTGGAGAACCAACTATGACCTACCACGCAGGTTCCTGCGATATTGCCGTCATCGGCGCCGGTCACGCCGGTATCGAGGCCGCCCTGGCCGCCGCCCGGCTTGGAATGCGAACCATCCTGTTCACCATCAACCTGGACGCCGTGGGCAATATGCCCTGCAACCCCGCCATCGGCGGCACTGGCAAGGGGCATCTGGTCCGGGAGCTGGACGCCCTGGGCGGGGAAATGGGCCTGGCCGCCGACCACAGCTGCATCCAGTACCGGATGCTGAACAAGGGCAAAGGTCCCGCCGTCCATTCCCTCCGGGCCCAGGCCGACCGGCGGCGGTATCAGGAATACATGAAGCACACCCTGGAGCGCCAGGAAAATCTGGAGCTGAAGCAGGCCACCATTGTCAGAATTCTGACGGAAAACGGAGCCGTTTCCGGCGTCCAGACTCGTTTGGGTGCCATTTACGACACAAAAGCCGTCATTATTGCCACCGGCACCTACTTGGACAGCACAGTCATCACCGGCGAAAGTGTGGAGGTTTCCGGCCCCGACGGGATGCACGCCGCCCTGGGCCTGGCGGATGATTTGAAGGCATTGGGCCTGTCCCTGCGCCGGTTCAAAACCGGCACCCCGCCCCGGATCAACCGCCGGAGCATCAATTTTTCCAAAATGGAGCTGCAGCCCGGGGACGACACCCCGGAGCCCTTCTCCTTCCGGACAGAGGAAAAGGTCAATAATTCCGCCGTCTGCTACCTGACCTACACCAACGCCGAAACTCACCGCATCATCCAGGAAAACCTCCACCGGTCCCCCATGTACGACGGCACCATCTCCGGCGTGGGCCCCCGGTACTGCCCCAGCATCGAAACAAAAATTGTCCGCTTCGCCGACAAAGAGCGGCACCAGCTCTTCATCGAGCCCTGCGGCCTGAACACCGAGGAAATGTACATCCAGGGCTTCTCCTCCAGCCTGCCGGAGGATGTGCAGCTACAAATGCTTCGCACCGTTCCCGGCCTGGAAAAGGCGGAAATGATGCGCCCGGCCTACGCCATCGAGTACGAATGCATCGACCCCACCCAGCTGCTGCCCACCCTGGAGTGCAAAAAGGTAGCCAATCTCTACGGCGCAGGTCAATTCAACGGCACCTCCGGCTATGAGGAAGCCGCCGTTCAGGGCCTGATTGCCGGCATCAACGCCGCCCTGAAATTGCAGGGCAAGGAGCCCCTGATTCTGACCCGGGACACCAGCTACATCGGCACGCTGATTGACGATCTGGTGACCAAGGGCACGGAAGAGCCCTACCGGATCATGACCAGCCGCTCTGAATACCGGCTGCTCCACCGGCAGGACAACGCCGACCAGCGGCTGACCCATATCGGCGCGAAGGTGGGCCTGGTCCCCCCGGAGCGGCTGCGGCAGGTGGAAGAAAAATATGAAATGGTCCGCCGGGAAATCCGGCGGCTGGAAAGCAACGGTATCCCCGGCTCCGATGCCCTGAACGCCATGCTGGAAAGCCGCAATTCCACCCCGGTGAACAGCTCCGCCCGGCTGGCCGACCTGATTCGCCGCCCCAATGTGACCTATGCCGACATCGCCCCCTTCGACAGGGAGCGGCCTTCCCTGCCCTGTGCCGTCACCGAGGAAGTGGAGATCCAGCTGAAATACGCCGGATACCTGGAGCGGCAGGAAAAGCAGGTGGCGGAATTCAAAAAGGAGGAAGCCCGCCTGCTTCCTGCCGATTTGAACTACGATGCCATCCAGGGCCTGCGGCTGGAAGCCCGGCAAAAGCTGTCGGAAATCCGACCCATGTCCATCGGCCAGGCCGGCCGCATCTCCGGCGTCAGTCCCGCCGACATCGCAGTCCTGCTGATCTGGCTGGAACAACAGAAATAACGATTTACCGGGGAGGGCCAAGGCCCTCCCCTTAGACTATCAAAAAAGGTCTAAAGCGTGCAAATGATTGTTTAGCGGCCTAAAACGACGCGCCAATCTCAACAACCGTGTCATTGCGAGGCCGCAGGCCGTGGCAATCTCCTGGTACAACTTTGGTCCTAATTCGCACCAAAATCTATGGATAATCCCATTCTACATTGTACGTTCATCGAACTTTTTCCTTATCGTAGATAATACCGGGAGATTGCCACGTCGCTTCGCTCCTCGCA
>JAZQHH010000034.1:0-6980 GCA_045540495.1 Faecousia sp.
GGTTCAGGGACACGCTGGTGTGGGTGCCGAAGGGCAGGGTGGTCAGGCTGACGAACTTCATCATGGGGATGGGGCCGATGGCCAGAACCTCGTCAAATTCCTCACCGGCTTCCAGCATCTCCTTCAGGGGCTGGGTGACCAGGCCGTGGCGGCCATAGGAGCCGTCGTCGGTCATCATCACAAACCGGTCGGCAACGGCCTTGAATTCCTCTTCCAGGATGACAATATCCTTGCTCCGGAAGCCGACAATAACGGTGACCTCCGCGCCGGCTTCCTTGAAAGCCGCGGCAGAGGGCAGCGCGATGGCGCAGCCGACGCCGCCGCCGACCACGCAGACCTTCTTCTTGCCCTCAACGGGAGTGGGCTTGCCCAGGGGGCCCACGAAGTCGCGAATATAGTCACCCTCGTTCAGGTTGCCCAGGGCGATGGTGGAGAAGCCCACCTTCTGGAAAATAATCGTGACGGGGCCCTTCTCCCGGTCGTAACCGGCGATGGTCAGGGGCACCCGCTCGCCCTGCTCGTCGATGCGGAAAATAATGAACTGACCGGCCTTGGCCTTCTTGGCGATGAAGGGGGCTTCAATCTCCATCAGGGTAACGGCGCTATTCAGTTCCTTCTTGCGAACGATTTTGAACATAATCGATCCGTCCTTTTAAGTAAAATCAGTAAAGATTGGGTAAAATTTGCCCATACAGGTTCATTATATACCCATATGCGCGATTTGTCAAAATATTTCTTATATTTATTGTGTAATCCGTTTTCCGCATAAAAATTGAAGGGAGGTTCTGAACCTCCCTTCATTATGATATCGTATTACTTGTTCTTCAGCAGATCGCGGATTTCGCCCAACAGGACTTCCTCGTTGCTGGGAGCGGGGGGTGCGGGCTCTTCGACAGGGGCTTCTTCCTCTTCCTTCTTGCCGATCTCGGAGAGCTTGTTCAGGCCCTTGACCAGCATAAAGACCACGAAGGCCAGGATGAAGAAGTTGATGATTGCGGAGATGAAGTTGCCGTAGGTCAGATAGTTCTCGACCAGCTGGGGCACTTCCTCACCGGCCTCGTTGACCACCAGCTCGTAGGTGGGCTCCACCCAGGGCATCCGGGGCAGGGCGATCTTCAGCTCGCTGAAATCAGCGCCGCCCAGGAAGATGTTGACGATGGGCATGATGATGTCGTTGGTCAGGCTCTTGGTGATGGTGCTGAACGCAGCGCCGATGATGGTACCAACAGCCAGCGCCATTGCGTTGCCCTTGATGGCGAATTCCTTAAATTCGGTCCACAGGGACTTCTTGCCGTCTTTCTTGCTCATAAGTATGTTCTTCCTTTCTTTTTATAGATACGAGATACGAGATATGAGATACGAGATATGCTGCAGATACGGATATCTCGTATCTCGTATCTCATATCTCATATCTTCGGGCGTATCTTTTATCTTTTCTCAATAATCTCGATGCCGCCCAGGTACTTTCTCAGGCACTCGGGAACCACGATGGAGCCGTCGGAGCGCTGGTTCTGCTCCACCAGAGCCGGGAAAATCCGGGAGGTGGCCAGGCCGGAGCCATTGAGGGTGTGGACGAACTCGGGCTTGCCGGTGGCTTCCCGGCGGAAGCGGATATTGCCCCGGCGGGCCTGATAATCCCGGGCATTGGAAACGGAGGAAACCTCCTTGTAGCCGTCCATGGAAGGAATCAGGATTTCGATGTCGTAGGTTCTGGCCATGGAGGCGGAGCAGTCGCCGGCGGCCAGCTTCACGGTGCGGAAGTGGAAGCCCAGGCCCTTCACCAGCTCCTCGGCCTTGCGGACCAGCTCGTCGAAGGCGGCGTCGGAATCCTCGGGGCGGGTGAACTGGAACATCTCCACCTTGTTGAACTGGTGGCCACGAACCATGCCCCGCTCGTCGGCGCGGTGGGAACCGGCCTCCCGGCGGAAGCAGGGGGTGTAGGCGAACATTTTCCGGGGCAGATCGGCCTCGGAGAGGGTTTCATCCCGGTAGACGGAGCAAAGGGCCGCCTCGGCGGTGGGGAGCATATAGTGAACCCGGTCGTCGGTGGGGTTGGCGATTTTGTAGACCTCGTCGGCGAACTTGGGGAACTGACCGGCGGTCTCGCCGCACTGGTACTCCAGCATGTGGGGGGGCAGGATGAAATCGTAGCCGTCGGCGATGTGGGTGTCGATGAAATAATTCAGCAGAGCCCACTCCAGCCGGGCGCCCATGCCGGAATACATCCAGTTGCCGGCACCGGCCAGCTTCACGCCCCGGACGTAGTCGATGAGGCCCAGGCCCTCGCACAGGTCCACATGGTGCTTGGGCTCGAAGTCGAACTGGGGCTTCTCGCCGATGTAGCGCAGGGGGGTGTTGTTCTCCTTGCCGCCGGGGAGCAGATCCGGGTCGGGCAGGTTGGGCAGGCTCAGCATCAGGGTCTTGTACTCCGCCAGAACTTCGTCCAGCTTGGCGGCATCCTCGGCCATACCGGCCTTCAAGGCGGCCATTTCGGCGAAAACGGCGGAAACATCCTTCCCCTGCTTCTTCAGCAGCGGGATTTCCTTGGAAACCTTGTTCTGCTGGGCCTTGCGGCTCTCGGTGCTGGCGATCAGGGTCCGGCGGGCTTCGTCCAGCTCCAGAATCCGGTCAATGGCGGCATCGCAGTCCACTTCCTTGGCCCGCAGCGCAGCCTTCACACCGGCGGGGTCCTCTTTGATACGTTTAATGTCAAGCATATTGGTTCTCCTTGTTATAGCGATTTTCTTAAAGATATGAGTTGCGAGATATGTAGATTATAGAATATCCCGATTTTTTATTTCAGTTGCATCAGGGCATCCAGCAATGTTTGCAGATCCTCCTGGCCGTAGAATTCCAGCTCGAATCTGCCCTTGCGTTTCCCGTTGACGATTTTGACCCCCCGGCCCAGATGTTTGGACAGGGATTTTTCACATTCCGCCACATAATCCACCGCCAGGGTGATTTCCTTTTCGGGGGCGGGCTCTCTGGACATATTTTTGCACAGCAGTTCCGCCTGCCGGACGGACAGGCCCAGGGCGCAGATTTTCTGGGCGGCTTCCATCTGCTTTTTGTCGGTTTTCAGGGTCAGGATGGCTCTTGCGTGGCCTGCGGTCAGTTCTCCACCCCGAAGCCGCTCCAGAACCTCCGGGCACAGGCCCAGCAGACGCAGGGCATTGGCCACAGCGGGACGGGATTTGCCCACCTGGGCGGCGGTCTCCTCCTGGGTCAGGCCGTATTCCTTAATCAGGGTGTCGTAGCCCAGGGCTTCTTCCACCGGGTTCAGGTCCTGCCGCTGGAGGTTTTCAATCAGCGCCAGCTCCATGGCCTTCCGGTCGTCCGCTTCAATGATTACCGCCGGAACCTCAGTCAGGTTGGCGATCCGGGCGGCGCGCCACCGGCGTTCACCGGCGATGATTTGATAATAGCCGTTGGCGGTTTCCCGAACGGTCAGGGGCTGCAAAATGCCGTGGACGGTAATGGACTCCGCCAGTGCCTGCAGTTCCTCCTCGTCAAAATCCTGACGGGGCTGGCCGGGGTTGGGCTCTACCTTATAGATAGGAAGCAGCTGATAAGGGCTCTTCTCGGCCACCGGCTCGTCAAAGTCCCCCAGCAGCGCCCCAAGGCCCTTGCCCAGTCCTTTGGGTTGTGCCATTTCATCATTCCTTTCGTATCATGGTTCCTGTCATTGCGAGGAGCGATGCGACGTGGCAATCTCCTAAGGATTCCAGAAATCTTTGGGGATTGCCTCACCAGTCTGCGGACTGGTTCGCAATGACAGGGTTGTTATAGTTTCGCCTTAAATTCCTCTGCCATGGCTTTGTAGGCCTGGGCGCCGCGGCTGGAACGGTCGTAGGCCGTTACCGGGATGCCGTGGCTGGGTGCCTCCGCCAGGCGGATGTTTCTGGGGATCACGGCGTTGAACACCTTGCCCGGGAAATGTCGCCGGACTTCCTCCGCTACCTGGGCGCAGAAATTGGTGCGGCCGTCGTACATGGTCAGGGCCACGGCGAAGATCTCCAGCCGGGGATTGATGCGGCGTTTGACCATCCGCAGGGTACTCATCAAATCCGACAGCCCCTCCAGGGCGAAATATTCGCACTGCACCGGCACCAGAATGCTGTCGGCGGCACAGAGGCCGTTGGGGGTCAGCATCTCCAGCGACGGTGGGCAGTCGATAAAAATCACATCGTACTGGTTTTTGACAGGCTCCAAGGCCTTCTCCAGCTGATGTTCCCGATGCTCGGCAGTAATCAGCTCCACCGCCGCACCGGCCAGATTGGCCGAGGAGGGCAGGACATCGCCATACTGCGTTTGTACGATGGCGTCCCGCACATTTACATCGTTAATAACAACATCATAAACAGAATATTTTGCTTTCCGCTTGTCCACGCCCAAACCGGAGCTGGCGTTGGCCTGGGGATCGAAATCCACCAGCAGCACCCGCAGACCCAGGTCGTGGAGGGCGGCGGTTAAATTGACGGCGGTGGTGGTTTTGCCCACACCACCCTTTTGGTTGACTACGGCGATGGTTTTGGCCATTGGCGGCCTCCTTTGTTGCGTAATGTTTCACGTGAAACATTGTTTATTCGGAATGTTTCACGTGAAACAATTTATTCGGTAAAGTCCACTGCTTCGGTGCTGTAATTCTGGCCGGAGGTGGATTCCTCCGGGACTTCCTCCAGCTTATTCAGCAGGGATTGGGTGATAAAGCCAAAGGTCAGGGCAACCGCGATCAGCAGCAGGCTGAGGACGGTAGCGATGGTGCGCAGCGCAGAAAGCTGCTCCTCCGGCTTGCGGGGCTTACGGCTGCTGCGGCGGTTCACGGATTTTGGCTCCTGCACCGGCAGAATCACCGGCGTTCCGGGCTTAACAGGGTAATCGGCCATATCAGCCAGGCAGTCTTTGCAAAACACCTGTCCCAGAGCGATTTCCCGTCCGCACTTCATGCAATTCATATGCAGCACCTCCTCGCATAGTTTAGAACATTGTACTATATTTTTTCGGATTCGTAAAGAGGGAAGTTGAATTTTTGTTGAGATGGTATTGTTATTTGATAAATGCTCCAAGAGGGCGATACCCAGCGTGTTTATAAAGTGGTGAATGATTGTATAGCGAACTGGCGCGGGAGCGCCTGAACCTTCCCCCTGGGGGGAAGGTGCCCCGAAGGGGGCGGATGAGGGGTCTGCAGTCGGATGATCTACGCATATCAGATAATCGTAGTGCAGACCCCTCATCAGTCACAAAAAATGGTTCCGAAGAACCATTTTTTGTGCCAGCTTCCCCCAGGGGGAAGCCTTATTGCGCCCCTTTGGGGCGCTCGGTGGCCAGAGGCCGCCGCAATTCAATTACGCTGCTAAACAATCATTTATATGTACAATCGCTTTTTCGACAGGTTGGGGGCCGATGTGGGCATCGGCCCCTACGATGGCAGGAAATTGATAACTTGTTTCCTGCAATAAAAATCACAAAACCCCTATTGACAATCATGTAACCATATGATATTATTATCTCACCACATACAAAGGAGGTACCAACGATGCAGTGGATCATTCCGGGCACGGTTCTCACCGGCGAGCGAGAGGACGCCGTGTTTCTTGACAAACAGTTCGATTCCATGTTCCTGGGCGGTGGGATCGTCCTGAGCCAGGTGGCGTCCGTCACCGGGCTGGAGCCTTACACCGTCCAAAATTGGGTCAAGCGGGGGTTTTTGCCGCCGCCGGAGCGTAAAAAATACTCCAAACGGCAGCTTTGCCGCATTATCATCATCAATATGCTGAAAAATGTGCTGCCCATGGAGCAGATTTGCGGCCTGCTCAGCTACATCAACGGCCATTTGGATGACGAGAGCGACGATATCATCGATGACTCTCAGCTCTATTTCATGTTCATCCGCATGGCGGCCCACGCCACGGTGATGCAGAACCCCGCAGGCCGGGACAGCATCATTGCCCGGGAGCTGGAGGGCTATGTTGAGCCCGTGCCCGGCGCCAGGGAGCGGGTGGAGAAGGTGCTGCGGATCATGCTCACCGCCTGGGCCTCGGCGCAGCTGCGGGCCTACGCCGAAAAGCTGCTGGGTGAATTGTAAAGGATTTATGTCATTGCGAGCCAGTTCGCAAACTGGCGTGGCAATCCCCCAAGGTTTGTACATCGTCACAGGAGATTGCCACGTCGCCTTCGGCTCCTCGCAATGACATAAATGAAAGTATTACTATATTATAATGTATAAGGAGAATGAAAATGGCAAACAACACATACCGCTGGTCCCAAAACGGCGGCCAATCCATTGACGGCAGGAAGATCGCCAAAATCGCCGGCATCGCGGCGGTGGTGATCGTGGTGCTGATCGGCATCATCACCTGCTTCTACACCGTGGACGACAAGCAGCAGGCGGGGGTGACCACCTTCGGCAAAGTCACCGACATCACCGACCCCGGCCTCCACTTCAAGCTGCCCTACGGAATGCAGAAGGTGGAAAAGGTGGACGTGAACGTCTACCAGAAGATCGAGCTGGGCTACGCCACCGACGAAGCCACCGGCGCCCTGATCTCCAACACCAGCGAAAGCATGATGATCACCGGCGATTACAACATCGTCAACGTGGATTTCTTTGTGGAGTACCGGATCACCGGCCCGGTGCAGTACCTCTATTCCTCCAACGATCCGGAGCTGATCCTGCGCAATCTGATCCAGAGCCAGGTCCGTAACGTGGTGGGCTCTGCTCAGGTGGACAATGTGCTCACCGTGGGCAAGGAAGAGATCCAGATGCAGGTCAAGGAGCTGGTGATGCAGATCCTTTCCGAGTATGAGATCGGCCTTACCTTAGTGGATGTCCGCATCCAGGACTCCGAGCCCCCCACGATTGACGTTGTGGAAGCCTTCAAGGCGGTGGAAACCGCCAAGCAGCAGGCCGAAGCCGTGGTCAATAAGGCCCTGGCCTACCAGAACGCCCAGCTGCCCAACGAAGTCGGATCGTAGCCATG
>JAZQHH010000035.1:0-4368 GCA_045540495.1 Faecousia sp.
AGATTCAGCAAGTCTTTACGGATTCGTCATCTCAGGTGATCGCCCGCATTCCTCATCCGACCCGGCTTCGCCGGGCCACCTTCCCCCCGGGGGAAGGCATGGGCGCTCCCGCGCCAGTTCGTTAAACAATCATTTACACGCATAAGTGCTTTTTTCTTCAAACTGAAGCCCACGGCGGAAGCCGTGGGCTTTTGGGGAATTTTTTACTTCACGCCGCTGGTGGAACGCAGAGTCACGTCGTGGGCGCCGCCTTCGACGATGGAGGTGGCGGACACCAGGGTCAGCTTGGCGTCCCGCTGCAGGTCGGGAATCGTAATCACGCCGCAGTTGCACATGGTGGACTTGACCTTATAGAGGCTGGCCTCCACATTATCATGCAGGGGGCCGGCGTAGGTGACGTAGGAATCCACGCCCTCTTCGAAGCTCAGCTTGGTGGAGCCGCCCAGGTCGTAGCGCTGCCAGTTCCGGGCACGGTTGGAGCCCTCGCCCCAGTACTCCTTCATGTAAGCGCCGTTGACCATGACCTTGTTGGTGGGGGACTCATCGAACCGGGCGAAATACCGGCCCAGCATCAGGAAATCCGCACCCATGGCCAGGGCCAGGGTCATATGGTAGTCGTGGACGATGCCGCCGTCGGAGCAGATGGGCACATAGATGCCGGTCTCCTTGAAGTACTCGTCCCGGGCCTCGGCAACATCGATCAGAGCGGTGGCCTGGCCACGGCCGATGCCCTTGGTTTCACGGGTGATGCAGATGGAGCCGCCGCCGATACCGACCTTAACGAAGTCCGCGCCGGCCTCAGCCAGGAACCGGAAGCCGTCCTTATCCACCACGTTACCGGCGCCGATCTTCACGGTGTCGCCGTAGTTCTCCCGGACCCACTTGATGGTCTTTTCCTGCCAGCAAGTGAAGCCCTCGGAGGAGTCGATGACCAGCACGTCCACACCGGCGGCCAGCAGAGCGGGAATCCGGGTGGCGTAGTCACGGGTGTTGATGCCGGCGCCAACCAGGTAGCGCTTCTCATCGTCCAGCAGTTCCAGGGGATTTTCCTTGTGGGAGGCGTAGTCCTTCCGGAAAACGAAGTACATCAGGTGGTCCTCGTCGTCCACGATGGGGAGGCTGTTCAGCTTATTATCCCAAATAATGTCATTCGCCTGCTTCAGGGTGGTATCCTTGGAGCCGGTGACCAGCTTTTCCCGGGGGGTCATGAAATTCTTGACCTTCTCGGAGGGGTCCATCCGGGACACCCGGTAGTCACGGCCGGACACGATGCCCAGGAGCTTACCGTTGGCGGTGCCATCCTCGGTGATGGCCACGGTGGAGAAACCGTTCTTGGCCTTCAGGGCCAGGATGTCGGCCAGGGTATTTTCGGGGGTCAGGTTGGAGGCGGAAACCACGAAACCGGCCTTGTAGCCCTTGACCTTGGCCACCATGGCGGCCTGGTCCTCGATGGACTGGGAGCCGAAGATGAAGCTGATGCCGCCCTCCTTGGCCAGAGCGATGGCCAGGGTATCATTGGAAACGGACTGCATGACCGCGAAGGTCAGGGGCACGTTCAGGCTAATGGCAGGCTCCTCCACGCCCTTGCGGTACTTGACCAGGGGGGTACGCAGGGAAACACGGTCGGGGATACACTCCTCGGACGTATATCCGGGAATCAGCAGGTACTCGCTGAAGGTGTGGCTGGGCTCGGGATAAATGTAAGCCATTGGAATCTCCTCCTGTTTGATAATTGAAAAATATGATAGAAAGAATTTCGTAGGGGTTGATAAAAATTACACAGCCTTGCCGTCGCCGGGGTCCAGGAGCTCCAGTTCCTCCTCCCCTTCCTCGTCCAGCTTGCGGAAGTTGCCCATGACCTCATTGGCCTGGGAGAACACGGCGAAGGTATTGGGGAAGGAACGGATGATGGCCGAAAGGGCGGCCACCTGGGTCTTGTTGACCACGCAGATCAGCACGTTGGTCTCCTTGCCGGAGTACATTCCCCGGGCCGGAATCAACGTGGCGCTGTGGCGGAGCTTTCCAATGATGGCATCGGAAATCTCCTGGGGCCGGTCGGTGATGATTTCGCAGCGGATGGCGGTGCGGCCGCTCTTCGTCACCCGTTCGGACAGGGTGCTGGAGGCGAAGGAGTACAAAATGCACAAAATCACCGGCTCCATTTTGTAACCATACACAAAATAGGACACCACTGCCACCAGGGCATTCATGACGAAAATCAGACCGAAGATGCTTTTCTCCGGGTGATTTTTATGGATCAGGGCGGCGATAAAGTCGGTGCCGCCGGTGTAGGCCGAGGCCTTCAGCAGCTGGGCATAGCAAGCGCCGTTGATGACGCCGCCGACCAGCGGGCCGAGGACGGCACTGGAGCCGGTGGAGTAGGCAAAGGCACTCAAATCGACATAGTCCAGGACCACCAGGCCCAGGGAAAAGGTCACCACAAAGGCCATGCTCCGCAGCGCCAGGGGGCGACTCACGGAAAAATAGATCCAAATCGCCAGGGGCACATTGATCAGCAGGCTCAAATAGCCCACGTTGATGCCGAACACATACTGCACCATGGTGCAAATGCCGCTGAGGCCCGCCGGCGCGAACTCATTGGGGAAAATGAACAGCTCATAGCTCAGGGCGTAAATCAGGGCGATGGCGATGATCACCAGATAAGTTAGGGGTTTTCTCAGATGTTTCATAGGCGATAACTCCACTTATCTATTTCATAAAATGATACCACAGGCAGGTCTTTGGGTCAAGAACTAAAAGATTCCAACGCTCAAAATCAGCAAATATGTGAAGAACCGACCCCGCAGGGTCGGTTCCAATGGGCATAATTACACCAGGGCGGCGGTGATGATGGCCATCTTGTAGACCTCGTCGGCGTTGCAGCCACGGCTCAGGTCGTTGATGGGGGCAGCCAGGCCCTGCAGGATGGGGCCGTAGGCCTCGAAGCCGCCCAGCCGCTGGGCGATCTTGTAGCCGATGTTGCCGGCCTCGATGGTGGGGAAAATGAAGGTGTTGGCGTAGCCGGCCACGGGAGAGCCGGGGAACTTCAGCTGGCCCACCTCGGGAGCAACAGCGGCGTCGAACTGCATTTCGCCGTCGATCAGCAGCTCGGGGTCCATTTCCTTGGCAACCAGAGTGGCATCATGGCTCAGCTGGACGGTGCCGCCCTTGCCGGAGCCGTTGGTGGAGAAGCTCAGCATGGCAACCTTGGGGTCGATGCCGAAGACCTTGGCGGTCTTGGCAGTCTCAACGGCCACCTCGGCCAGCTTCCGGGCGGCAGAAACGGTAACATTGCCTTCCTTGTCCACGCTATCCTCGTAGCTCAGGTTGATGGCGCAGTCGCCCATGGCGATCTTCTCGTCGCCACGGACCATGATGAAGCAGGAGGACACCAGGTTGGCACCCTTCTTGGTCTTGACCAGCTGCAGAGCGGGACGGACGGTGTCGGCGGTGGAGTAAGTAGCGCCGCCCAGCAGGGAGTCGGCGTAGCCCATCTTCACCAGCATGGTGCCGAAGTAGTTGCCCTTGGAGAGGGCCTTGCGGCAGTCATCGGCGGACATCTTGCCCTTGCGCAGCTCCACCATCTTCTCGACCATGGCATCCATGCCCTCATAGGTCAGGGGGTCCAGAATTTCCACGCCCTCGATATTGAAACCGCCCTTGGCGGCATTGGCCTTAACTTCCTCCACGTTGCCAACCAGGATGGGGGTCAGGAAACCGCCCTCCACCAGCCGGGCCGTGGCCTCCAGAATACGGGCATCGTGACCCTCGGTAAAGACGATCTTCCGGGGATTGGCGCGCAACGTTTCGATCATGGCATTGAACATGACAACATTCCTCCATATTATGTGGGCTTCGCCCATTATTTTACACCATAATTATACATCAATGATTTCCGTAAAGCAAGAGGTTTTGGAAAGATTCATGATTGTTTAGCGAACTGGCGCGGGAGCGCCCATGCCTTCCCCCTGGGGGGAAGCCATATTGCGCCCCTTCGGGGCGCTCGGTGGCCGTAGGCCGCCGCAATTCAATTACACCGCTAAAAAATCTTTTACCATATCAAATCACGAAAAAACGCCCCCGTGGTTGGACACGGGGGCGAAAAAATTACTTTTTCAGGAAATTATCGATGGCCGCAGCGCCCTTCTTGCCGGCGCCCATGGCCAGGATGACCGTGGCGGCACCGGTGACGGCATCGCCGCCGGCGAAAACGCCCTCGCGGGTGGGCATTTCGTTCTCGTCCACGATCAGGCAGCCCTTCCGGTTGGTCTCCAGGCCGGGGGTGGTGGAGCGGATCAGGGGGTTGGGGCTGGTGCCCAGGGACATGATGACGGTGTCCACATCCAGCACGAACTCGGAATCGGGCAC
>JAZQHH010000036.1:0-4454 GCA_045540495.1 Faecousia sp.
GCATCAGCGTCAACGGCCGGGTGGTGAAGGCCGGTTACGAAGTCAAGATCGGCGACAAAATCGAAATCGCCCTGGGAAGTCGGATCGTAGCCATGTCGTTCTGTGAGCCAAGGAGTTGGGGAACCATGTTGTCTCCCCTAAGACCGCTTGGCCTCCGACTTCAACGAGGCCTGCGACAACGGCCGCATCAGCGTCAACGGCCGGGTGGTGAAGGCCGGTTACGAAGTCAAGATCGGCGACAAAATCGAAATCGCCCTGGGCACCCGAACCGTGGCTGTGGAGGTCCTGCAAATCACCGAAACCGTCCGCAAGGACGACGCTTCGGCCATGTATAAGGAAATTTAACGAATTGCATCTCTAAACAGTCATTTCCAGAATAATCTCCCTCTGCGCCGGTTATACTACCCTCGGACAGCAAATGACCCCCGACGAATGGACTGTGACGACAAGCCAAACCAACGGTGTACATTTTCTGTCAAGGGTGTCCCCGCTGGCGCGGCGGAGGACGCGTTCAGGGGCGGGCGTGATATCAGCCCGCCTGTACATAAATCCTTGCATTTTTCCCGTTTTCATGGTATATTTATCCGGATTCCAGAAGCGTTTCGCTTCAGACCGGAGGTATCGCCGTGCAGACATCCGCTCCCCCCAGAATCGTTTCCTTTGATATTCTGCGGATTCTTTCCGCCATTTCCGTGGTCATGATCCATGTGGCCATGACCTTTATTATGAAAAACCCACTCGGTTCCGCCGCTTTCCGGATCGGATGCTTTTTCAGTGCCCTGTCCCGATACGCGGTGCCTGTGTTTTTTATGATTTCCGGCGCCCTGATGCTCAATCAGGACAAGCCCCGGGAGCCCAAAAGCATCCTGCTCCGGGCCCTGCAGATGTACCTTCTGTTCTGGATCTGGTCCGTTTTCTACAGTCTTGTCAACAACATTGCCTTCCCCCTTCTGGGCCATGGCAAACTCTCCCTTGACCGGTTCATCAGCGATTCCTTTTCGGGCCACTACCATATGTGGTTCCTGTTCACCATTATCGGATTGTATATCATTACCCCCTTTTTGCGGCTGGTCATCCGGCGGGAGAATAAGAAATACATCGATTCCTACCTGCTGGTAGCCCTGGGTGTGGAGTTTATCTGGCCGGTTTGTGCCTTCTGCATCAAACGCCTGGCCCCCGGCTGGAGGATCATCAACTTCCACATTAACGAAATCGATCTGTTTGTGTTCAGCGAATATCTGACCTATTTCATTCTGGGCTGGTATCTGAACAATTTCCAGTTCTCCGACAAAAAGAAAAAGCTGATCTACATTTTGGGCGGCGTCGGCCTTGCCGCCACCTTCCTGTGCGGCGCCTTTCTGAACACGGAAGAGATCAAAGCCTATGATTTCTTCTTCTCCCCCGGCGCCCTGGGCGTGCTCCTCTTCAGCGTGGCGGTATTTGTTTTCGTAAAGGATTTTCCGTTCCGCCGGACCCCCGGTTTCGTCACCGGTTTATCCGGTTTGACCTTCGGCGTTTACATGATCCACGTATTTGTTTTGGAAATTGTGGAGAAATTCACCGCCAGCATCCCCGTTGCGCTGCTGCGGCTTGGTGCCAATTTTGCTGCCACGGTTGCCATTTCCTTCGGGGTGGTGCTGGTGATATCCAAAATTCCCCTTGTCAAGAAATTGGTGCGGGGGTAAAAATCCCCGGGTGCGTTGTTGCTCCGGGCTGCCTTGGCCACAAGATGCTGTGTCCTGCCAAAAACCACCCGCTTTTTTCGGCGAAAAACCTCCCCCGGGAACTGTTGTTTCCGGGGGAGATTTGTGTTATAATAACGATTACTGACTATCAAAGGAGAAGGCCATGAATATCCAGAATGTGCAGATTGGAAGCGGCGATGTCCACCGGCTGCTGAGTGCCGCCAACGGCGATGCGGCGCTGCTCTACATATATATCCGCAGCGGCAACGACCATCGCAATGCCGCCGCCGACCTGCGCCTGCCGGAGGCCCGGCTGTCCTGCGCCATGGCCACATTGCGGCAATTGGGCCTTTGGATGGAGGAAAAACGATCCCCCATCGCCGCCGGGGAGCGGCCCTGCTACACCGAGCGGGATGTACTGCAGACCCTGGAGGAGCCCAGCTTCCGCAGCCTCTACGGCGAAGTCCAGCGCCGCCTGGGCCGGACCCTGAACACGGAAGAGCTGAAAATTCTGCTGTCCTTCGTCCGGTATCTGGGTCTTCCCGGGGATGTGATCTGCGTGCTGGTGGCCTACTGCCAGGAGAGGGCCCGGCGAAAGGGCAATCTGCGAAACCCCAGCCTGCGGACCATTGAAAAGGAGGCCTACGCCTGGGCCGAGCAGGGCATCGACACCATGGAGGAGGCCGCGGCCTTCATCCAGCGGCAAAACGTCTACCACAGCCGCCTGTCCCAGCTTTGCCGGCTGCTGCAAATCCGGGGCCGGGCCCTGACCGCCGCGGAGGAGAAGTACGCCAGGGCCTGGCTGGAGATGGGCTTCGACGACAGCGCCATCACCATGGCCTACGAGCGGACCTGCCTGAACACCGGCGGCCTGAGCTGGGCCTATATGAATAAGATTTTGGCCCGCTGGCATCAGGCGGGACTCCATACCGCCGACCAGGTTCGCGCCGGCGACCGGAAAGCCGACCCCGGCGAACGCCGCTTCGATGCCGATGAGCAGGCGGCGATCCAGAGAATGCTCCAGGAGGATTGACCATGGGATACAGTGCCGAAGTTGTGCAGCGCGCCCGGGCCCGGCTGGCCCAGGCCAAGGCCGACCGTGAAAATGAAGAATTGCGCCGTCTGATGGACGCCTACCAGCGGCTCCCCCGGCTCCGGGAAATCGACCGGGCCCTGCGCCAGTCTATGGTGGCGGCAGCCCGGAGCGCCTTTGTGGCCGGCGAGGATGGCCGGGCCGCCATGCAGGCTGTCCGGCAGGAAAACCAGGCCCTCCAGCAGGAGCGGGCGGTGCTGGTGGCGGAGCATTTTGAGCCGGGCTATCTGGACGAGCAGCCCATCTGCCCCCACTGCGGCGGCAGCGGCTACATGGGTGCCACCATGTGCGGCTGGCTGGCGGAGCTTTGCCGCCAGGAGCAGCGGAAGGAGCTGACCTTCCTGAACCTGGGGGACGAGCGGTTCGACCAGTTCCGCATCGACTACTACCCCGACCGGCTGGACCCCAAATTCGGCGTCAACATCCGGGCGGTGATGGAAAAGACCTTCCACACCTGCCGCCGGTACGCCAGCGAATTTTCCAGCCAGTCCGGCAATCTGCTGTTTTCCGGCGGCACCGGCCTGGGCAAAACCTTCCTCTCCGCCTGCATCGCCAAGACCGTGGCGGACAAGGGCTTCTCGGTGATTTACGAAAGCGCCGGGCACCTGTTCTCCCGGATGGAGCGGGCCCGGTTCAGCGGTGACGAGGAGGCCCGCCGGGAGTCGGAGAAATACACCGCCTGCGACCTGCTGATTGTGGACGATCTGGGCACCGAAATGGGCGGCCAATTCACCACCTCCGCCCTGTACTCCCTGATTAACGACCGGATTCTCAGCCGAAAGGCCACCATCATCTCCACCAACCTGACCACCGAAGAGCTGGAAAAGCGGTACTCCCCCGCCATCGCCTCCCGGCTACGGGGCAATTTCCTGCGGATCGCCTTCCTGGGGGAGGATATTCGCCTGAAAAAGAACTGGGGGCTGTGATGACCGGCATTTTGTTTGATTTGGACGGCACCCTGCTGGATACCCTTCAGGATTTGACGGACAGCACCAACTATGCCCTGGCCGCTTTCGGCTATCCGCAGCGAAGCATTGAGGAGGTCCGGCGGTTCGTTGGCAACGGGGCGGCGCTGCTGATTGCCCGGGCAGTGCCGGAAAATGCGGACCCGGCCCCGGTTTTGGCGGCCTTCCGGGCCCATTACCAGGCCAATTGCCAAAACAAAACCAGCCCCTACCCCGGCATCCCGGAGGCTCTGGCGCAGCTGCACTGCCCCATGGCCATCGTGTCCAACAAGCCGGACAGCGCCGTCAAGGCCCTCTGCGCCGATTACTTCCCCGGCATCTACGCCCTGGGCGAAAGCCCCGACTGCCCCCGCAAGCCCGCCCCGGACATGGTAAAGAAGGCCATGGCCGCCATCGGCGTGGATAGCTGCATCTATGTGGGCGACAGCGAGGTGGATGTCCTCACCGCCAAAAACGCCGGTGTTCCCTGCCTCAGCGTCCTCTGGGGCTTCCGGAACAAGGACGAAATCGGCGGCACCCACTACTGTGAAAAACCGGAGGACTTACCGAAAATTCTCGATTCCCTTTGCCGTAAATGATTGTTTAGCGCACTAAAATCATGCTGTCATTGCGAGGCCCGAAGGGCCGTGGCAATCTCCCGGTATCATCTACGATAAGGAAAAAGTTCGATGAACGTACAATGTAGAATGGGATTATCCATAGATTTTGGTG
>JAZQHH010000037.1:0-18593 GCA_045540495.1 Faecousia sp.
TTTTCAATCTGCTGGGTCAGCCCATTGATAACAAGGAAGCTCCCGTGGCGGATCAGCGCTGGCCCATCCACAGAAGCGCCCCTGCCTATGAAGAGCAGCAGCCTGCCACCGAGATCCTGGAGACCGGCATCAAGGTCATCGACCTGATCTGCCCCTACGCCAAGGGCGGCAAGATTGGCCTCTTCGGCGGCGCCGGTGTGGGCAAAACCGTCCTGATCCAGGAGCTGATTTACAACATCGCCACTGCCCACAATGGCTACTCGGTCTTCACCGGTGTCGGCGAGCGAACCCGTGAGGGCAATGACCTTTACAACGAAATGACCGAGTCCGGCGTTATCTCCAAAACCGCCATGGTATTCGGTCAGATGAACGAGCCTCCCGGAGCCCGTATGCGGGTTGGTCTTTCCGGCCTGACCATGGCTGAATATTTCCGGGATGTGAAGCACCAGGACGTGCTGCTGTTCCTCGACAACATTTTCCGCTTCACCCAGGCCGGTTCCGAGGTTTCTGCCCTGCTGGGCCGTATGCCCTCCGCCGTTGGCTACCAGCCTACCCTGGCAACGGAAATGGGCGCGCTGCAGGAGCGGATCACCTCCACCAAGAACGGCTCTATCACCTCCGTTCAGGCGGTCTACGTCCCTGCGGACGACCTGACCGACCCTGCTCCCGCCACCACCTTTGCCCACCTGGATGCCACCACCGTTCTGGACCGTGGCATCGCGTCCCTGGGTATCTACCCCGCCGTTGATCCCCTGGATTCCACTTCCCGGATCCTGTCCCCGGAAGTAGTGGGCCGGGAGCATTACGAAACCGCCCGGGCTGTGCAGAATATTCTCCAGCGGTACAAGGAGCTGCAGGATATCATCGCCATCATGGGTATGGACGAGCTGAGCGAAGAGGATAAGACCATCGTCAACCGGGCCCGTAAGGTTCAGCGGTTCCTGAGTCAGCCCTTCCATGTGGCCGAGCAGTTCACCGGCTACCAGGGCAAATATGTGCCCCTGAAGGAGACCATCCGTTCCTTCAAGGAAATCATCGACGGCATGCACGATGAGATTCCCGAATCCTACTTCCTGTTCGCCGGTTCCATCGACGAAGTCGTGGAAAAATTCAAGGGCGGTGAGGGCAAATGACCCCCTTCCCTCTGAAAATCGTCACGCCCGACGGTCTGGAATTTGAGGGCATGGTGGAGGAGCTGATCGTCCGCACCACCGGCGGCGACCTGGGCATCCTGGCGGGCCACACCAACTGTGTCGCCCCCCTGGGCATGGGCCGGGCCACCATCGTCGTGGACGGAAAGAAGCGCTACGCCGCCTGCATCGGCGGAATGATCTCCGTGGTGAATGGCCATGTCAACCTGGTGCCCACCACCTTCGAATTTGCCGAGGACATTGACACCGACCGGGCGGAGGCATCCTACCAGCGGGCCAAACAGGTCCTGGGGGACAAATCCGCCTCCGACACCGATGTAAAGCTGGCCGAAGCCCGCCTCCGTCGGGCCCTGGTCCGCAGAAACGTCGCTTCCATCAAATAACGAAATCCCCCTCCATCCGGAGGGGAATTTTGTTGTTTTCCCGCTAAATAATTGTTTAGCGCCCGAACCTACAGCACTGTCATCCTGAGCGAGCGTCAGCGAGTCGAAGGATCTACGCACTACATTACCCTGAAACATATCGATCGTGCGTAGATCCTTCGACTCCGCTTCGCTCCGCTCAGGATGACATACATCTTACATTTACTCCACTAAACAATCATTTATCATCCCAACCAATTGCAAAAGTCTAATCCCCCTCCATCCGGAGGGGGATTTTCTAATCAACTTATTCCTCGCCAATGGACATAATGTCATAGGGCGTGGTCTGGTAGACAAAGTAGTTCAGCCAGTTGGAAAAGAGCAAATTGGCACTACTGCGCCAGCGGACAATGGGTTCTCTGGTATCGTCGTCCTCCGGGAAATAGTTGTAGGGCACATGGATGGGCAGACCCAGCTTCTTGTCCCGGTCGTACTCACCCTTCAGGGTCAGGGGGTCATATTCGGAATGGCCGGTGATGAAGATCTGCCGCCCTTCCTTGCTCATAACGGCGTAAACCCCCGCCTCCTGAGAGGAGGCCAGAATCTTCAGCTCAGGCACCGCCTCAATATCCTCCCGCCGCACCGTGGTATGCCGGGAATGGGGCACCCAGAAGATATCATCAAAGCCCCGCATTAAAATAGAGCGCTTGTAGTCCGCCGAATGGGGGAACACGCCGAAGAGCTTCTCCGGCAGGGGTTGCTTGGGGATGCCGTAGTGGTAGTACAGCCCCGCCTGGGCACCCCAGCAAATGTGCAGGGTGCTGTGGACGTTGGTCTTGCTCCACTCCATGATCTCGGTCAGCTCCTGCCAATAGTCCACATCCTCAAACTCCATCAGCTCCACCGGAGCGCCGGTAATAATCATACCGTCAAACTTCCGGCCCTTCAACTCCTGGAAGCTCTTGTAAAAGCTAAGCAGATGCTCCTGGGATGTATTTTTGGACTTGTGGGAGGAGGTATGCATCAGCTCCAGCCGAACCTGCAGAGGCGTATTGCCCAAAAGCCGCGAAAACTGGGTCTCCGTGACAATTTTCGTTGGCATCAGGTTCAGAAGAACGATCTCCAGCGGACGGATGTCCTGGGTCGTGGCCCGGGTCTGGGTCATGACGAAGATATTCTCCTGCTGCAAAATACCCGCGGCAGGCAGGTCGTTGGGGATCTGAATGGGCATGGTGTTCCCTCCAAAAGAAATGTTTGGAGGTATTTTACCCTAAAAAGACCGTTTTGTCAATCAGTGTACCGCTCCAGGGTGGTGCCTTGGTAATAATGGGACAAAATTTCCCGATAATCGCTGCCGGTCTGGGCCATTGCATCGGCTCCATATTGGCTCATCCCCACCCGGTGGCCGTAGCCCAGGGTCTCAAAGGTCACCGCCGATTCCGAAGCCGTCACCCAAAACACCGTCGAACGCAGTCTAAACAGACTCCGCAGCTTTACGCCGGAGTAGGCCTTCCCGCCGATCTGCAGGGTTTCTACCCCGCCGCCGGGGGTGTAGGTCACAGCCCCGAACCAACTCTCGGGGCTCCCCTCCAGGCTGACCCCCAACCGATCCTGAAATTCCGCAGCGGAGCAGGTGACTTTCTGTCCGTCATACAGGCTCTGCTCCGGACTGCTCACCGGCACCAAATAGGGCACCGACTGGCCCCAAACCTCCTTTGCGTCCTCCGTGGCGCCCCCGGCGCTGGCAAAATAGGTGGCGCAGATCAAATCTCCTTCGTAGCAGACCACCTCTCCCGCCGTTTCCGACACCGCGGCGAAAATCTTGTCCATATCCCCCTGGGTGCCTCGGGTTTGCAGATATTCCTCCGGCTCCAGATAAGACTGGCAGCAGGTGTAGTCGGTACAGACCGCCCCCTGATGCCTGTCCCCATCCTCCAGCAGCCGCAGTGTATAGGTTCGGGCCGCCACTGCCTGGGCCTTCAGTGCCTCCTCATCAAAATAGGCCGGCATCTCCCCCAGCACCACACGACTGATGTAGCTCTCCAGCCCCATCGCCTGGAGCTTCCCATCGGACATCAGCACCGGGATGTACACCTGCTCCTGCAAGACTTCCTCCGCAGGTGCCTTGTCCACCAGCTTGTCCCCGGCGGAAAACATCAGCCCCGGCACTACCATCCCCAATGTGAATGAATAGATCATCTGCTTCCAAATCATTTTCACAATCAATCACCCCGTTCATCATACTGTAAATCAAATAAAAATTCTGTCAGTCCAGAAACTGGCACGGATGTTTTTTTCTGCGCTCCTTGACATCGTTTGCCCCTGTGGGTATAATTATGGTGAGAAATTACCCGAAATGGAGCGCAAGCATGAACCGATTTTTTAGAATCCTTGTGCCAATTATCCTTTCAGTGGCTGTGCTGCTGAGCATCGGATGGTACATTATGGAATATGACCCGGATTTTACCCGGGATATGCTGGTCTCCCAGGCCAGAAAACAAAGCGACAGCGGCAACCACGACATCGCCACCTGGCTCTACGAGCTGGCCTATCGCCACTCCGGCAAGGATGAGACCGTGGCCATCGAACTGGCGGAACAATTCAAGGACACCGGCAACTACACCAAAGCAGAGTACACCCTGTCCCACGCCATTTCAGACGGCGGCAGCGCGGAGCTGTACATCGCCCTGTGCAAAACCTATGTGGAGCAGGACAAGCTGCTGGATGCCGTGACCATGCTGGAGCACATCGCTGACCCGGCCATCAAGGAAGAAATCGCCCAGCTGCGGCCCTCCGCTCCCACTGCAACTCCCGAACAGGGCTTCTACAACCAATATATTCATGTAACCATCCAATCCGATGGCGGAACCCTCTACACCACCACCGATGGAGAATATCCTTCCACCGCTGCGGACCTTTACACCGGCCCCATTTCTCTGACCGGTGGCGAAACCACCATTTACGCCCTGACCGTGGCTCCCTCCGGTCTGGTCAGCCCTCTGACCATCCTCAGCTACACTGTTACCGGCGTTATCGAGGAAGTCACCCTGTCCGACCCGGCTCTGGATGCTGCGGTGCGGCAAAAGCTGGTCCTGCCGGAGGATGCCCCGCTGTACTCCGATCAGCTGTGGACCATCACCTCTTTGGAGCTTCCCAAGGACACCGCCAACCTGGAGGATCTGAAGTGGTTCCCCTTCCTGCACACCCTGACCATTGCGGAAAGCGGCCTGACAGATCTGTCCGCCCTGGGGCGCATGACCAGCCTGCAGACGCTGGTGATCACCGATACCCCGGTCTCGGCTGAGGATCTGACCGCCATCGCCGGTCTGCCACGGCTGACCTCCCTGACCCTCCGGGGCTGCGGCCTGTCCGGCATCTCGCCTCTGTCCGCTGCCATCGGACTGCAGGCCCTTGATCTGAGCAACAACGCCATCGGCGATGTCTCCGCCCTGACTGCTATGCCCATGCTGTCCAGACTGGACCTGAGCCATAATGCTCTGTCCGATCTGGAGCATTTCCGGAATATGCCCGCTCTGACCACACTGAACATTGGCTTCAATTCCATTTCCGACAGCACGCCTCTGGAGAGCTGCACCGCCCTTGCGGAGCTGGATCTGACCGGCAATTTGCTGACCCAAGCCCTGGGCATCAGTCAGATTCCGGGCCTCAGGAGTTTGTCCCTGGCTCACAATCAGCTGACGGATGTATCGTCCCTGACCACCAACACCTCGCTGGAGTCTCTGGATATCTCCAACAACAGCATCGCCGATATTTCCGGGCTTTATACCCTGAATAACCTGGTCACCTTCAACTTTTCGTACAACAATATCACCCAAATTCCGCAGTTCTCCATGGACTGCGCCCTGGTGACCATCAAGGGCTCCAAAAATCAGATTACTTCCCTGATGGAACTGCGGGGTCTGGCCAACCTAAACTACGTGATGATGGACTACAATCCTGAGCTGACCTCCATCGCCCCCCTGTCCACCTGCGAACGGCTGATCGAAGTCAGCGTCTACGGCACTGCCGTCACCGACGTGACCTCCGTTACCAAAACGGACAAAGGCCAAAACACCGGTATTATCGTTAAATATTCACCCGTATAAAAATCGGAGCTGATGCAGCCTATGCATCAGCTCCGATTTTTATGCCCAATTCCCGGATCTTTTCCCGGATTTTTATTAAATCATCAAAGGTTTCCGGCCGTTTGCTTACGTCCCGCAGAAGAGCCGAGGGATGGTACATGGCTGTGATCCAGGTATCCCCCCGCCGGGTCCAGGTGCCGTGTTCCCGGGTAATGCGGAAATCCGGACGGATCAGCCGCAGCGCAGCAATTCTTCCAAGGCAAACAATGATCTTCGGCCGGATCAGGGCCACCTGATTGCGCAGATAGTCGATGCAGGCATCCTGCTCCCCCTCCTGGGGGTCCCGGTTGTGGGGCGGGCGGCACTTGACGATGTTGGCGATGTAGGCATTGCTCCGGTCCAGGTCGATGATGGACATCATGTCATCCAGCAACTTCCCCGCAGGCCCCACAAAGGGCTCCCCCTGGAGGTCCTCCTGTTCGCCGGGTCCCTCCCCCACGAACATCACTGCTGCATCCCTGGGTCCCACACCGAAAACCACGTTATGGCGAGTCTGGCAAAGACCGCATTTGGTACAGCTGCCGCATTGACGGATCAGCTCGTCCCAGTCCAGCATATTACTTTCTCCCCTTTTTCTCTCCGTGGATCAGCTGATGGCGGCGCTCGATTTTGAGAATCCGGATCCTGTGCCGCAGCACAACCACGCCGAACCAAATCAGCACCACGACCAGCAGTGAAATGCCGCCAATGAGCAGCCAGGTGGTCCAGGCCCGCCGGGCGGCATCGGCCGCAGTGGGCACCAAATTGAAGCTGTTCACGCCAGGCTGATCCACCCCGAACATGGCCACCATATCGCACTGCCCCACGCAGACACCCCGGAACCAAACTTCCACGGTGCCAATTTGCTGTCCCTCCGTCAGCGGAGCCTTGATATCCCCGGGGACGCAATTGAATGTAACATCCAGCACCGATGCATCCGTCGGCAGCGCGGCAACCAAATCCTCCGCCGGCCGGCCGATCACATCATTCTCGCCGCCGGACACCTGGAACTGTTCCATAACCTGATTGCTGCTGAGCAGCTGCCGCAGGCCGTAGCCCTCAAACCCCTTATCCAGCAGCGCCCGGGTCTCCTCGAAGCTGCCGAAGGTCTTCACCGACAGGCCATTGGCGGTAACGGTGCCCCGGGCACTCATAACCACGGACAGATACCGGCTGTCGCCACTCTCGGCGGTACAGATCAGGCTCCGGTTAGTGGTGCTCAAGGCACCGGTCTTACCGCCGGTGACCCGCTCATCATACTGATTGCGGACGGTTTTGGTGCTCATCAGATAATTGGTGGTGACCACATTCCGCTCCTCGGATTTTTCCGTGGCGGCAACGGTGTACTCCACGGCAGAAAACAGTGCCTGGAACAGGGGCTGCTCCAGAGCGGCCTTGGTAATCTTGGCCAAATCCCGGGCGGTGGTGTACTGCGCCTCATGGCTCAGGCCGTTGGCATTCATAAAATTGGTATCCCGGCAACCCAATTCCTGGGCACGGCTGTTCATCAGTGCCACAAAATCTTCCTGACTGCCGCTGATATGGGCCGCGATGACCGCCGCCGCGTCATTGGCGGAGCCCACCATCATGCAGTAAAGCAGATCCTCCATCGGAAGCTGTTCCCCGGACTTCAGTCCAGCGGAAACAGAGCCGATGGCAACGCTGTTCAACGCCTCCCGGGTCACGGTTACCAGGTCTGTTGGCTGACACATTTCGATGGCCAGCAGTGCGGTCATAATTTTATTCATACCGGAAGGGTCCAGCCGTTGGTCCGGATTCCAGGCATAAACCAGGGTATCGCTGCCCAGCTCATAGAGGATCACCGCCTCAGCGGTATCCAGCAGCTGCTCGCTGCCCGCCAGGGGCACCTGTCCATCCAATGTAGCGCAGCCCTGGCTGACGGAAACCGTCTCCTCCGCCAAAGCAGGCACCGGGAATAACTGCACCACCATCGCAAGCAGGGCCAAAATACTCAAAACTCGGATTTTTTTCATAAAATTCCCTCAATATCCACTGCCCAGACTTGTCCGGCAGAAAAAAGTCGTGTATAATAGTTGCAACACTCTACGCCGAATTATTATATCAGCTTTTATTCGGCTAGTCAATCGGAGGAGGGCGTTGCGAATGAAAAAAGCCAGCATCCTATTGATCGTCATCACGCTGATCGCCTGCGCCTTCACCGGCGGCTTTTTCCTGGGACGCACCGCCAACCGAAGTGAAGTGGTATTGCAGCATTCGGAAACAACGGCACAAACCACGCCCTTCACCGAAGCCATCGAACCCGGTCTGATGGACATCAACACCGCCTCTGCGGCGGAGCTGGCGACCCTCCCCGGCATCGGCCAGGTTTTGGGGCAGCGAATCGTGGACTACCGGCAGAAAAACGGCCCCTTCACCGATGTGGGCCAGCTAACCAATGTGGAAGACATCGGCGATAAACGACTGGAAGGTATTTTGGATTTGATAACCGTAGGAGGTGCGGCATGAAAATTCTTGTAGTGGATGACGAGGCCCTGCTGGTTAAGGGCATCCGATTCAATTTGCAAAACGAAGGCTACGAAGTAGTCACCGGCTCCAACGGTCTGGAAGCTGTAGAGCTGGCCCTGGACCCCAAGGTGGATTTGATTGTGCTGGACATTATGATGCCGGAAATGGACGGTCTCACCGCCTGCTCCAAAATCCGGGAATTTTCCCAGGTCCCCATCATCCTGCTCACCGCCAAAACCGACGATATGGACAAGCTCATGGGCTTCGACTACGGCGCCGATGACTATGTGACCAAGCCCTTTAACATTCTGGAGCTGAAAGCCCGGATCCGGGCCATGCTGCGACGCACCGCCATAAAGCAGGAGCAGACACCCCATCTGCTGACGGTTGGCTCTATCTGCCTGGATCTGGACGGACGCAACGCCTACCGCAACGGCGTTCTGGTGGATCTGACCGCCCGGGAATTTGATGTCATCGAATTTCTCATGCGCAATGCCAACCGGGTCTTCTCCCGGGAAGCGCTGTTGGACTCCATCTGGGCCTACGAATACCGCAGCGATATCCGCACCCTGGATGTCCACATCCGCCGCCTGCGGGAAAAACTGGAAGAGGACCCGGCAAAACCCAATTATATTATGACAAAGTGGGGCGTTGGCTATTACTTCAAAAAATAAAAACAAGAAGCTGCGGCGCTACGTCAGCACCCAGTCCCGCTATGCGCTGACCTACGCCATTATCACCCTTGTAGTGCTGGTGGTGCTAAACCTCTATTGTTCCCAGATCATCATGCGGCTGTTTTATCAGAACAAAGAAAGCACCATGCTGGATAAGACGCAGCTGGCCGCCAGCGAGCTTGGAAAGCTGGATAACATGACGGATTCCACCATTTCTGAAGCCATCGAGCGGGTCAGCAGTCTGAAATCCGTTCCGCTCATCGTCACCGATCCGGAGGGGATCGTGCTGTTTTCCAGCAATTCGGGCATCGAAAGGGATCAGCAAGTGGATTTTCCCCAGATTACCAAAGCGATGGACGGCTACGATGTGTTTGATTGGGAATACCACGCCGGTGTCATGTGTTCCCAAGCCGCCACCCCGCTGATCTCCGACGGGGTGATCAGCGGCTGCGTCTACGCCATGGAATGTGACACAGAACAGGGCGGCTTGATCGCCTCCATCCAGCGAACCATTCTGACCATCACCGTCCTGCTGGAGCTGGTCGTCATCTTCTTCTCCACCATTTTCGCCCGGGTATTCTCCGCCCGGCTCACCAAGATCATGGCCTCCATGCAGATCATGCAGCAGGGCGACTATTCCCACAAGGTGCGGCTCAGCGGCCACGACGAGCTGACTGTCCTGGCAGAGGAATTTAACCGAATGACCGACCGGCTGAATATTTCCGAAAGCAAGCGCCGTCAATTCGTATCCGATGCCTCCCACGAGCTGAAGACCCCCCTGGCCTCTATCAAGCTGCTGGCAGACTCCATTCTGCAAAACGACATGGACATCGCCACCATCCGGGAGTTTGTCGGTGACATCGGCGACGAAGCAGAGCGGCTGAACCGGATGTCCGAGAAGCTCCTGTCCCTGACCCGGGGCGAGGTATCCACCGAATCGGACACCATGGAGATTATCCCCATGGCCCCCACTGTGACCCGGGTAGTCAGTATGCTCTCCCCCCTTGCAGCTTCCGGCAATGTAACCATCGAAGTGAACCTGGCCGAGGATGCGCACATCCTGATCCGGGAGGATGACCTGTACCAGATCACCTACAATCTGGCCGAAAACGGCATCAAGTACAATGTTCCCGGCGGAAAGCTGACCATTTCCCTGAGTCGCGGAGAGGACATCGGCATTCTGACCGTTTCCGATACCGGCACCGGCATTCCGGAGGATTGCGTCAGCCACATTTTCGAACGGTTCTACCGGGTGGATAAGGCCCGGAGCCGGGCCTCCGGCGGCAGTGGGCTGGGTCTGGCCATCGTAAAAAACATGGTGGAGCGCAACCAGGGCAGCATCCATGCGGAAAGCACCTTCGGCCTGGGCACCACCTTCAAAGTAGAATTCCCCGCCTTTGAAATTGAGGAGGAAAGCGAATGAAATTTGTATCATGGAATGTAAACGGACTGCGAGCCTGCGTAACCAAAGGCTTTCTGGACGTTTTCAAGGAAATGGACGCAGACTTTTTCTGTCTGCAGGAGACCAAATTGCAGGAAGGGCAGATCAGCCTTGACCTGCCGGGCTACCACCAATTCTGGTGCAGTGCCCAGAAAAAGGGTTACTCCGGCACCGCCATCTTCACCCGGCACCAGCCCATGAACGTTACCTACGGTCTGGGCATCGAGGAACTGGACACCGAAGGGCGGCTCATCACCCTGGAATATCCGGAATTTTATCTTGTCACCTGCTACACCCCCAACGCCCAGCGGGGTCTGGCCCGGATCGACCACCGGCTGAAATGGGAGGCGGCCTTCCGGACATATCTGAAAGAACTGGATTGCAAAAAGCCCGTTATTCTCTGCGGCGATTTGAATGTGGCCCATCAGGAGATCGACCTGAAAAATCCCGGCTCCAACCGGGGCAACGCCGGTTTCTCCGACGAAGAGCGGGATGCATTTTCCCAATTGCTGTCCAGCGGGTTTACGGACACCTTCCGGCACCTGTACCCCAACAAAACCGGCGCCTACAGCTGGTGGAGCTATATGTTCAACGCCCGGCAGAACAACGCCGGATGGCGCATCGACTATTTTGTAGTCTCCGACCGGCTCCGGGACAGCATTCACGATGCCACCATCCACCCCGACGTGATGGGCTCCGACCACTGCCCTGTGGGGCTTGATCTGAACATCACCTGCAACGGCGGCATCCGCATCCCCACGCCGGACTTTACAAACACAGAAAACGAACAGGAGGCCGGTGGTGATCCCACCGGCCCTGCCCATTTTTGGCGACCCATCGCCATAACCGCCCTGGCGCTGGCAATTCTGATCGCCGCCGCCTGTTTCCTGCCCCGCAAGACAAGCAACCATCCCTCCCCTTCTTCCCCGGTCATCCAAACCATTCCGGAGCCTGTCCTTACGGACGAAAACCTGGTCGCCTCCATCTACGACTGTACCGGCGAGGTTGAATACCGGCTCAGCCACCTCCCCTCCATGTCCCCCGGCTACCAAGAAGTCATCCAACACTATTACAACAACCAGCTCTGGCATTTGGAAGCCCCCAGCATGGGAGGTATACTGGTAACCGGCACCCCCGTCAGCTATCTGCGGGTGGACTTCCATCCGACGTACCCCTTCACCAATGACGATGCCCCCGCCGTCACCGTCATCTATCCCCCGGGAGACCTGATCGTCACCTGTCAGGTGGTCTATTACTACAATGGTGACCGGGTGGCCGGGTGCTTCATTCTGGGCTATTCGGAAGAAAAAATGGACCTGTCCTTCACCGTGGAATACAAGGGCCTGACGCACCAGTGCTGTTACGGCAATTGGGGCCCCAAGGAACAGCCGGATATTTTCGACGAATTGGAATTTTTCGAAGACCGGGTAGAAGTCATCCGCATCCCCGGAGAAAACCTGCTGGCGGAACCTTCCTTCCAATTCGTCCATGGGGAAACCCGCTGGGAAATGGATCAGGCCTACAGTCATTCCGATGGCCTGGGCTCTACCTGGTTCCCCAATTTCTTTGTAAGAATCAGCTTCGATTCAAAACAGGGCTATTACGACAGGGATTTCTCCGGAGGCGGATTAACCTTTGATGACATGGAACTCCCGGATGAACGAAAAATCGGCACCATGTACTATTTGAACAAATCCGGCTGTATCGCCGGAATGTTCGTTTACGGCTACATCACCACCGGCATGGACGTAGGTGTCACCATGTACCTTAACATGGTTCCCTACAATATCAGCGATAGCCTGAATTTCCATGTGGAACCAAATTTCAGTCTCATGACCACCCAAGAGCTGGTCACGACCCTGAATCATTCCACCGCTCTCCAGTCCCTGTCCCCCCTGAGCTCCTGGCGGCCGGAATATACCCTGGATGACTTTATCGGAATGGAAGGCCCACAGTATCTGCTGTCCCAGCCGGACTGCATCGATGTGATGATAGACATCCACGAAAAGAATACACGTAATCAACGCCTCCCACTGCTGCTGAACCATGCCAAATTTCAAGACATGATGACCAAAGAACAGGCCCAGCGGTGGGCGGCCATCAACGGCTGATGAACACCCCGATCTGTCCATCCCGAACCTGTAAAAAGGCATTTTGCAGCCGACTGATGTAAGCAAAGGGCTCCTCCGGGTAGACAGGTATAAATTTCCCCGTCCGCTGCTGATTCTTCGGCAAAGCAAGGATCCGAAGGGGGCCCTCCCCCAGCCGTTTGACCGGGATTTTGGTAGTCAAAGATAATTCACCGCCCGCAGGCACCGGAATCCCCAAATTTTCATGGTGTCCCCCGCAGCACACCGACAGCCGGCAAAGCCCTTCCACCCGGCACCGGCACTCAAAGCGGTAATATAACCCCTCCCGCGCCACCTTCGCCGTGCCAACCACCTGTCCGCCATAGTCAATGTCATAAATCCCCTCCATAATCGCCCTCCATATCCAGTTGATGCTGTAAATGATTGTTTAGCGTACTAAAATCATGCTGTCATTGCGAGGAGCGAAGCGACGTGGCAATCTCCCGGTATCATCTACGATAAGGAAAAAGTTCGATGAACTTACAATGTAGAATGGGATTATCCATAGATTTTGGTGCGAATTAGTACCAAAGTTGTACCAGGAGATTGCCACGGCCTGCGGCCTCGCAATGACACGGTTGTTGAGATCGGCGCGTCGTTTTAGGCCGCTAAACAATCATTTCCCCTCCAAAAAGCACTTACCCCCTTGGCTTCAGTTTATGAGCCAAGGGGGCGCGTTATTTCAATCATTCAGCCCAAAGCTGACGGCGATGGCGTCGTTGACCATGTGCATATGGTTGTCATCCAGGTGGCCCATATGCTCCCGCAGTCTGCGCTTGTCAATGGTACGAATTTGCTCCAGCAGAATCACCGAGTCCTTGCTCAGTCCCACGCTGCCGCCGGCGATGTTAATGTGGGTAGGCAGCCGGGCCTTTCCGGTTTGACTGGTGATGGCAGCGGCGATGACCGTGGGAGAATGCCGGTTGCCGGTATCGTTCTGAACGATCAGCACCGGACGGGTGCCTCCCTGCTCACTGCCCACCACCGGCGAAAGATCTGCGTAAAAGATATCGCCCCGTTTGACCGTGGTATCCATGTCGCTCACACTCCGATAGAAACATTACCTGCGCTACCGGAAAATTCCCTATGTAACGCGGCTGGAGTTATTTTCCCACCGCACCGGGGAATTTATACTCCGAACCATTCTATGTGTTTCGGCACAGAAAGTTACAAAATCACAAAGTTTTTGACCTGAATGGTCACAATTCGGCGTTCACGGTACAATATTTCCCCACGAACCGGCAAATCGCCGCTGTCAAGCCAGATATCCAGCCGCAGGGCATCATCCTCGTAGCTGTCGTCAATGGACACCCGGAGCAAATCCCCATCCATACCGCAGGAGCGGACATTCCCGCCCTGCAGCGTCCGAAGAAAAATCCATGGCCCGCTGACCGGCGTCACCTGCTCATCCGCAAGCAGAGGAAAGGCCAGCGCCTTACCGTCAAAGGTCAATTTGCCACCCTCGGCGCTGATTGCTCCGGTGATACCCGCAATGGTTTCCGGCTCCTTAACCGTAAAGGTCACATTTCCCTGGGAATCCCCCTGGCAGGAGACAGAAAATTCGCACAGCTCATCCCCATAGTCCGCTGTAATCACCGCATCAAATTGGCAACCGCCGCTGCCCAGCAGTTTCGCCCGCAGGCCCATGGCCCGGTCCAGCCCCTCCTGGGTTTCGGCGCAGCCGGAGAGCATCGCCAGCAGAATCGCCGCCACCGCCAAACGTTTCATTTCATCCGCTCCTATTTGAGTAGTCGCGGAAGCACCTCCAGCATGTCCGTGGGCAGCATCCCATACTGCCCCAGCTCCGCCGCACAGGCATCTCCGGCGGCCCCATGGAGCCAGGCTCCCACCGCCGCCGCTTCCAAAGGCTCGAACCCCTGGCCCAGCAAGCTCACGATGATCCCTGCCAGCACATCACCGCTGCCGCCCTCCGCCATGCCCGGATTGCCGGTTTGATTGCGGTAGCAGATTTTCCCGTCGGTAATCAGGGTGCGATGGCCCTTCAGCAGCACAATGGCTCCCAATTCCCGGGCCAGTGCCGCTGCGGCCGACTGCCTGTCCTCGCCCAGCGGAGCCAACCGCTGAAATTCCCCATTGTGGGGCGTTAAAATCGTCGGTGCCGTCCTTCCGCGCATTAGATATTTATGCTTAGAAAGCAGCGTTATGCCATCGGCATCCACCACCACCGGCCCCGAAAATTCCCGCAAAATCAGCTTCAGAGCCGCCAGTGTTCCCTTGGACTGGCCCAAACCGGGCCCAATCAGCACCGCATCCATTTGGGGAAGCCGTGCCCTGATTTCATCAATTGCGTCCATGCTGAGCATCCCATTTTCATCTGGCAACGGAAATACAATGGGCTCCGTCAGCTTCACGGCCTCGATGGCATAAATACTTTCCGGCACGCCCAAAAAAGTAAGCCCCGCACCGCTTCGCAGGGCACCCATGGCCGCCAGCGCCGCCGCACCGGTGTACCCGCGGCTGCCGCAAAGCAGCAAAATCCGCCCAAAATCCCCCTTGTGGGCATCCGGACTCCGCTCCGGCAACAGCTTTTGAACCTGTGCCGCATCTAAGATTCGCGTTTCCATAGCTTCTCATCCTCTTGAATCATTTTAGTAATTTGGCAGCAATCGGCGCACTCCATTTGATGGGCCGTTGCCAGAAGATTCAATGCATCATCTGTGGACTGGATGACCGTCCTGGCCTGGGGCTGGGTCCGCAGAATTATCCCGATCCATTTCTGATATTCCTCCAGCCGTGCTTCTTCGCCGAGGCAAAGGACGATCCATCGGTATTCCCGCCCCGCCAAAAGCTCCCCCAACTCCAGCTCCGCATCGCACACATCCGCAGAAACCCCCGCCATGCACGCACAGGGCGCTCCAATAATCAGCACCGATGGCGACTGCTCCATTTCCGGCGCCGCGCCCGGCACCGCCATCGCAAAAATTAACGATAGCATGGCAAGGAATATGTATCCAACCCTCATTTTACCGCTCCTCTCCGCATTTGTCCACTAAGAACGGTAAAATCATACCGGGGAATCTTCAACAAAACAAGGGAAACCGGTCAGATGATCACAACAGTGATCTTGCAGTAAATGATTGTTTAGCGGTGTTATTGAATTGCGGTGGCCTCCGGCCACCGCGCGCCCCGAAGGGGCGCCATGGCTTCCCCCGGGGGGAAGCTGTCGCCGCCGCAAGGCGGTGACTGATGAGGAATGCGGGCGGAAATGTTCGATTTTGTACCGTGTTCAGGCTTTTTGGCAGGTAAGATTTCAGCAAGTCTTTACGGATTCGTCATTTTAGGTTATCGCCCGCATTCCTCATCCGACCCGGTTTCGCCGGGCCACCTTCCCCCCGGGGGAAGGCATGGGCGCTCCCGCGCCAGTTCGCCAAACAACCATTTCCAGTTCCTCCACAAAAACACCCCCGGAGCTGGGGCTCCGGGGGTGTGGGATCAGTCCGCTTTTTCAATTGCCTCGATAACGCCACCAAGATTGGCGGTGCCCACTGTCTCCATCAAGCCATTGTCGTAGCACTGGGCCACATTGGGGTCGATGGGCAGTCGGGCCAGCACCGGCAGACCAAATTCCGCCGCCACAGCGTCCAGATGGCTCTCGCCAAAAACATTGATCTTCTTGCCGCAGTCCGGGCATTCCAGATAGGAATAGTTCTCCACGAAGCCCAGCACAGGAATATGCATCATATTGGCCATCTTCACAGCCTTGGACACAATCATGCTCACCAGATCCTGGGGGCTGGTGACGATGACAATGCCATCCACCGGCAGGCTCTGGAACACCGTCAGGGGCACATCGCCGGTTCCGGGAGGCATATCCACAAACAGGTAGTCCACATCCTCCCAAATCACATCGGTCCAGAATTGCTTTACCGCACCGGCGATGACGGGCCCACGCCAAACAACGGGATCATTGGGGTTATCCAGCAACAGATTGATGGACATGACCTGAATGCCGCCCTTGGTCAGCGCGGGATACAGGCCATCCTCATTGGCACCCTGGCACTCGGTGACACCGAAGGCAGTGGGGGCCGAGGGGCCGGTGATATCCGCATCCAGCACACCAACCCGCTTGCCCTTTCTGGACATGGCCACAGCCAGCAAGGAGGTGACGGTGGACTTACCCACGCCGCCCTTACCGGAAACAACGGCGATAACCTTCTTCACACTGGCCTTGGGATTCAGGGCCGCCAGCAGGCTCTCGGCCTTGCGATCGCTGCAATCAGAGCCGCAGGCACTGCAATTACCGTTACAAGAACTCATTTCAAATTCGCTCCTTTTGATTAATCTTTCGTTATTATAGAACCAATTTACGAATGTGTCAACCGCCACATTTTTCTGCCGCCGTAGATCATCATCCAAACACCGGCGATGATATCGATGCTGACATCATCCCAACCAATCGCCTCTCCCCAACCCATAAGCACGCAGAAGAGCATCACGGCCAGCAGCGCAACACCGATCCAAAAAACGCATCGGTAGACCAGCTTAGCCCCCTTAAAACGTTTTTCTTTGGCCGAAGCAAAGTCGATTCCCTGCCCCAGCAGAACGCCATCCACTACAAGATCAGGCTTTTCATCCCACACAAGGAACAGGCATTCCTTTCCGCAAATATCCAGTCCTTCCTCCAGCCCCTCCCGGGCCATAGCCCGGAAAGACTTGCGGTACACATTGGTCAGAAAGTCGTCGTCAACAAATATCTGATATTTGTTGTTTGCAGTCACACAACTCACCCGGTGTACGACACCGGCAACAGTCACATTCCAGGAATATTCCTTCCCCATCTCATTTCCTCACGAAACCCAGATACCGGGTTCCCTGGAAGGACAAATCCCCCCGGTCGCCCTCGACCAGCATTCCATATTCAGGGCCGCTGACGTGCAGCTCCATCCGGTCGCCGCTGGCAAACTGGAAGGTGGCGTAGTAGGTGGTGGAAGTGCTGGTGTGGCTCATGTGATTTGTACCGGAGTGATGATGGCGGGAAACATTGGTACGCTTGGCCACCACCGTAGCCTCCACGGTCAACCGGGGGGAATGGTTATTTTTATTCCACTCCCCAATTCCCCGGACGGCGCCAACAACAAATACGCCAATCACCAAAGCGAATACTGCGAAAAACATAAATTGAAACATTCCAAATCCCATTTTATTGCCTCCCTTACGCCTGGGCCGCTTCCCACTGCTCCATCAGATCCAGCAAAACCAGCTCTGCCTCATCTTTTTCCGCCAACAGCCGGGTCAGCTCCTGGTAATCGGCAGCGGCGGCCTCGATTTTTACATCATATTCAGCAATTAACTTTTCCTGCTTCTCGATCTCCCGCTCCAGGCGACGGATCAGCTTTTCCGTTTCCTTGGTGCCGCCCTTGGGCTTCTTCTTTTTGGGCTTTGGTAGGGCGGTTACCGCAGGCTTCGCCGCCGCTTCATGTTCGATGATGGAGCGGTATTTCTGATAACCACACTTAAAATCCCGAATCCCCCCATCTTCCAGCAGCCAAATCCGCTCGGCGAACTTCTCGATAAAATACCGGTCATGGGAAACGAACAGCAGAACGCCCTCAAATTCCTCAATGGCGGCCTCCACCCACTCTCTGGACGCAATATCCAGATGGTTGGTAGGCTCGTCCAGAATCAGCAGGTTGATTTTCTCATCCATCAGCATACACAGCCGCAGCCGGGATTGCTCGCCGCCGGAGAGCGTGCCAACCGTCTTGAACACATCCTCTCCCTGGAACAGGAACGCACCCAGCCGGTCCCGGGCCATCTGGGGGGTGCAGTTCTTTTCGTAGAGCATGGTGTCGTAAAGGGTCCGCTCCGGGTGACTGAATTTGATGATCTGGGGCAGATACCCCCATTTCACCGTGGGGCCAAATTGCAGTTTGCCCTGAAAATCTTCTTCGCCCAGCAGACACTTGATGAAGGTAGATTTACCGGTGCCGTTGTCACCCAAAATGGCGATGCGTTCGCCGCCCTCAACCTTCAGATTCACATCGTCAAACAGTGTCCGCTCGCCAAAACCCTTGCTGACCCGCTTCATTTCAAAGACCACATCACCGGAAAAATCCTTCTCGCCGAAGGTGGCATTCATGGTCTTTTCGGTCTTGGGCTTTTCGGTTTTTTTGATGCGCTCCATCCGGTGCTGGATGGACATGGCCCGGCGGTACAGTGTCCGGTTGTTGATCCCCCAGCCCTTCATACGCTCCACGGTATAGC
>JAZQHH010000038.1:0-12212 GCA_045540495.1 Faecousia sp.
GGCAATCTCCCGGTATCATCTACAATAAGGAAAAAGTTCGATGAACGTACAATGTAGAATGAGATTATCCATAGATTTTGGTGCGAATTAGGACCAAAGTTGTACCAGGAGATTGCCACGGCCTGCGGCCTCGCAATGACAGTGTTATCTTACACCGCTAAACAATCATTTACCACTTTATCGATACGCGGGAATCCCCGGTTGTTTTGGCGGTTGAACCTTAACATTTTGCAAACATAACAGAAAAATTATGCAAGCATCCCAGTGGTACAATGGTTCCATAAAATGAAAAGTGGGGGTGTTTGCCTTGAAGAAAAAGATTCGGATCCGGTATGATGGGCTCAGAACGGAAGAAAGGGAGATCAACTACATTCCGCTGCGCTACATTTTGGCCCTGTGCCAGACAGTGGAAAATGCGGCGCTGCGGGGCGTACAGGTCAAGCTGATCCTGCCCGGGGTGCCGGATAAGTGGGTCGTCAAGGAACTGGCCTGCAGCCATTATGAGCGGCTGATGAAAGCGGGCGTGGAAATTTGCGAATACGAGCCGGGCTTCGTCCATGGGAAGGTCTACCTTGCTGACGATGAAACGGCCATGGTAGGAACCATAAACATGGATCACCGAAGCCTGGTGCATAACTTTGAAAACGGCGTGTGGATGCACCGCTGCGATTGCATCGAAAGCATCAAAGCAGACTTTGAGGCCACGTTTGCCAAATGCGTGCATATTGACGAAAGCAAAACAAACTGGCACTGGCTGCGTCGGTTTATCCGCAGTGTTGCGAAGGTTTTTGCGCCGCTGATGTGAATTAATATTTCGGAAACAAAACTTGAACTTTTTTGAACAATTCAGCCGGTAGAATGATGCCATCAAATAAAAACCGAAATCAAAAGGAGATCATTGTTATGGCAAAGTTTGCAGACCGCATGGAGAAAATCACCGAGGGTGTGACCGAGGGGTATCAGAAGATTGAGAATGGCGTTGTGAACGGCTACAAGAAGGTGGAGAATGCTTTCGTCAGCACCTTCATGGCAAAGGAAGGGGAATCCGTGGAGGATGCCAAGGCCCGGGTGACGGCTGCCACCGAAGCCCGTCAGGCCAAGATCAAGGCCGATATGGAAGCCCGTGAGGCTGCGCAGAAGGCTATGATTGAGAAGAACCTGGAAGCCAGCCGCAACGCCGGTAAGAGAAAGTAATATTTGGGGAACGGGAAAATCCGGACAGAAAAGAATACTCCCGTTATAAGGAGTTCGACAGAATGATGAACGAGAATACATTTTCTTACACCTACAGTGCCTCTGAAAATCAGGAGGTGCTGAACATCCGAAAGAAATATCTGCCCCAGGAAGAAACCAAGCTGGAGGAGCTGAAGCGGCTGGACAGAACGGTGCAAAATTCCGGGGTAGTGGAAGCGCTGACCGTAGGCATCGGCGGCTGTCTGATCTTTGGGCTGGGCCTGTGCCTGGCGATGGAAGTGATCGGTCACTTGCCCTGGCTGGGCATCCTGCTTGGCCTGGTCGGCGCGGCGGGGATGCTTGGGGCGTTTCCGGTATACCGAACATTCTTCCGCAAAGCAAAAGCCTTGTATAGCGCCCGCATCCTGGAGCTGGCAGCGGAACTCAGCGGTCAAATTTCATAAAACAAAAAGAATTGGAAACCGGGGTGCGGTACAATGCACCCATCAAAATCGTGAAAGAGGTAATGAATATGAGCAATAACGATCAGGAATATCTGGTGCAGAAGATCCGCACCCAGTATACAGAAAAGCAGCATACCGAGCTGGATGAGCTGAAGGCGCTGGACGCCAAGGTCAAGCGCCCTGCCAATGTGTTCGCCTATACCTACGGCAGTGTCAGCGCCATCGTCATGGGCGCCGGTATGAGCCTGGTCATGACCGAAATCGGTGCAGTCATCGGCCTGGCAAGCGCCATGGTTTCCGGCATCGCCATTGGCGTTGTGGGCCTGGGCATGGTGCTGAGTACCTATCCCATCCACAAGAGCATTCTGAACAGCCGCAGGAAAAAGTACGCTGATGAAATTTTGAAGCTCAGCGACAAGATCATGAACGGCTAAGCAGAAAATACAGCGCGGGGCCCCGCTCCGGACGGTCGAAAAAGCCGGGAATATTATCGACAGTTCGGAGCGGGAGTTTTGTTCCCGCTTTTCCTGCTTTCATACTAATTTTTAATAAAAACATTTCGTTTTTATTAAAAAGGCACCGCCTGCAGGCGTTGCCGATTTTGTTATTTTCGAAATAGAAAATAACAAAATCCCGTCTCATACTGATATTCAAATAAAAATACAAAGGAGACAGCGTTATATGAATGCGATCGAAATCAGAGATCTATCCAAAAGCTTTCGTGGTATGTATGCGGTAGATCATTTGAATATGACCGTTCCTGTGGGCAGTATCTACGGTTTCATCGGCGAGAACGGCTCCGGCAAATCCACCACCATGAAGCTGCTGTGCGGCCATTTGGTGGCTGACAGCGGTGAGGTGAAGCTGTTCGGCAGGGAGCATACCGATCCCGGCGTCCGTGTCCGTGTGGGGGCGCTGATCGAGGACCCCGGCTGCTTCCCCGGTTCCAGCGTCTATCAAAACCTGGTGATGCAGTGCATCAACCTGGGCATTGAAAACCGGGACGAGGAAATTCGACGGGTTCTGGAGATCGTCCGTATGGAGGATTCTGCCAATATCAAATTCAAAAGCTGCAGCCTTGGCATGAAGCAGCGGATCGGCATTGCCATGGCGCTGCTGGGCGATCCTGCGCTGCTGATTCTGGACGAGCCCATCAACGGTCTGGATACCGACGGTATGCGGATCATGCGGGAAATTCTGGTGGACATCACCCAGAAGTACGGCTGTACCGTCCTTATTTCCTCCCATATTCTCGGCGAGCTGGAAAAGATCGCCACCCACTACGGCATTATCCGCCAGGGAAAGATGATTATGGAGCTGTCCGCAAAGGATATGGACTCTCGAGCGCAGGTGTTTGTTTCCCTGAAAACGGGGGATATGGTCGGCGCAAAGCAGGTGCTTCGCAAAAAGTACGCCGATGTCCGGGAAGAAGGGGATCACCTGCGGGTTTATGACGAAGAGAACACCGCAGCCATCGTCGATTACCTGATGAAAAACGGCCATGTGGTCAGTCAGATTCAGAAGAACAAAATCGGCCTTGAGGAATACTACATCGAGCTGATGAGCGGTCAGGAGGGCACATAATGGCACGGGAACTGAAATTTGAATCCCCCAGCTTCACGCGAAGACTGGGCGGTATGCTGGGCGTTGACTTCTACCGTCTGTTCCACACGCCCCTTTTCTACATTTTTCTGGCCATTGCCGCCATTATCCCGGCTATGGTCTCCGGCTTTACCTCCATGCCGGATCAAAACGGCAATGTGATGGAGCCCATATACCAGAACGCCTGGCAGATCGTTGCGGCAGCCAAACCCCTTTATGTCATCGAAAGCATTGCCGATTATGCCAATATGAATATGGTGTTCATCTTCGGCGGCATCATGGTCTCCATTTTCATCGGCCACGATTATAAGAGCGGCTATGTCAAGCAGCTGTTCACCACCCATGCAAAGAAGCAGGACTATATGATGTCCAAGACCATCGTCTGCGCCTTCGCCATGGCCTGTATGTGCGTGACTTATCTCATCGGCGGCATCGCAGGCGGTTTGGTTGCCGGCTATCCCTTTGCGGTCAATGTAGGCAGCCTGATCCTGGCCATTGCCGGCAAGATGGTTATGTCGTTGGGCTGGGCCAGCCTTTATACGTTCCTCAACATCATTTTCAGAAGATATTTCGGCGTTTCCATTGCGTCCTCGTTCTTTTTCGGCACCGGCATTCTGATTATCGGCGCCGCCGCCATTGTGGAAAACTTGAAGCTTCCCACTGCGTTCCTGAACATTTTCCTGTATGGCTCTTCCGTGAATGCCTGCCTGGTCAGCAATGTGGGCACACTGCTGATCTGCATGGTGGTGTCCGTGGCCTGGGCGGTTTTCTATAATGTGCTGGGCGCACGGCTCCTCTATAAGAGCGATGTGTACTAAGGAGGTGCGGCATATGAATGCAGTAGAAATCAGAAACCTTTCCAAGAATTTCGGCCCCAAGCAGGCGGTTTGCGGCCTGAATATGACCGTTCCCATGGGGGCCATTTACGGCTTTATCGGCGAAAACGGCTCCGGTAAATCCACCACCGAGAAAATGATCTGCGGTCTGATCCCCACAAGCGGCGGTTCCATTAAACTCTGCGGAAAGGATTACACCGATCCTGCCGTCCGGGCAACCATGGGCGTGCTGATCGAAGCACCCGGCTGCTTCCCCGGTCTTTCCGTGTGGGATAATATGATGCTCCAGGCCTCCAACCTGCGCATTTCCAACCCTGAAAAAGAGGTCGTCAAAGTTCTGAAAAGGGTCAGAATGGAAGGCGCGGCAGGCAATAAATTCAAAAATTGCAGCCTTGGCATGAAGCAGAGAGTCGGCATCGCCATGGCCCTGCTGGGCGATCCCACACTGCTGATTTTGGACGAGCCTCTCAACGGCCTGGACGCCGACGGTATGCGGATCATGCGGGAAGTGTTTACGGACATCGTGAAGGATGGCAAGCGCAGCATCCTGGTTTCCTCCCATCTGCTGGGAGAGCTGCAGAAGGTGGCGACCCACTATGGCATCATCCGCCACGGCAAGATGATCCGGGAAATGACCGCTGCGGAGCTGGATGCCAGCTGCCGCACCTACGTGGCCCTCCGGACCGAAGAAGTGAACCGCAGCAAAATGCTCCTGGGCTGCAAGTATTCCCGGGTGGAAGAAGATGAGGCTGGCTATATTCGGGTGTACGATCTGACCACTCCCGAAGAAATCGTGACCTGCCTCTACGAAAACGGCATCTGCGTCACCGAGATCAAAACCGACAAGATTGGTCTGGAAGAATACTACATCGATCTGATGAAGGAGGGGAAATAAGATGAAAAACGGCTTCCCGCAGCGCCTTGGCAGTATGCTGAAGGTGGATTTCAGAAGAATGTTCAAATCCAGGCTGTTTTACATCCTCATCGCCTCCGCCCTGGTGATGCCCATCCTTATGACGGTGATGATGTCCATGATGGATGGCTCCGTTTCTGTGGACCCCCAGACCGGCGCCGAGACCGTCGTGGAGGGCCCGGAAAACACCTGGCAGAACATCGGCACCCTTCCCGGCGGCGAAAATATGGGCGGCAATGAAGTGTTTATGATGTGCAACATCAATATGGTGTTTATGCTGGTTGCAGTGTTTATCTGCCTGTTCATTTCCGACGATTTCAGAAGCGGTTTTGCGAAGAATTTGTTTACAGTCCGGGCAAGAAAAGGCGACTATGTGGCATCCAAGACCATCTCCGGCTTTCTCTGCGGTGCATTGATGCTGGCGGCCTACTTTGTCGGCACCCTGGTGGGCGGTGCCATTGCCGGCCTGTCCTTTGACCTTCACGGCCTGACGGCGGGCAATATTGCCATGTGCCTGGCGGCGAAGATTTTCCTGATGCTGGTTTTTGTTGCCATTGATGTGGTCGTCAGCGTGGCAGCCAAGCAGAAGGCATGGCTGTGTCTGTGCGGCTCCCTCGGCGCGGGGATGCTGCTGTTTATGACGGTGTCCATGATTACCCCCCTCGGTTCCACCGTTATGAACGCCCTCCTCTGCCTGGCAGGCGGCATCCTGTTCGCAGCGGGCCTTGGGGCGGCCAGCAACAAAATCCTCAACAAGACCAGCCTGGTATAAATCCATATTTGACAAGACACCCCCCGGATGCATCATCCGGGGGGGTGTCTTGTTCAGTATGCGGAAAGTGGGATTTGCGTACTGAAAAATGCTGTCTTCGTTTTTTTACTCAATGGCGGGCTGTTACGAATTTGGTCCAGGCACCTTTTTGCCAGCGGATTTGCATTCCCACGGCCCGGAAGCATTCGTCCAGACCCAGGCCGATCCAGATGCCCACCAGGCCCCAGCCAAGGCCGATGCCCAGAATCCAGGACACGCCTACACTGAATATCCACATGGAGAACAGGCCGATGTACAGGGGGAACCGCACATCTCCCGCCGCCCGGAGGGCGTTGACCAGCACCAGATTCCGGCTCCGGCCGGCCTCCAGCACAAAATTCGACAAAATCACAGTTGCGCCCATGGCGATAATGGCCTCGTCCTTGGTGAAAATGCCCATCACCTGCCGCCGCAGCAGGCACAGCACCCCCAGGGCCACCATGGCGAAGCCGAAGGAGCAGTTGACGGAGAACCGGCAGATCCGGTTGGCGGTGTCGATGCGGCCCTTGCCGCTCTCCCAGCCCACCATAATGGAGGTACCCTGGCCGATGGCCATGGAGAACAGGTACACGTAGCCCACCACGATGTTGACGTAGGAATAGGTGTTCACCGCCACAGGCCCCAGGGAGGTGACCATGGCCATGACCACGATCTTCGACAGGGTGTAGCTGATTTGCTCACCGGCGGCAGGGCTGCCGTAGGCCAGGATTTTCTTCACAGAACGCCCGGTTTCTGCCCAATCCGGCCGGAAATGCATATCAGGAAGTACGAATTTCGTCAGATATACAAAGGCCATGACGCACATCAGGCATTTGCTGATGACGGTGGCCAGGGCCGCGCCCCGGACGCCCATGGCGGGCAGACCCAGCTTGCCGTAGATGAAAATGTAGTTGAGCGCCACGTTGCACAGGTTCATCAGCAGGGAGAAGATCATGGTGGCCCGGGTCTTGCCGTGGGAGCGGATCACCACCGTGAAGGTAACGGTTATCATCTGCACAAACAGGAAACCGCCCACCATATTCAGGTATTCCCGGGCGTAGCCGTACTGCTCGGCGGGAATGGTCATCATCCCCAGCAGAAGGTCCGCCCCGAACACGGCCCCCAGGCTGAACAGGATGCCCAGGGTGCCGTTGAACATCAGAGCGCCCAGAAGCAGGGGCTGCTTTTTCTCCATCCCCAGCCCCGCGCCGATGTACTGGGCGCAGAGGATGCCGGTGCCGGTGGTGATGATGTTGGAAACCACCTGGAACAGAGACATGATCTGGTTCACCACGCCCACAGCACCCACGGCGTTGTCGGCATACCGGGACAGCATCACCACGTCCATGCTGCCGATGACCGAAAACAGCACCGCCTCCAAAAAAATCGGCCAGGTCAGGGAAAACAGCTGCCGCCGATTGCTTAAATTCCGTTGATTCATGTATGTTCACCTCGTTCGGGAACAGTATAGCAGAAAAATACCTTTTGCACAATATAAATCTTGATGGGTGTTTTTGGAATCAATGGAGAAGGTGGCACAGTATCCACGCCGGGAAGGTGGGATCATTGGGCGTTGCGGATGAATCCGCGCCCTACGAAATGCGTTGTTTATGATTTCGCTAAACATTCAATTACGGATGTGCCGGGGGTGCGGGAGTGCGATTGGTGAATGTTGCACAAAAACAGAGCGGCGATTATATGCACTCTGCCAAAAGGATTGAGCATCGAAGAATATTGCACGAATGAATAACACGAAATGCACAAAATTTCAAATCATTTTTGTACAAAATGGTGGACTTTTCCTAGAAAAACTGGTATAATCAAAATGGTAATGTGCCGTTTCCAAACGGCTGATTTTTTCATTAAAGGGAGGCAACATCATGTTCAGAAGGATCAACAAAATCCTCAGTATCCTGCTGGTGATCTGCATGGTCATTAGTATGATACCCGCCGTGGTATCCGCGGCTACACCCAGCACGCTGTATCTGAAACCCAACAGTGAGTGGCTGTCCGATGGTGCCCGGTTCGCTGCCTATTTCTTTGGCAATGGCGATACCTGGGTCAGTATGTCCGACAGCGACGGCGACGGCTATTACGAGGCCGCCGTCCCCTCCGGCTACCCCTCGGTGATCTTCTGCCGGATGAACGGCAGCACCACCGCCAACAACTGGGACAACAAGTGGAACCAGACTGCGGATCTGACCATCCCCACCGATGGCAAGAACTGCTGCACCCTCACCGCTGGTGTATGGAACGACGACACCGCCAGCTGGGGCACCTATTCCACCACCAAGGACTACTACCTCTTCGGCTTTATCAACGGCGCCAACTACGCCTGCGAAGAGGACGAGGCCAATATGGGCTCCTACAAGTTTGTGGACGGCAAGCTCACCGCCACCTTCACCGAGGACAGCTATGTGGCCGTCAAGACCACCAACAACGCCAACTGGTACATGGCCAAGTCCTACATCCAGACCACCAGCGGCACCTTCTACGATGTGTCCACCGGCACTACCGAGAAGATGTTCGTCCCCGGCAACGTGGAGGTCACCTTCACTCTGGTCGTCAACTCCGGCGGCACCCTGACCCTGAGCTATACCACCAATTCCTGTGAGCACAGCTACACCAGCAAGGTGACCACTGCCGCCACCTGCACCACCGCCGGTGTGCGGACCTATACCTGCTCCCTCTGCGGCGACAGCTATACCCAGTCCATCGCCGCCACCGGCCATACCATTTCCGGCGGCAAATGCACCGTCTGCGGTTACTCCACCTCCGACGGCATCACCATTCACCTGGTGAACACCCTGGGCTGGAATGACGTTGTGGGCTACTTCTGGTCCGACAACGGCACCGCCACCGCCCTGACCGGCTACGAGTGGCCCGGCGTCATCGTCAACAAGGATGCCGACGGTTATTTCACCATCAATGTTCCCTATACCCCCAAATCCGGCGAGAGCTTCGGCTTCCTGTTCCACAACTGGAACGGTGGCCAGACTGCCGACTGCACCGTCAGCTATTCCACCCTGTCCTCCAGCAAGGAGCTGTGGGTGAAGCCCGGCACCACCGCCAATGCCGACGGTAAGTACGACTGCACCGTGGCTACCTCCGAGAGCAGCTTGAAGGTCAGCCCGGAGATCAACGGCACCTCCGTCACCTTCCGCTACGAAGGCTCCGCTACCTCCGTGTACCTGGCCGGCTCCTTCAACGACTGGAGCTCCACCGCCAAGAAGATGACCAAATCCGGCGGCGTTTTCACCACCACCCTGACTCTGAACCCCGGTGTCCACGAGTATAAGTTCGTGGTGGACGGCGAGTGGGTTGCTGACCCCGGCAACGGCATGGTGGGCGGCTTCGACGGCAACAGCGTCGTGGTGGTTCCCTCCGACGATACCACCGAGAACACCGGTAAGATTGATGTGGTCATCCACTACTATCGCTCCGACGATACTTACACCAACTGGGACGTGTGGTGCTGGGACAATGAGACTTCCGGCTCCGCCAGCTTCACCGCCGACCCGGTGAACAAGGGCATGATGGCGACCTACACCGTCAACGGCGCCACCAATTCCAACCTGGGCTTCATCATCCGCAAGAATGACTGGTCCAGCCAGGAATTCAGCGACCGGTATGTGGACCTGACCGACGTGATTTCCGGTACTGTCCACTACTACGTCAACGCCGATACCTGGGCCGGTTCCCGTGTCCTGGGCGAGGATGTGGTCCTGGCCGCCAAGCCCAGCTACGCCAAGTATAACTACGAGGCCGGCACCGTCTGGGTCAAGAGCACTCTGCCTTACTCCAGCGACTGGTCCACCGCCTTCTCCATCCTGAATGCCGATGGCAACGCCTCCGGCGTTACCGTCAAGAGCGCTGCCATGGACGGCAACGGCTACACCCTGACCCTGAGCCGCGCCCTGACCCTGACCGAGGCGGCCACCTTCAAGGTCAAGGCCTTTGGCCTGACCTGCTCCATCAGCTACAACGCCCACGATATCTTCTACACCGATAAGTTCGCCTCCGAGTACACCTACCACGGCGACGATCTGGGCGCGGTCTACTCCTCCACCTCCACCACCTTCAAGGTCTGGGCTCCCACCGCCCTGAATGTCCATGTGAAGCTCTTCGACTCCGGCAACTGGGGCTCCGGCAACGAGCTGCAGTATGTGCAGATGAAGCAGGGCGACAGCGGCATCTGGTATGTCACCATCACCGGCGACCTCCACGGTGTCTACTATAATTATAATGTGACCTTCCCCACCTACACCGTGGAAGCCACCGACCCCTATGCCAAGGGCTGCGGCGCCAACGGCGACCGGGGCATGATCGTGGACTTCGACCGGCTGAATCCCACCGGCTGGGACAATGATGTCAGCCCCAACCAGGGCATGAACTACACCGATGCCATCATTTACGAGATGCACATCCGTGAAATGACCATCGATTCCTCCTCCGGCGTTAATGAGGCCTGGAGAGGCAAGTACCTGGGCCTGACCCAGGCCGGCACCAATTACGAGGGCCGTGCCACCGGTCTTGACCACCTGAAGGAGCTGGGTATCACCCATGTGCAGCTGATGCCCGTCTACGACATGAACTCCGTGGACGAGTACCATCTGACCGACTGGGCCCAGTACGGCTGGGGCTACGATCCCAAGAACTTCAGCTGCGTCGAAGGCAGCTACGCCACCGACCCCTACAACGGTGCCACCCGTATTACCGAGTTCAAGCAGATGGTGCAGACCTTCCACTCCAACGGCATCAACGTGGTCATGGACGTGGTCTACAACCACACCTTCGACGGCGGTAACTTCTGCGGCAATAAGATCGTTCCCAACTACTACTCCCGGTTTTATGGTGAGGGCAACTGGTCCAATGGCTCCGGCGTCGGCAACGACTTCGCCACCGAGCGGGTCATGGCCCGGAATATGATCGTGGACTCCATCATGCACTGGGTGGAGGAGTACCACATCGACGGCTTCCGCTTCGACCTGGCGGGCCTGATTGATACCGTCACCATCAACGAGATCATCCGCACTGTCCAGGCCAAGTATCCCTACGTCATCTTCTACGGCGAGGGCTGGGCTCCCGGCGGCACCGCCGTGCAGTACGGCTACAACCTGGCCACCCAGGGCAATGCCTGGGAGGTTGGCAGCTTCGGCTTCTTCAACGACACCATCCGTAACGCCATCGCTGGCGACAACGGCAACTCCTGGGGCTTCGCCACCGGCGCCGGTGACAAGTTCGATACCCTGGCCAATTGCTTCCGCGCTTCCAACGGCTGGTCCACCAGCCCCAGCCAGACCATCAACTATGTGTCCTGCCACGATAACTACTGCCTGACCGATAAGATCATCCTCAGCCGTAACGGCGCTTTCTGGGATCAGATGACCCGGATGAACTGCCTGTCCAGCGCCATGGTGATGCTGAGCCAGGGCATTCCCTTCCTCTACGCCGGCGATGAGTTGCTGCGAGAGAAGAAGGATGCCGATGGCAACCGCTACCACAACGGCTACGGCACCGATGACTATGTTTCCAAGATCCGCTGGTCCGACCTGGTGGATAAGGAATACGCCCAGCGCACCGACGATTACTACGCCGGTCTGGTGGCCTTCCGTAAGAACCACGCGGCCCTGCGCTGCCCCGGCGGCTCTGATGCCTGGGGTTACACCTCCGTCAACTACGTCAACGACAATACCATGCTGGTCTATGTGAACGGCTACCCCAACTACGAGTGCTCCGATGGTATCGTGATGGTGTTCAACGGCTCCGATACCACCCAGTGGGTCAATATCTACGACTACGGCGTGCCCTACGGCAGCTGGCAGGCCTGTATCCATGGCATGCAGGCCGGCACCAATGTTCTGTGGACCACCAGCGACGGCAGCGTTGGCGTGGAGCCCTTCTCCGTTACCGCTCTGGTTCTGGGCGACACCTACCACGAGGAGTCCGTCTACAACCAGAACAAGGCAAACCTGAGCTGCAGCCACTCCAACCACAATACCGCTGGCTACTGCACCAGCTGCGGCGCGGCTGTCAGCCATAGCTACGACAGCGGCAAGGTGACCACCGCTGCCGGTTGCGAGAGCACCGGCACCAAGACCTACACCTGCTCCGTCTGTGGCGGCACCAAGACCGAAACCATCCTCCCCTCCGGCCACAGCTACAGCAGCAAGACCACCGCTGCCACCTGTACCGCTGACGGCAAGACCGTCTACACCTGCGGTAACTGCGGCGACAGTTACACCGAAACCATCGCCGCGCTGGGCCACAGCTATAGCAGCAAGACCACAGCTGCCACCTGTACCGCTGACGGCAAAACCGTCTACACCTGCGGTAACTGCGGCGACAGTTACACCGAAACCATCTCCGCCACCGGCCACAATTATGTCGGCGGCACCTGCACCAACTGTGGTGCAAGTGAGCCTGCCACTATG
>JAZQHH010000039.1:0-21601 GCA_045540495.1 Faecousia sp.
ATTGTCCGTTTTTACTGGTTCGGTTCACAGGTGAGTAGGGGCTTGTGCTTAAAGCTCTTCGATATATTCCACACCGGGTATATGCATCAGTTCCTCCAAAACGGCAGTGTGGTTGCGCCGCTTGGGCAGCTTTAGTGTGACAGAGTAGGAGCGCACTTCGGCTTGGGTCTCTGAATCCCGCTCCCGTTGGAAATTGCTGGCTTCAATGTTCATTGTTTTTACTTGCCGTAAAAACTCGCTGAGGGAATGCTCACGATTGATTTCCACAAATACGTCCAGTCGGGTGGTCTTTCTGCGCATCCGATTGTCCATACCCTGCATTAGGGTGATGACAAGCAGAATCGCAAGCGCACCGGCAAACGCAGCCTCGTAAAAACCAATGCCCACTGCAAGACCCAGTCCTGCGGTTGCCCAAAGACCTGCGGCGGTGGTCAAGCCCTTGATCTGGCTGCGCTTGGTTACGATGATGGTACCCGCACCCAAAAAGCCGATACCACTGACCACCTGAGCACCCATACGCACCGGATCACCGGTGCCAAAGCTCTGATAGATATACTGGTTGGTCAGCATGATCATGCATGCACCTACACAAACCAATATGTATGTACGCAGACCTGCGGCGCGGTTTTTCATTTCTCGTTCCAGTCCGATCATACCACCCAGGATCACTGCTGCGAATATTCGCAGTAGTACAGCCAGGTAGGTCACATCACGAATCATCACTAATTTTTCCAAAGGGACACCTCCCATATTATTGTATATGTGATAATAGCATAAATATGAAAAAAAGCAATCCAATTTCGGAAAAATCAACGTTTATGTTGTAAAATCAGTGTTTTTCATACAAAATGCTTAAAAATTAGCAGCTTTCCTCCGACTGTATAGCCTGCTCCCGGCCTTGGCAGGTGAAAATGATCACCTGCTTGGTCTTGGATTCCGCGAAAAGGATCTGCATTGCTTTTTTTAATCGGGTGTCGTCAAAGCGTACCAGCGCATCGTCCAGCACCAAGGGTGCGTCCGGTGTCAGCTCCCGGGCAACTGCCAAACGCAATGCCAAGTACAGCTGATCGATGGTGCCGTCGCTGCGGTACAGGTGGGAGCGCAGCCCATCCTCCCCCTGGGCGGCCGCCTGGATCGAAAGGTCCTGCGCCAGTGTCAGCTTCTCATACCGTCCATCGGTAAGCCCTGCGAAATAATCCTGGGCCTGCCGGGTCAGCCGCGGTGCAAACCGGCGCTGCAGCTCGGCGGAGGCCTCCGCCAGTGCATCCTGGGCCAAGGTCAGTGCCTCGTAATACTGCTCCAGCCGGGTGATCCGCTCCTCCACTGCCACAAGTTCCCGGCCCAGAGCCTCAGGACTTCCGATGGCGTCGATCTGCCCCTGATATTGGCCCTGCCGTTTGTGATTCTGCCGCAGGGCGTAGGTGATCTCGCCGATCCGCTGCTGGGTTTCTTCTGCCGACCAGGTCAGCTCATCGGGCAGGGCAGGGGGCAGGGCGGTCTTTGCCATAGCCTGCAGTGCCTGCAAATGCCCCTGGGCCTGCTCCAGCGCCTGCCGGGCATCGCCCAAGGCCTCCCAGGCTGCGATGGCATCCTTCCAATTTGCCTCCTGGCCAGCCGCCTGCCCCAGTTCCTCCCGGCGCAGACGAATATCCTGTTGTTTTGCCAAGATCTCATCGCAGCGCCGCTGATAGTCCGCCTGGGCGGCTAAATACTCCCTGGAAACGGCGGCCTGAGCCTGGGCAAATTTGGAATGACGCAGAATCCCGAGGATTAAAAGGACCACACCCACCACCATCACCGCCAGACCCGCGGCGTGCAGAAAAGCCAACACCGCGCCAGCGAGGAGCAGCACCACCCCAATCACCAGCATGGGCACACTGTTCATGTGGGGCGGCGCCGGAGGCAGTTGGGGCGCTTGGGGCATGGGGGGCAGATTGTGAGACAGATTTTCTACCTCTGCCCGGCGGATTTCCAATTCCCGGAGTCCCTCCGCTGCCTCCTTCCGGTCAGGAAGCCCGGCGCACCGCTTCTCCAGCACCTGCACTTGGGCGGCGGCCTCCTGCTGTTGCAGTTTGGCGGCCTCCACCTGGCGGGCATCTTTCTGCGCCGCCTCATACTGCAGCGCCGCCTGATGATTTTGAAGCGCCTCCAATTCAGTCTCCAGCTCCTGCTGCCGCCGGGTCAGCTGCTCCGCCTGAGCGGACAGGGCTTCCAGCTCTCCCAATTTCCGCTGCAGCTCATCCCGCTGGCTTTCCGCTTTGGGCAGCTGGCCGGTTTTGTTGTGACGGCAGGCGTTTTTCAGCTCCTTCAGCTTCTGTCCCAGAGCCTCGGCGGTGCCGCTTTCGTCGCCGGTGGTGACCAATGCGTTGAGCCGATGCCGCAGCTCATCATTCTGGGTCACAGGCAGGTCGGTAAACCGCAAAAATCCCGCCCGGGTAAAAACGCTCCGCTCCACCCCCAGCAGCATTTCCCCGCAGTTGGCGGCGGTAAGCTCCGGAATTTCCAGACCGGAGGCGGTCTCGTAGGCCTGAAAGACCCCCAAAGGCGTCCGCCCCTTGCTCCGCCGTTCGATGGTAATATCCCGGCCCTGCCAGTTCAGCTCGATCTTGCCGGACATGGGGCTGCCGGACCAGGGGGCGTAGCGATCTTTGTCAGCCAGGGCATCCTTGGTGTTCCGGGCCCGGGTTTCGATGCCGTAGAGCATATTCACCAGAAAGGCGCACCAGGTGGATTTGCCCCATTCGTTGGGGGCCTCAATGATATTCAGCCCCGGCTCCAGCTTCAGCGTGGATTGCTCCAGCTTGCCGAAGGTGGCGGTCATGGAATAAATTTTCACGGCAGCACCACCTCCTGTCCGTCCAGAATTTTTCTGGAAATTTTTGCGGCTAATGTTGCGATATCCCGGGTATCATCCTGAGCAGCAGCTTCTTTCAGCAGACGAAAATAGACCCCCTCCAGGGAATCCCCATCGGCACTGCCCCAGATATCCACCACCGGAGTGGTCCTGTCCCGCAGCTCCAGATTGGGGAAATGGGCAAAGGCGGCGCGCAGCGCCTCCAGCTTCGGCTTGGGGGCCTCGCCCACCAGCGTGATGCGGTAGTGATCGTCGTTGCCCGCCGCCGGAAGCAGGGCGGCGAGGGCCTTTTCGGCATCCTCTCCGGGAATTTCCAGGTCGTGATGCTGGGGCAGCCCCAGGGGCAGAAATTGCGCCTGGGCCGTGGCCTCCACCGTCACCAGCAGCACACCTTTGATCCCGGTCTCATCCCAACCCCGTCCCATAGGGCAGCCGGGCCAGGCGCAGAGAGTCTCGCCGCAGCGCAGAGAGCCGGTCTGGTGGATATGTCCCAGAGCCAGATAATGGAGTCCCGATTCCCGAATCTGGGCGGCGGTAATGGGATTGTAGGGGGAGTTCACCTGGGTCGGATCGCCGTGGAGGACGGCAATGTGGAATTTTTCGTCCCCCTGGGCGGTGAAATTTTCCAGCAGACTGTCGCAGTCCATACTCCGGAACCCCGCTCCGTAAACCCGGCAGTCAAGACTTTCCAATGCAACGGAGCTGATGGCAGGCTGGGTGAAAATATGCACATTTTCCGGCCAATTTTCCGATAAATACGGGGAATCTGCCCCACAAAAGTCGTGATTTCCCGGACTGATAAATACCGGGACCCCCGCCTCAGCCAGAGCGGAGCGCAGTGCATCCATAGATTCTGCCGTCCATGGGCCGTCAAACAGATCCCCGGCCAGCAGCATCATGTCGCACTTTTCCCTGCGACAGATGTCCACAAGCAGCCCCGGCACCTTCAGCAGCTCCCGTCCCAGGGCAGGGGAGCGGCCGGTGAAGGGGGTGTCCAGATGGAGGTCAGCGGCGTGAAGAATCTTCATACAAATCGATCCTTTCCGTGTGTTTGCAAAGGCCGGAGCTGCTGTCGATGGTGAACAGAACGCCCTCCAGCTTGGTGGGGCCCTCGGCGGATTGGTAGCGGCCGGTGAGCTCCCCCCGGAATTTGGCAATGGACTGCTGGGGCCGGATGCCGAGAATGGAATTTTTGGGTCCGGTCATGCCGATGTCGGTGGTATATCCGGTGCCCCGGGGCAGAACCTGGGCATCGGCGGTGGGCACATGGGTGTGGGTTCCCCAAACGGCGCTGACGCGACCGTCCAGCATATAACCCATAGCCAGCTTCTCGGAGGTGGCCTCCGCGTGAATTTCTACGAAAATCAGCTTGGTTTGGATTTCTTTCAGGAGTTTTTCCACCAGCAGGAAGGGATTGTCCGGCCCGAAATCCATGCCACACCGGCCCACCAGATCAATCACCGCCACGGGCCCGGCCTTGCTTTCGAATATCGCAAAGCCCCGCCCGGGGGTCTGGGGTGCCAGATTGGCAGGCCGGAGGATCTGGGGGCAGTCCTCCAGATAGGGAACGATTTCCCGACGGTTGAAACTGTGGTTGCCCAGGGTGATTACGTCCGCCCCGGCATCCAGAATTTCCTCAGCCTGCCGGGGTGTGATTCCGGCGCCGCTGGCGTTTTCGCCGTTGACGATAACGAAATCCGCCTCATATTTCCGCTTCAGGTACCGCAGCGACCGGCTGATCCGATCCAATCCCGGCTCTCCCACCACATCGCCCACGGCCAATACCTTAAAATCCATCCCAATCCCTCCATTTCGATATTATATATAGTATATACCAAATTCCCCGCCGATGCAAGAGAGCCCTTGCAGGATTCGGACAGTTGTGGTATCATCTTGGTAGTGTAATGGGAGCGATTAGTGATGTAATGACGCACCAACATAAATGCGTGTCATTGCGAGGGCGAAGCTTGTGGCAATCTCCCCGCAATGACAGCGGTCATCTCATACCACGAATTATTCGTTTCCCCATCAATAGCATAAGGAGGATGATCCATGATGAGATCAAATTGGAGACTGTTGGCACTTGTGCTTGCGTTGACACTGATGTTGTCAGCCTGCACGTTGCCCAATGATGACACGCCCACCACCGAGGCCACCGAACCCTCTACCACCGTGGCTACCGAACCTCCCACCACCGAGGCCACCGAACCCTCTACCACCGAGGCCACCGAGCCGCCCACCACCGAGGCCACCGAGCCTCCCACCACTGAACCCGCCCCCAGCATCCCCTTCGATGATGTGGACACCCTGATCGCCGAAGCGGATTTCATCGCCGCCGGCTATGACTACGACAAGGCCATGTCCCTGATCCAAAATTCCGGCCTGCTGGAGGAGCATCCCATCCTGTCTGAAAAGCTGAATGCCTATGCCCAGGCCAAGCAGCAGCTGGTCCGCTACGCCCGCCCCGATACCGTTACCCACATTTTCTTCCACTCCCTCATCGTGGATACCGACCGGGCCTTCGATGGCGATTACGATTCCGGCGGCTACAATATGTATATGACCACCGTGGAGGAGTTCATCGGCATCCTGGAGCAGATGCATGAGCGGGGCTATGTGCTGATCTCCCCCTACGACCTGGCCCACGAGAATGCCGATGGCAAATTCGTCTATGGCGACATCATGCTCCCCCCGGGCAAGATCCCCTTCCTGATGAGCCAGGATGACCTGAATTACTACAGCTATATGATTTCCTCCGGCAATGGCAAAAACGAGACCCCCTACTTTGCGGATGAAGCCAACGACGGCTTCGCCAGTAAAATCGTCATTGGCCCGGACGGCTATCCCACCTGCGAATATGTGGATGCCCACGGCAACGTGCTTTACGGCGACTATGACCTGGTGCCGGTGCTGGAGACCTTCATCCAGTCCCATCCGGACTTTTCCTATCGGGGCGCCCGGGCGATCCTGGGCATGACCGGTTACGAGGGCGTCTTTGGCTACCGCACCAAGCCCTCCTATGAAACCGCCATGGGCAGTGCCGCCTATGCCCAGGAGGTGGCGGATGCCAAGGCCGTGGCCCAGTGCCTTCGTGACCACGGCTGGGTTCTGGCCAGCCATTCCTACGGCCACCCGGCCTATGGAAATATCTCCGCCGAGCGGGTGGAAACGGATTCCAATAAATGGGAAAACACCGTGGAAACCATCATCGGCGAAACGGATATCATCCTCTATCCCCACGGCTCCGACATCCACAACTGGCATAAGTACACCTTCGAAAACGAAAAATTCGCCGCCCTGTATGAGGACGGCTACCGCTACTTCTTCAATGTGGATTCCAATACCTATTGGAACCAGTTGGGGGACAACTATTTCCGTGGCGGCCGCCGGAATCTGGACGGCTTCCGGATGTACCACAACCCGGAAAGACTTTCGGATCTGTTCGACGTATCCACCGTCTTCGACCCCCGCCGCCCCCTCCCGGTCCCCAGCACCGGCAGCGGAATGTGAAGTGACGGGACAACACAAAAACCGCCTGCCCGAAACCTGGGCAGGCGGTCTTTGCATCTGAAATTACACGCCGGAGTAGGCAGCGAAGCCTGCGTCCACGGGCAGCACCACGCCGGTAATGGCGGAGGCGGCCTTGTCGTCGCACAGGAACAGGGTAGCGCCGATCAGCTCATCCGCATCCACAAAGCGGCTGGTGGGGGTGCCGTTCAAAATCTTGGCGGAGCGGGCGGTGGGGGTGCCGTCCTCGTTGAACAGAAGGGCCTTGTTCTGGGCGGACACCAGGAAGCCGGGGGCAATGGCGTTGCACCGGATGCCGGTACCGGCAAAGTGGGTGGCCAGCCACTGGGTGAAGTTGGAAATACCGGCCTTGGCGGCGGAGTAGGCGGGAATCTTGGTCAGGGGGATATAGGCGTTCATGGAAGAGATATTCAGGATCACGCCGGACTTCTTCGCCACCATATCCTTGGCAAAGGCCTGAGTGGGCAGCAGGGTGCCCTGGAAATTCAGCTTGAACACGAAGTCCACACCATTGGGCTCCAGGTCGAAGAAGGACTTGCCGCCCTCCTTGGCCTCGTGCTGATATTCGTTGTCGGTGGTAGCCCGGGGGTTGTTGCCGCCGGCGCCGTTGACCAGAATATCACAGGGGCCCAGGTCGGCCAGCACTGCCTGATGGACGGCCTCCAGAGCCTCGGGGTCCAGCACGTTGGCCTTGTAGCCCTCGCAGACATAGCCCTCAGCCTTCAGCTCGTCGGCCAGCTTCTTGACCGCATCCTCGTTCAGGTCCAGGGCAGCGACTTTCGCGCCGCTCTTGGCAAAGGCCGCAGCCATCGCGCCACAAATCAGACCGCCGGCACCGGTGACGACCACAACTTTGCCGCTGTAATCAATGTTCAGGGGAAGATTGTTCATGACACATTACCTCCAATAATAAATTCATAATTGAGCTGTCATTGCGAGGAGCCGAAGGCGACGTGGCAATCTCCTGAGGCTGTCGAAAAACTTCGGGGATTGCCAAGCCATGTCCGTGGACTTGCGTGGCGCAAAGTCGTGTGCGTACCGGCTCGCAATGACGCAAATATTTACTTGCCGTCCAGCTTGTCCAGCATATCCCACACGCCCAGCATATACATAATGCCGAGAGCTCGGTCGTAGAGACCGTAGCCGGGCCGCACATTGCCGGGGCCCTCGTCCCACAGATGGCGGCCATGGTCAGGCCGGATGTAGCCCTCGAAGCCGCAGTCGTGGTAGGCCTTCAGAATGTCCAGAATGCCGGTGTCGCCGTCGCAATCCCGGTGGCTGGCTTCGCTGAAGTCGCCGTTGGGGAAATGCTTGACGTTGCGGATGTGGGCAAAAGCGATCCGGTCGCAGTGCTTGCGGACGATTTCCGCCACATTGTTGTTGGGGTCGGCGTTCAAAGAACCGGAGCACAGGGTCAAACAGTTGCAGGGGTGGTCCACCATCTTCAGGAACCGGTCGATGTTCTCGGCATTGATCAGCAGCCGGGGCAGGCCGAAGATATCCCAGGGGGGATCGTCCATGTGGATGGCCATTTTGATGCCGACCTCCTCACAGGTGGGCATAATGGCCTCCAGGAAGTACTTCAGGTTGGCCCAGAGCTTCTCATGGTCCACATCGGCGTAGTCCTTGAACAGCTGATCCAGCTTGGCCATCCGCTCCGGCTCCCAGCCGGGGAAGCTCATGTTGTATTTTTCGGTAAAGTCCAGAATATACTTGGCCATGGCGTTGTAGTCATCCTGAATCATGCCCTTTTCGTAGAACAGGGCGGTGGAACCGTCGCCCACGGGGTGGAACAGGTTGGAGCGGGTCCAGTCAAAAATTGGCATAAAGTTGTAGCAAATGACCTTAACGCCGTATTTTGCCAGATTTCGAATGGTAATCTTGTAATTTTCGATGTATTGATCCCGGGTGGGCAGACCGATTTTGATATCGTCGTGAACGTTGACCGATTCCACCACGTCGATGCAGAAGCCGTACTCATCCAGCTGGGCCTTGACCTCAGCGATTTCGCTTTCTTCCCAAATCTCGCCGGGCATTTTGTGGTGCAGGGCCCAAACGATGCTGGTCACACCTGGAATCTGCTTGATGTCAGCCAGGCTGATTTTGTCGTTACCCTTACCGTACCAGCGGAAACCCATTTGCATTGGCATATGAAATTCCTCCTAACAAAAATTCCATGCTTCCCCCAGGGGAAACAATTTTCCTAAATTGATTATAGCACAAAGACATACCGGATGACAATCAGGTGTTTCTAAAATAATAGACAAAATTTCAGAGAAATATTTAGAAAAAACGTACAAATGTTGGGTTGATAAAATGCGCTATTTCGTTAAATATGAATAACGAATGAACGAATTGCCACGTCCCACGGCTTCCTCGCAATGACATCCGGAACCCCCCTGGTTGAAAATCGCAGTAGCCAAACGCCGTGATTCGTGGTATAATGCAGCAAAACAGGAAAGGGGAGAACGCCATGCTGCCGCAGGCTTTTTTGGAACGGATGCAAAATCAGCTGGGCGCTGATTATCCTTTATATATAGAAAGCCTGGAGCGGCCCCGGGCGGTGGCGCTGCGGTTTGACCCCATGAAGGAAGTGCCGAAGCTGCCCTTCGTTCAGGAAAACGTACCCTGGGAGCCCATGGGTTATTATTATGACCCGGAATCCCGGCCCGGCCTGCACCCTTACCATGAAGCGGGCGTATACTATATGCAAGAGGCCAGCGCCATGGCCCCCGTGGCCCTGCTGGACCCCCAGCCCGGCGAACGGATCTGTGATCTCTGTGCCGCTCCCGGGGGCAAATCCACCCAAATCGCCGGCCGGCTCCGGGGCCAGGGCTTGCTTCTGTGCAACGAAATCGAGCCCAAGCGGGCGAAAATTCTCTCCCGGAACATCGAGCGCATGGGCATTCCCAACGCCCTGGTCACCAATGAGCGTCCCCCGGTGCTGGCAGAGCGGTTCCCGGCATTTTTCGACCGGGTGCTGGTGGATGCCCCCTGCTCCGGCGAGGGAATGTTCCGGAAAGAAGAAGCCGCCGTCACCGACTGGAGCCCGGAGATCGTGGAAATGTGCGCCGCCCGCCAGCGGGAGATTTTGCGCTCCGCCGCCCAGATGGTCCGCCCTGGCGGCCGGCTGGTTTATTCCACCTGCACCTTCGCTCCGGCGGAAAATGAGCAGACCATCGCCGCCTTCCTGGCAGACCAGCCCGAATTTTATATAGAGGATGTGGAGGCCCCCTGGTTTGCAAAAGGAGAGGAGGGCACCTTCCGCCTGTGGCCCCATCTGCTGAAAGGCGAGGGCCATTACGCCGCCGTCCTGCGGCGGAAGGGGGATGAGGAAGTACCTGCGGTGCCCTTCAAAGCGGAAAAACCTCCCAAAGAATGGCTGGATTTCGCCCGGGAGCTGGACATCGACCTGCCCGCCGGCAAGCCGGTGACCTTTGGCCAGAGCCTCTATTGGGCTCCGGCGGAGCTGCCGGAGCTGTCCCGGCTGCGGGTGCTGCGGCCTGGTTTGGAGCTGGGCATCGTGAAAAAAGGCCGCTTCGAGCCTGCCCATGCCCTGGCCCTGTGGTTCCGGGGTTGCAAAAGCACCGTTTCTTACGGGGCAGACAGCAGGGAGATGGCCGCCTATCTCCATGGCGATGTGGTGCCCTCTCAGGTTCGGGGTTGGTGCCAGATCCAGGTGGATGGCTATGGCATCGGCTGGGGTAAAGGCGATGGTTCTGTGCTGAAAAACCATTATCCAAAGGGCCTGCGGCGATAAATATAGAAGAAATGACACTTTACATAATCCATTTGTCGTGCTATAATTTTTAATCGAGAACAAACCAAACGACTACAAGGAGTGACTGATCCTTGGCGATATATGAAATCAACGGCGGTACCCCTCTGACTGGCACCGTCACCATCAGCGGCGCGAAGAATGCTGCGGTGGCTATTTTGCCGGCGGCCCTGCTGGTGAAGGGCACCTGCCGAATTGAAAATGTACCGGACATCTCCGATGTCCGCATTCTGCTGTCCATTCTGGAGGGCATGGGTGTCCGTGTCGAAAAGCCGGAGCCTGGCGTGGTGGTGCTGGACTGCACCAATATCACCCAGACCCTGCCCGACCCGGCCCTGGTCAAGAAGCTCCGGGCCAGCTACTATCTGATGGGCGCCCTGCTGGGCCGTTTCGGCCGGAGCCATGTGGCGCTGCCCGGCGGCTGCAGCTTTGCCTCCCGCCCCATCGACCAGCACCTGAAGGGCTTCCGGGCCCTGGGCGCCAAGGTCACCGAGGGCGAAGATTATGTGGCCATGGAGCCCGGTGAAGAGGGCCTCCGGGGCAACCGTGTGAGCCTGGACGTTGTCAGTGTGGGCGCGACGGTGAATATTATGATCGCTGCAGTTCTGCTTCCCGGCACCACTGTCATCGAAAATGCGGCGAAAGAGCCCCATATTGTGGATTTGGCCAACTTTTTGAATACTATGGGCGCCAATATTTCCGGCGCGGGCACCGATACCGTGAAGATTCGGGGCGTGGAAAACCTCCAGGGCGGCGGCTATACCATCATTCCCGACCAGATCGAGGCGGGCACCTACATCGCTGCGGTTGCGGCGGTGGGCGGCGATGTGCTGGTAAAGAATGTCATCCCCAAGCACATGGACTGCATCATCTCCAAGCTGGAGGAAATGGGTGCCCAGATCGTCAATTATGACGACTGTATCCGCATCCACAGCACCGGTAAGCTCAGCTCTACCACGGTCAAGACCCGGCCCTATCCCGGCTTCCCCACGGATATGCAGGCCCAGATCTGCGTCTGCATGGCCCTGGCCAGCGGCGTCAGCCGCCTGACCGAGAGCGTCTACGAGACCCGCTTCTTCGGCTATTGCACCGAACTGGAAAGCATGGGTGCCCACATCGAGATCGACGGCAAGACCGCCACTGTGGTGGGCATGGAGGGCCTCCATGGAGCCACCGTCCGGGCCAGAGACCTCCGGGCCGGTGCGGCCCTGGTCATCGCGGGCCTTGCCGCGGAAGGCACCACCCGGGTGGAGAATATCCACTATGTGGAGCGGGGCTACGAGCGGCTCATCGAAAAACTCACCGCCCTGGGCGCCCAGATCCGCCGGGTGGAAGAATAACCAACCCAAATCCCCGGAACCTCCGGGGATTTTTGTATGTCATCGCCCCGTATAGAGGAATTACTATTTTAGCCGCCTCCTCAAAATAAGCGGTGACAAACGGACGCAAATGTGCTATGATAACCGAAAAACCACGAATCAGGTGATAACCATGAACGATTTTACACAAAGCGGTATTTTTCGCTGGATGAGCAAGCTGGGCAGTTTCCTGGTGTTGAGTATGCTGTGGCTGCTGTGCTGCGTGCCTGTTGTGACCATCATCCCCTCCTGCGTTGCCCTCTATGATACCGCTGTCTGCTGCCTCCACCAGGATGAGGACGGCCCGGTCCGCCACTTTTTCGTCACATTAAAGACATCGCTGCTCCGGGGCATCGGCCTGACAGTGCTGTGGCTGGTGATTGCCGCCATCCTGTATGTAGGCTACCGATCCCTGACCCTGCTGGCGGGGGAGAATACCCTCCTGCAGCTCTACGCCACCGTCTATGCCGGCTCCATGCTGATCCCTCTGGCGATGCTGACCTGGCTGATCCCTCTGGAAGCCCGCTCCTCCGATGGCTTTTGGGCCCTGCATAAGCTGGCCCTGACCCGGGCTATTTTCCACCTGCCCACCACCGCCGCCCTTCTGGGTATCCTGATCCTGACAGCTATGATCCTGTTTATCATGCCCGTGCTGGTGGTGATTCTGCCTGCCATCGCCGTTACGTTCCAAAGTGCCCTGGCGGAAAAAGTCCTGGACCGCTATGCCCTGGAGGATTCCAACTGAATTTCCCATGCCCGCCAAACGGCGGGCATTTTGCTTGAAAGAAACAATTTGCCGCAAGAAAAATGTTGCAACTTATACAATTATGTGGTAAAATAAAACAAGATACTGGCTCCCCGGAGTCGGAAAGGCGGTTGAGAAATGGACTACATACAAATCGGGCTTTTGATATTTGCCTCCCTTGTGCTGCTGCTGACGGTGATTTACTACGTCAGCTATGCCCGCCGGAACAAAAAGAGTAAGTCTGCCCCGGCCATTGAACCTAAGGCAGAGCCGAAACTGGAAACAAAGCCGGAAATCAAACCGGAAATCAAACCGGAGCCGAAACCCGAACCGCCCCCCGCACCGGAACCCAAGCCCATCCCCAAGACAGTTCCCCCGGCACCCAAGAGTGAACCCGCAGGCCTCCGGCAGATCACGCTCTACGAATTCCCCTACGACAGCGGCATCCAGATCTGCCCCGGTTGTGACGCGGAAAATCAGCATTCCTATCGTTTTTGCTGGATCTGCGGCTATAAAATGCCCTGAGAAATGAGGTAACGGATATGTTTTGTAAAAATTGCGGCGCAACGATTTCCGTCGCCGATGAAAAATGTGCCAGATGCGGCTTCAAAGCCCCATCCCTGTCGGACTGCGGCGGTTTTTATGACCTGGCCCCCAATGCCCCCAGACCTGCCCCGGCCCCCCAAGCTGCCCCCAGTACCCCAGCTCCCGCCCCCCGAAAGAGCGAGGGGATGGGCCGCTGGATCATCCTGAGCATCCTGGTCCTGGTGATCCTGGCGCTGCAGGTTGTCATCTTCCTGAAGCTGGCCGACCACGAAAATCGCCTGAATAACCTCTTCAGCATGATCGAGGAGGCAGAAACGAAGCAGACCGAGCCCACCACCGTCCCCACTGAGCCGGACGCCAACGAGGACCCTTCCGATCCCGATAACAGCGAGCCGGAAACCGCCCCCAGCACCGAACCTTCCACCGAGCCCAGCGGTGAGGATGTGCCCGATGATACAGAACCCACCACTGCGCCCACCGAACCTACCACGGAACCCACCGAGCCCAGTGAACCCTCTTCCTGGAGAGACCGCCTCATCAGCATCCAGGATCACCTGGAGCAGGACGATGCGGCCGTGATGTTCCTGGACGGCGAACGAAGTGAGATTACCCCCGTCAGAGATGATGGCGAAGGCACAACCAAGATCGCCTACTGCTGCGACGAAACCACCGATCAGAAGATCGTGGTTACCATCGAGGACTTCGCCAGCAACCTTTACAAGGTCTATTGCTCCCTCTACGGCGACTTCGGTACGCTGTCCCTGCCCGGTATCATCAATATCTATGACGGCGAGACCCTGGTCTGCGGCCCTCTGGAGGCTTCCATCGAAGGTGAAACCATCTTTGCTGAATTGGATCTGGGCACTGTTTCCCCCGGCAAGAGCCTGAGCTGCGTCATCCAGTGGGACAACGAAGAAGCTGGCTGCATCACGGTCACCATTGACGGCTTGACCGCCGAAGAGCCGGAATATACCCCGGAAGAATGGCATATTTACGACAAAATTCAAAAAAGCGATGAGGAGTTCTCCTTGTTAAACGATGAATTCAGCCGTGACTACAAAAAGCAGTCCGGAACCAGAATTTTCACCTACAAGCTGCTGGATGAGCCGGGACAAAGTATCACCGTCTTCTGCTCCCCCGGCGAAGAGGGGATGACCTTCACCTGCTCCATCCTGGGCCAGAACTTTGGTGAGTTCGCCGAGAGCGGCAGCCTGACCATGTTCAACAGTGCCGGAGAAGAGCTGCGCACGCTGAATGGCGCTGCATTCCGGGAAGTTGACGGCGCCAAGCAATTCGACATATGGGTTCCGGACCCCACCGGTGATCCCGGCCCCTTCGATTTCCGGATCAATTGGCCCAATACCGATGGCGATACCGTTTTCGTTCATTATGCAGACGTGGAATTTTGACGATTCGAATATACAGGAGGAAATTAAAATGGCAGAAATCAATCAGGGCTCTTACGGCCAGAATCTCCGCGCCGGCGGCGCCCAGGGCATGGATTATACAGTGGACATGGTGTTCTGCATCGACGGCACCGGCTCCATGGAGGATATTTCCGGCGGCGAGATGAAGATCATCAACATGGTCAAGCAGAACGCCGTGAACTTTTACAGCGACTTCGACGGCATCATGACCCGCAAGGGCAAGAAGGTCCGCCAGCTCCGGGTCCGTGTGGTGGTATTCCGTGATTACCTGGCCGACGGCCCCGACGCTATGATGGTCACCGACTTCTTCCTGCTGCCCCAGCAGGCGGCGGAGTTCGAGGCCTGCATCCAGAGCATCCACGCCGACGGCGGCGGCGATATTCCTGAGGACGGCCTGGAGGCCCTGGCCTACGCCATCAAGTCCAAGTGGGTCCCTGTCACTGCCAAGGGCCGTCAGGTCATCGTGGTCTGGACCGATGCCGGCACCCACAACATGGGCTACGGCGCCAGCTCTCCCAACTATCCCAAGGGTATGCCCCAGGACCTGTCCGAGCTCAGCGACTGGTGGGACGATATGAACGGCAACGCCAAGCGGCTGATCCTCTTCGCCCCCGATGAGCCCGGCTGGAGCTATATCTCCCAGAACTGGGATAACACCATTCATATCCCTTCCGCTGCCGGCAACGGCCTGGCGGAGAAGAGCTACGGTGAAATTCTCAACGCCATTGTCAATTCCGTGTAATATCTATATTATAATGAGGTGGATGGGATGAACAATAATCTTCCACTGAATTTCATACTGTCCTTCTGCAAGGAGATTCTGCCGGACCATGGCGAGGACTGTGCCTGCCATGCCTTCTGCGATACCGTTGGACTGCTGGGGGTCTTTGATGGCTGCGGCGGCGCCGGTGCCCGGAAGCATGAGTGCTACACCGGCCGGACGGAGGCGTATATGGCCTCCCGGCTGGCTGCGGGGTCGTTTTTTGACCAGTTCCGGGCCTGCTACCCCTCGGATATGAGCGCAGAGGCGTTTGCCTATGGGGTCATGACCCCGGCCCTGGGCGAATGTTTGCAAACCTACCAACCTCCTAAGGAGGATTCTGCGTTTCAGATCCGCGGCTCCATGGTGCGCACCCTGCCCACCACCGTTGCTGCGGCGGTGATCCGCCCTCTGGATTCCGGAGCTATGGAGGTCAACGCCATCTGGGCCGGTGATTCCCGGGTCTATATTCTGGATGAGCAGGGCCTGGCCCAACTGACGGTGGATGATACCTCCGTCCCCGACCCCATGGAAAACCTGTACGAGGACGGTGTCCTGAAAAACATCCTCTGCGCCGAGAAGGAGACGAAGCTGCACCTGAACACGGTGACCATCCAGGGTTCCGCTCTGGTGTTCGCCGCCACCGACGGCTGTTTCGGCTATGTCTCCACCCCCATGGAGTTTGAGGGGATGCTGCTGGATTCCCTGGTGACGGCCCAGAGCCCCGCCCAGTGGGAGCAGCAGCTGGCCGCCACCATTGGCCAGTTCGCCGGTGACGACCATACCCTGTGCCTGGCGGCCCTGGGTTACGACGGTTTTGAGGAAATGAAAAATGTTTTCGCCGCCCGGTATCAGCAGCTGTGCGACCAATGTCTGAATCGCCTGTTCCAGCTTCCACTGGAAGACCGGCAGACCCGGCAGCTGCTTTGGGATGAATACCGGGGCCAATATTGCAGATTTATGAAGGAGGGACGCGCCTGATGGAAATGTTGGGTACATATGAACTGACCGGCCATTTGACCAGTGAAAATGCCGGCTATTCCCTCTGGGGCTTTGGCCAGAAAGAGGGACGGGACTATTTTATCAAGCAGTTCCTCAGCCCCAAATATCCGGAAAACGATACGGTCTCCAGTCCCGCGCGGCTGCAAAAGAAGATCAAGCAGTGCGAGGAATTTGAAGCCCAGAAGCTGTCCATTTATCAGTCCCTCAACGCCAATACCGATGGCAATGCGGTGCGGGTCACGGAGTTTTTCCGCATCGGCACCAAGTATTATATTTCCATGCCCAAAATCGTGGCCCTGCCCTGGACGGTGGAGGACGTGGTGGCCCTGACCGAGCGGGAGAAGCGGCGGCTGTGTTCCATTATTGCCCATGGCATCTCCGGTATCCACCGGGGCCACATCATCCACGCGGACCTGAAGCACGATAATGTGCTGTACATGAAGACGAATAGCGGCAACGTCACCGCCAAGATCATTGATTTCGACTCCAGCTTCCTGGAGTCCGCCACCCCGGCCCCTGGGGAAAACATCATCGGCGATCAGGTGTATTTTTCGCCGGAGGCTGTGCTGAGCATGATGGGCAACGAGGTTCCGTTGACCTGTAAAATGGATATATTCGCCCTGGGTGTGCTGTTCCATCAATATTTTGCGGGCTACCTGCCGGAATTTGACCCGGATCAGTTCAGCAGTGCCGGCGAAGCCGTAGCGGCCGGGTCGGAGCTGAAGCTCTGCGAGTCGATGCCCCAGGATGTGCGTCAACTGTTGGAGCAGATGCTTCAGCTGGACCCCGAGAAGCGGCCTACGGCGGAAATGGTATTCCGTGGCTTCCTGAGCGGCGGTGTCCCCACTCCGAAGCCTAAAAACCAGTCCTCTTCCTTCGTCGTAGCCGGGGACCTGTAAGGAGAAATACCATGATTTGTAAAAAATGCGGCGCAGAAACCCTGGATGGCCGACCTTTTTGCGGTCACTGCGGCAGTAAACTGACGCCGGAGCCCAAGCGTAAAAAAGCCAGCCCCATTCCTGCCATTTTCGCAGTGATCGTGGTAGCGGCGGTAACGGTGCTGGAGCTGGCGCTCAGCGGCCTTGATTTTACCCCCTTCGGCAAAAACTGCGATACCCTGACCCGGGAGTACATGGATTGCCTCTACGGCGGCGACCGGGCGGATGTGCTGGAGCTGCAGCACGATGCGGTGCTGGAGCTGGTGCTGGAAGAAACTGGCATGACAGAGCACGAATATCGCAGCAAGCTGTCGGAAGATTCGGATAAGCTCAACGCCACCTACAGCGATGTCTATGGCTCTGACTGGGAAATGTCCTATAAGGTCAAAGACCAGTGGAACAAAAACGGCAATGCTCTGGAGCAGTTCCAAAGTGAATACAAAGATCTCTATGATCTTCCCGTGGATACCGTGAAAGATGTGGAGTTGGATGTCACCATCTCCGGCAGCAAAGGTTCCGTTACCTTTCAGACAACGGTGGAGCTGGTGAAGATCAATATGTTCTGGTATATTTCCTGACCCTTTATTAAAGGAGTGAATCCAAATGGTATGTAAAAATTGCGGCTGCAAGATTCCGGATGGCGTCGCCGCTTGCCGTGTCTGCGGCTGGAGTGAGACGCCGGCAGCACCTGTGACCCCACCGCCCTTCAACACGGCGGGGCCGGAGGAAAAGCCCAGCGCCCCCAAGAATACCTGCCCCCATTGCGGCCGTCCTGTGGAGGAAAACGCGGACTTCTGTGGCAGATGCCAGAAGCGCCTCCGGCCCATCGTTGTGCCGGCGCCGATGGAAGAGCGGGTGCCTCGCAAGGATTTGCCTCCGACGGAGCCTGCCCGGGTGGACCCTGTGGCGGTGCCGGTGGATCAGGAGCCTGTCCGTGTGCAGCCGGTTGTGCCGGTGCCAGTCATTGAGATTCCGGCTCCTATGAAAAACTGCCCCCATTGCGGCCAGTCGCTGCCTGTGGAAGCCAAATTCTGCAACAGCTGCGGCTCTAAAATTGAAGCTGCCCCTGCGGCGCCGGTTTCCGTCTCCAGCAGGCTCTGCCCGAAATGTGGCCAGGAGCTGGCCATGGATGCGAAATTCTGCTATATCTGCGGCTGCGATCTGACCGCCAGCGCCATCAGCAATGCCGGTGCGGTGAAGGTCACCGACCCGGTAGTCACCACTGCCGAGAAAAAAGCCCGAGCCCAGCAGTCCAGGTCCGGTAAATCCGGCAAATGGATCATCATCTCTGTTGTGGCGGTGGCCCTGGCCATCGTGGTGGGCCTTGGCGTCTGGATCGGTGTGGAGGACCCCTTCGATTGGTTCTCCGGCAGTTCCAGCAGCAGTGACCGGGATGATGACGATGACGATAAGAAAGACGACAAGAGCGACGAAAGCGGCGACGAGGAAGGGGACAAGAAAGCCCGAACCCCTGAAACCGTGGCTGTCAACGTCATCAAGGCCCTGGAAGCGTGCGACGCAAAGAAATATGTCAGCTACTACCATGAAACCTTTTTTAATACGCAGCTGGATCGCTATGAATACGAAAGCAAGGAAGAATATATTGAATCCTTGCAGTACGACATGGATGAGCGCCGCAGGGATATCGAGGGAGAATTGGGCGAGGGCTATACATACACCGTCGAGGCTGTGGAAACCGAAACCGTGTCCGAAAAAAGGCTGGAAGAGATTAAAGCTGAGTTTTCCGAAGACTTCGGCCTTGAGATCGAGGATTACCAGTATGTCCATGTAAGAACCACCTTTACCGGTGAAGAAGGGGAAGAGACCTCCGATTACTATTGCGACACGATAAAAGTTGACGGAAAATGGTATAGCGTCTATTGATGTGACCCCCGGAAGGGCCTGTTGTGAAACGGGCCCTTCTTTTTTTCATTTTTCCCTTGCGCTAGGGAGAAAAAGGTGTATAATGGAAATGATAGCAAAAAGTCGATTCCAATTTTACTGCTATATTGTACAAAATGCCAAAGGAGAATCGTTATGCGCTACGTTCGTTCAAGATTCATCAGCCTGCTGCTGGTGCTGGCTATGCTGCTGAGCTTCGTTCCTCTGCTGCCCCGGCCGGTCCACGCCGCTACCCAGAACCAGCAGAATATCGTTGACCGTGCCGATTATATGTATAACCTGACCTGGGTGGCCCAGGAAACCATTTCCGGCTGGCGCTACCAGTACACCTTCGAAAAGGGCCAGACCTACCGGCTCCCATATGCCCAGCCCATCTACGCCGGCTACTACATCGGCTACGGCGTCACCATCGAGACCTTCCTGGAGGCCGCCGCCACAGCCGGCAGCGTGTTTTACACAGAAATGTCCACCTATAACAACTGGGATTCTACATACTACGGCACCGACTGCTCCGCCTACGTCTCCTGGTGTTGGGGTGCCACCCGGCATACGACTTATTCCATCCCCCAGATTTCCACCAGCTATGGCTATGCCACCGAGAGCAATATCCGCAACTACCTCCAGCTTGGCGATGCCCTGAACTCCAATAGCGCCGGCCATGTGGTCCTCTGCACGGATTTGAGCTACGATGCCATGGGCAACCTGATCGAGATCGAAATCACCGAGCAGACCCCACCCCAGCTGAAGCGCTCCTACTATACCCCCGCAGAGCTGGCTGAAAAATACGCGGAGGAGTACACCATCCAGCGCTATACCGGCACCGTCCCTGCCGCTCCTGTCAGCAGCTATATCTCCAAGTGTACCAGCTATGCTGCCCACTGCACCCTGGATGTCACCGCCGCCACCGATGTCCGCAGTCTGCCCTGCGCCGCCACGGTTGACAGCCAGTCCACCCTGGTGACCGACGTTGCCACCGGCGAAACCGTCACCGGCGTGGGCCTGTACGTCAACACCCTGGGGGAGCAGTGGTACAAGATCATCACCGCGGATAATCAGACCGGCTATATCAGTGCCTCCGGCACAATCTATGTGGATGATATCACCACCGACATCACCATCACCGGTGCCACCATCCCCAACGGCCATGTCAGCGGCAACATTTTCTATGTGGAGGGCACCATCGCCGCCCAGTACAATAAGCTCAGCACCGCCGCAGTCTATATCTACGACGGCTTCGGCCAAACCGGTACCCCCGTCACTGGTGCCAGCGATTCCGTTGCCGGCAATACCTACACCCTGAAGGGCAGCAATATCGACAATGCCACCGCCTTCAACAAGGTTCCCCTGGGCGAGAATACCTACGTCATCTCCGCTGACTACATCAACTATTATGTAGAAGACGGCGAAATCAAGTCCAACTCCGGCACCCTCGATTTGGTGGAAGAATACTTCGTGGTGGTATCCTCCAGCGTCAGCCAGTCCACCTGCGCCCATCGCTATTCCGATACCACCACCGCCCAGGCGGATTGCACCAACGCCGGCGAAATCGTCCACGCCTGCGGCACCTGTGGCTATGTCTATACCGAAACCACCGCCGCCCTGGGCCATAGCTTCGGCGATTGGGAAGGGGACACCCCCACCTGCACCGAACCCGCCGCCCAGACCCAAACCTGTACCGCCTGCGGCGAAATCAACACCCAGACCCTCCCGGCCACCGGCCACGACTATGCCCCCATTGCGCTGCCCGGTGACTGCCGGAATCACCCCTGCACCGAGTACATCTGCGGCACCTGCGGCGACAGCTACATCACCTATGCCGACAGCTTGTACACCGACTGGAGCGAAACCGCTCCCACCGATATCGATGAAAGCCTGATCCAGTCCAAGCAGGAGTACCGCTACTCCGATTATGAAACCCTGACCTCCACCGACACGTTGGATGGCTACACCTTGGTTGGCAGCGCCTGGGTCGAAACCGACCGCCAGACCGTCACCTATGTGAATAGCTGGAATTCCGGCTTCGATACCACCAACAGCCTCTATGCCCAGTATAACAACAAGGCCAGCAAAGTCACCGCCTCGGAAACAGACACCACCAAAACGGAAATCGCGTCCGATTCGGTGGTGGGTTACCTGTGGTTCCACTGGTGTACCGGTTCCTCCGCCACCAGTCTGGTGAGCAAATCCGGCAATTATACAACCTTCCACGCCTACTACAGCACCCAGGTCCCGGGGGTTGATACTTCGGGTTACGACAGCAGCGATGGCAGCTATAAGCTCACCGGCAGTACCGCCTGCGCCAGCTGCATCTGGTACTGGCCCATAGCGGTCTACGCTCAGGAATCCGTGACCTCCGAACTTACCCACACCTACGAGCGCTGGACCGACTGGTCCGACTGGAGCGATGAGAAAGTTACCGCTTCTGAAACCCGCCAGGTGGAGACCCGAACGGTCTACCGTTATGTGAACGCCCCTCTGGCGGACCATAACTACGAGTCCTGCACCATCAACCCCTCCTGCACCGGCGACGGCTGCACCACCTATACCTGCACCAATTGCGGCGATACTTACGAGGAAACCATCCCCGCTACCGGCCATAGCTACGAAAGCACCACCACCGCCGCCACCTGTACCGCTGACGGCAAAACCGTCTACACCTGCGGTAACTGCGGCGACAGTTACACCGAAACCATCTCCGCCACCGGCCACAATTATGTCGGCGGCACCTGCACCAACTGTGGTGCAAGTGAGCCTGCCACTATG